>JANYDO010000429.1 GCA_025363605.1 Candidatus Kapaibacterium sp.
AAGACGAAGGCAAAAACTACGTCCGCGTTGAGCGGGTCTATGGTGAGTTCTCGCGCTCCTTCCAGTTACCGGAGAACGTCAACGCGGATGCGGTTGACGCAAAATTCGAGAATGGCGTTTTGAACGTCACGCTTCCAAAAACGGAAGTCTCGAAACCCAAGCAAATTGCTGTCGAAATCAAGTAATGATGGATAAAGAATACGCGGAGTGCAAACGCACAAGTGTAAACGCACGTTTGCCGAAGAAAAACTATAACGAAAAATGACGTTTGCACTCCGCTATTTGCTGCACATTCGTTATATTTGCTGTTCTGTACCGTATTCTCCCTTGATGCCGCATTACAAAAAGCGCCTCGCGGGAGAACGCACGTACACCAAGCGTGCGCATAAGCACACACGGCAGTTGCCCACAAGGGTTGTAAACACAGAGGTTGTAAACAATTTTCACGGCACTGCCTCTCAAAAACTTTTCAAAAGGATACTATTATGAACACGACCATGCTTTGCGAAACCGGTAAGTTCCTCCGGGACTTGCTTTTCGGTAGCACCAACGCCAGCGACTTGTGTAAAGAAGACACAATGTTCTACGGCGACGGTTTTTTGGCATAAGCCCCTTTAGAGGCTACAAGCCATAAGCATAGTGTTCTTGAGGAATTTCATTCTGCTTTCGCTTACCGAAGGCAGCATCCGTCGAAGAAGAAAATGATGAATGACGGATGAGAGCGCAAACCACGATTTTGCTCTGTCATCCGTCATTCGCGTAAAGCAAGCAACTATCCGACACGAACAATCATTTCTGCGTGAAAGCATCATTTCTCGCCCGCGCACAAGAAAATATCGCCGATGCAGAAGCCGCATACGAAGCGGAACGCTATAATGCCTCAGCGAATCGGGCTTATTACGCGGCGTTTCACGCAGCAATTGAAGCATTAGGATATTTTGGCTACAACGTTACTGTTGACCATAAGCGCGTACAATCAGACTTCAGCCAATATCTAGTCCATCGTCGTAAAATATTTCCTTCCGCCTTCAAATCCTATTTGTCAGATTTGCTGGATAAACGTTTGGAAGCAGATTATAAGAACGAAGTAAGTCGTAAAGATGCCTTAAAGCAACTGAAACGCGCCCAAGAATTTATTGCAACCATTTTGAAAGTGATTGAACATGGTGCTGGATATTGATTTCGAGGCTATTGACCTGCACGATATTTCCGTCAAAGTCGAAATTGACTTGAACCACAAGCAGCGCGAACTGGCGGATTATGTTGTTTCTGAACTACGCCATCATTTCCCGGAAGTCTGCGCTGCCGTCTATGAGCAGGTTCCAACGTATTCGGAATACGTTCAAATTACAATTTTCGCACGTGGCGCTGACGAAGATCGCATTAGTGAAATCCGCTCGTTTGGTGCCGATATTGTATCCGATATTTTGGTGGACTATGGCTATATGATGCTTGTCGGCGTACATAACCCGCTTGTTCCCAGCGCGTTCTACCAAGAACCTGCATAAAAACTACAAACTGAAATCACATTATCATCTCAAAATTTTCAATCAGGAGCTACAAACAATGAGCAAGATTATCGGTATTGACCTTGGCACGACGAACTCCGTTGTGTCGGTAATGGAAGGCGCATCGCACGTCGTCATCGCTAACAGCGAGGGCGGACGCACTACTCCTTCGATGGTCGGTTTCACCAAAAGCGGTGAGCGCGTCGTGGGCGAGGCAGCAAAACGCCAAGCCGTTACCAACCCCAAAAACACCATTTACTCTATCAAACGCTTCATGGGTCGTCGTCCCGATGAAGTGAGCGAAGAAAGCAAACTCGTTTCCTACACTAACGAACCCTCAAAAGACGGTAATTCAGTACGGGTAGAAATTGACGGTCGTCAGTATTCGCCGGAAGAAATCTCCGCGATGATTCTTCAAAAAATGAAGCAAACCGCGGAAGATTATCTCGGACAAAAAGTTACCGAAGCCGTTATCACCGTTCCGGCATACTTCAACGACGCACAGCGCCAAGCCACCAAGACCGCAGGCGAAATCGCGGGCTTGAACGTGCGCCGCATTATCAACGAGCCGACGGCGGCAGCGCTGGCATACGGTTTGGACAAAAAAGGCAAGAACATGACCGTTGCGGTCTATGACTTGGGCGGCGGTACGTTCGACGTATCAGTTCTCGAAATCGGCGACGGCGTTTTTGAAGTGAAATCCACCAATGGCGATACGCACTTGGGCGGCGATAACTTCGACCATCGCCTGATTGATTTCCTTGCCGAAGAGTTCCAAAAAACCGAAGGCATTGACCTTCGCAAAGACGCAATGGCACTTCAACGCCTCCGCGAAGCATCCGAAAAAGCAAAAATTGAGCTTTCGAGCAAACTCGAAACCGAAATCAATTTGCCTTTCGTTACCGCTACGCAAGACGGTCCGAAGCACTTGGTGGTGAAAATTACTCGCGCTAAATTTGAAGCACTCTGCGAAGACCTTTTTGACCGCACCTTGAAGCCGTGCGAAGAAGCTATCAAAGACGCAAAAATTACGCCGGCGCAAATTGACGAAGTAATTTTGGTAGGCGGTTCGACCCGTATCCCCAAAATTCAAGAACTCGTTAAAAAATTCTTTGGCAAAGATCCGGCAAAGAGCGTGAATCCTGACGAGGTAGTAGCTGTGGGCGCGGCTGTGCAAGGCGCAGTTCTCTCCGGCGACCTCAAGGATGTACTCTTGCTCGACGTAACGCCTCTCACGCTTGGCATCGAAACACTTGGCGGCGTAATGACCCCGATGATTCCATCGAACACGACGATTCCGACCAAGAAAAGCGAGACCTTCTCCACCGCCAGCGACAATCAGCCTTCGGTCGAAATCCATATTCTGCAAGGCGAACGCCCAATGGCATCGGACAACCGCACACTTGGCAAATTCCACCTGGACGGCATTCCGCCTGCTCCGCGTGGCGTTCCTCAAGTGGAAGTAACCTTCGACATTGACGCAAACGGTATGCTCCATGTCAGCGCGAAAGACAAAGCCTCCGGCAAAGAGCAAACCATTCGTATTACCTCGTCGTCGGGCATCTCGAAAGACGAAATCGAGAAAATGAAACGCGACGCGCAAATGCACTCCGAAGAAGACAAACGCAAAAAAGAAGAAATCGAATTGCGCAACCAAGCCGACAACCTCGTCGGTTCGACCGAAAAGCAAATCAAAGAATTTGCCGATAAAATGCCCGCAGAGCACAAAACCAAAATTGAAACGGCAAAAGACCACCTTGCCGACGTACTGAAAAACAACAAAACTGCCGAAATCCGCCCTGCAATGGACGCACTCAACGAGGCATGGAGCGAGGCTTCTCGCAAAATGTATGAGTCAGCAGGCGCTGATGGCGGCGGCGGCGACGGGCAGCAAAACGGCGCTCCGAATGGTGCGGCGAACGGCTCGGCACAAGGCGCTAAAGACGGCAACGTCGAAGAAGCAGACTATACGATTGTTGACGAAACGAAGTAATCGCGCCCGGCAACGGGGCAGCTCAACAAAAACGCAGAAAGGCAACCAGATGTGGTTGCAGTTCTGCGTTTTTGTCGTTTCTACGCTTCCTCAATTTTATCCAATGGATGCTGCTCGCTTGAGATTGCGCCCCATTGACACCATCATCGGCAGTGCAGCCAAGAATAACACACCACTGACAATAAAGCTCCATTCCATGCCGACGGCTGATGCAAGCGCACCGCAGAGAATCGGTGCAAAAAGACCGCCAACAAGCGTTGCACTGGAAGCAAGCCCCATCAGTCCGCCATTACGGTCGGCAGGAGCATATTTGCCAAGAGCGGCATAGAGCGTAGGAATAGCAGCGCCCGCAAAAACGCCCATCACCACACGCAAAGGAAAGAGCCATTCATAGCGCGGCACGAAGGCTTGGAGCATCGTAGCCAGCCCCAACCAAGGCAGTACGCGCATCATCACCCAAACAAAGCCGCGTTTGTCCGTCATGCGCCCCCAGCGCGGTGCAAAAATGACCATCAAAATTCCCACAATCCCAACTGCTGCGCCCGTAATTGTCGCCAGAAACGCCGCCGGAGCGCCTTTTGCTTCGATGAAATATGCCAAAATAGACGGTGTGAAATTGAGAGCCGCTTGCACCAGCACAATCGAAAGCAAGATAGAACGCAATATCGGTGTTTGCCACGCAAAGCGCACTGTATCTTGTACGCTCGGTGCTTCGGCGCTTCCTCGCTCTTCCGGGCTTTCTTCCACATAGACCACCACCACAATCCCGCTTACGAAGCACAACGCCGAGACCAGATAAAACAAACTCCTTACCCCGAAAGCATCGGCAATAGCGCCGCCAATGAGCGGACCAATGACGGTTCCGGCAGAAATTGCTGTTTGGATAAGGCTAATAGCGTACCCGCGCTTGTTTTCCGGCGCACTCGTGCTTACAAGCGAAATGGACGAAGCAATAAAGCCGCTCACGCCGCCTTGGAAGATGCGTAAGAAAAAAAGCTGCCAGACGTTTTGGGCAAATCCCATGAGAAACATTGCGAGCGTCAGCCCAAAGATAGCGCGAATAATCATCAATTTTTTGCCGTACTTGTCGCCAAGCGCTCCCCAGAGCGGTACGGTGAAAATGGACAGCATAAATGCTCCGGCATAGACCAGACCAGTCCAGCGCTGCGCTTCAGCGAAATTTGTAACGCCGAGCGCTCGGACATAGAGCGGTAAAAATGGCAAGCACGCATTCATGCCGACCATCGCAATAAACGAGGCTATCCAGAGAACATTGACATTGCGCCTCCAGAGCGCGGGGTGAGGTGCAGTAAGGGGTGCAGCAAGCGAGGACGAAATCGGTGAGGATTGGGGCGGTGTTGGTGAGGACGAAACCACAGGTGTTTTGGCTTGTGAAACTTCTGTTTCTACAAAACTACGACATTTTTTTCGGATGTGAAAATGCACTTCCCGAAAGCCGCTATTTCCCTTGCTTCCGAAGGGTTTCTTCGATTGCATCAAAAAAGATTTTTGGCGGGCGCACTGGTTTCATGCCTTCGGCTGTCACAAACGGGTGCGTCGAATAGCCGCTCACAATCTCTTCTTCGCCACGCTTGATGACGTATTCAATGCGAATAGTCGGCGAGCGCTCCAGCGTGTAGGTGGCGTAAATGTCCAGCACATCGTCATAGACGGCGGGCGCTTTGTAGCGGGCAAAGACCTCGCGCACGGGCAGCAAATATCCCGCTTTTTCCAGTTCAAGATATGGCAATCCGCAAGCACGAAGTAATTCCGTTCGACCGATTTCAAAATAGACCAGATAATTGCCGTTATAGACGATTTTCATTTTATCGGTGTCGGCATAGCGGACGCGGACTTGGGAGCAGTGAGTGACGGAGCGTTTGAGAGTGTCCATGAGAAAATACGAATGTTAGCAATGAGAATGGAGTGCAAAAAAATGAGAGTGCGAACGGGAAGTTTGCGAAATGATGCGAACTTGCGTTCGCACTCCAATAAGAGTCAGCGCTTGCTAATTGTACGGGATATTACTTTTCACCGTAGAGCGTTTTGAAGGCTGCTTCGTATTTGTCGCCCGCTTTCCAGCGTGGACGCTGGCTTGCATCGCCAATAAGACGTGTGGCGGTGACGAAGGAATTGACATAGCGCGTCAGATAGCGGAAGTTGAAATCTTCGCCCGCTTCGTCGGCTTGCTGGTGGTAATATTTGAAAATCGCAGCATCAAACGCCGTGAAGCCCGGGGAAAATGTTGGCGCAGGAATACCAAATTTTGCAAAACTCACGTTGTCGGAACGGTCGAATAAGTTCTGCTCCGGTGCGGGATCCACGACTGCCTTCAATCCATTTGCTTTTGCAGCTTCTTCCAGCATCGGCTGTGCAGTGGTGCGGTCGAGACCAATGACGGTGACAAGCGCCGTATCGTTGAAGCCTGCGCCGTCGGTGTTGAGATTATACACGACATTTTTATGCGGGATGACGGGATTCATGGCGTAATAATGGCTGCCGAGTAATCCGATTTCTTCGGCTGTGCAGGCAAGCAAGAGCAGTGAGCGCTTCGGCGGCTTTGCGGCAAAATGCTTCGCAGCAGCTAATAATGCCGTTGTTCCCATGCCGTTGTCGCGTGCGCCGTTGTAGATGGTGTCTTTGCCGTCAGCACTTTTGCCCGTGCCGATGTGGTCGTAGTGCGCCGAAAGCAGGATGTACTCTTGGCTGAGTGTGGGGTCTGTGCCTTTGATAACGCCCAGCACATTGTTTGAAAAGACAGTATCACTGCGGGTCGGCTCAAGTTTCATGCTGACAGCAATGGAGCGCTTTTGCGCGGCATCGGCAGCAAGTTTCATTGCCATTTTTTTGCCGCCGTCGTAGGCGATGAGCCAGTTCATGGGGTGCGTTTTGCTTTCGCTTGCCAGTTCGGGACGCGAACCTTTGAAAATGGAAACAACATTTCCCCATACGACCGGATTCTCTAGTGTGAAAAGCTCCACGAGCGCCGCAGCGCCTTTTGCTTCGGCAGCTTCGCGTTTGCGGAAGCTGGCATTGAAGCCTTTCCGTACCTCGGTGCTGTCGTTTTCACCGAACTGCACAATAACGATTTTCCCTTTCACGTCCAGACCCGCGTAATCATCACGCTTCGTTGCGGAATCCACTACGCCAAAGCCCGCAAAGACAGCATTGCCGGAAAGAAGCGCCGCTTGGACATTGGCAGGAACAAAACGGCGTTCAAACGCAAGCGTGTCCGCACCAATAATGAGCGAACCGCTCGTCGTGAGGCGGCGCTTCAAGAACGCAACGGGCTGGAAATAGGTCTTCATGCTGCCCGGCATGGCTACTTTGTTTGCGCGGAACTGCTCGGCTATGTAGCGGGCGGCTTCGTCGTTGCCCGGCGTGCCGGTCATGCGCCCCAAGAGTTTATCGGAGGCGAGAAATTGCAAGTGCGTTTTGCACTCGGCTTCAGTGGCTGCTTGAGAAAGAAGGTACGGTACCGAGAGGGAGAAAACGACCGCACAAGCGCAGAGAAACTGCACGGTGCGAGAGAACGTCGAATAAACATTCATAAAGCTAGCGGGTTAGGTGTGAAAAGAAAAATATGGTTCTTGATGAATTTAGTTAGAAAAAACAGTCATGCCGACGCAGGTCGGCATCCATTGGAAGCAGATGGTTTGGAAGTACATGGAGCTTTTTCTTTCGATATGGATACCGACCTGCGTCGGTATGACAGATTATATCTTTCCGACATTCGTAGAAGAGGTTTCCAACTAAATCCAATTAGCACCAAAAATATGCGGCGCAATATCGCTCCAAATTGGCAGATAACAAAGAGCGCGAAAAAAATCTTTGCGCCCAGACGTGAATTCATGCGGTCTGTGCAGCACGGACGAATTATTTTCGCTCGGTGTGCATTTTTTATGAAACACTTTTGCAGTTTGTGGATTATTGCTTTTTGTCATCGGATGCCACAAAGTTTTTGGATGCCATAGTTTGCCAATAGACGGTGCTTTTCCCCGCTTGACGAAATCCATTATGTATCGTTCTCTTTTCTTTCCTCGTATGAAAACCTCCTCGTTCCTGAAGCCAGCACTCCTGCTGGTCACTTGTCTTTTTTTGATGAATGTGCAAAGCTGCAAAGACCCCTTGCAAGGCGATATTCCGCGTGTGTTGGAACCAGTGATAAGCACCACAGAGTGGCAGCAGATGAATGGTCTGCATGGGAGTGTAACCTGTTTTGCAAAAAGTGGTAATTCGCTCTTCGCTGGAATATATGTTGGCGGAATCTTTCGCTCCGATAACAACGGCGCATTATGGCAAGCAGTGAATAACAGCTTGAAAAATACATATATCCAATCTCTTATCGCTAGTGGCAACACGCTTTTTGCTGGGATAAATGGCGAAGGAATCATGCGCTCAACGGATAATGGTGCGACGTGGCAGGTGATGAATAGTGGCTTGACAAGTTTATCTATATATTGCCTCGCCGCTAGTGGAAACACTCTCTTTGCAGGAACAGTTCCAGGTCCAACTTCGACTGGTGGTCTTTTTCGCTCTACGGACAATGGTACAACGTGGCAAGAACTAACTAACGGCTTAACAAGTAAAAGTATCCAATCTCTTACCATAAGTGAAAACTCACTTTTTGCGGGGACAGACAAAGGTCTTTTTCGTTCTATAGACAATGGCATGACATGGCAGGCAGTGAATAACGGCTTGACAAATGCATATATCAAATCTCTCACTGTCGTTAGAGGGAGCATACTCTTTGCCGGAAGAGCAGACGGTGGTGGTGTCTTTCGTTCTATGGACAATGGCATAACATGGCAGGCAGTGAATAACGGTTTGAGGACTCCGGCTCCGGCTATTATTTCTCTTACAGCTAACGGAAATACAGTCTTTGCCGGGACAAGTGACGGTGTTTTTCGCTTAAACAATAACGGAGACTCGTGGCAAGCAGTGGGAATTCGTTTGGCTAATATCTTGGTTCTTTCGCTCGCGGTGAAAGGCAATACTCTCTTTGCGGGGACAAACGGAGAAGGAGCTTTCAGAATAGGCATCCCTCAGTAGTGCTTTCTTGGTAGTTATTCACTTATCCACGTTTACCCCATAACCATACAAACCATTCACCCTTGAATTCAAGACCCAAAATCCATGCCCCCAAACAACCAAACCGACACAGCGCTCTACGCCCAGCTTCGCGCCTCACACCCCGAAGCAGAGCGGGCGTTTGCCGAACTGTACCGCCGCCATGCGCCGCGCATCAATGCGTACTGCAAACGGGTGCTTGGCTCACGGGAAGAATCCTCCGATGTCTTTCAAGAGACCTTTGCCCGCTTTTATGAAAGCGCCCAGACGGCAGCGGGGCGCACCATGACCAACGTTCCGGCGTATTTGCTTATGATAGCGCGTAATCTCTGCCTTCAGCACAAGCGCAACACCCGCGTTACCTTTCGCTTTGAGGATTACGACTCGCCAGACCACCATGCCGCACGGCGCATCGAAGAAAACGAACTCCTTTCGCTTATCACCACCGCACTGGAGTTGCTTGATTTCGAGCACCGCGAGGCGTTTGTCCTGCGCGAATACGACGGGCTGTCGCATCAGGAAATAGCGGAGTTCCTGAATGCGAACGAAGCCACCATCCGCACCCGCGTTCACCGCGCAAAGCAGAAAATACGACAAATTTTATCGCCGTATCTGCACGATTTGAACAAGTAATTTTCCCAGAGCAAATCTCCACCACTCTACCACCGACAATATTTGCAGAAAAATCATCATGAATTACTCAGAATTTCTTCACGACTGGATAGACGGCACACTGGCAAGCCAGCACGAGGAAACCGTCTTTATCGCACTCGCGCGTGACCCCGAACTCCGCAGCGAACTTCAAGACCTCATCCGTATTCGCGCCGCTGTCCAGAACGACACGGCAGCCTTTACGCCTTCTCCCACCGACACAAGTGCCATTTTCGGGCGCTTGGGCTTTAGCGTTCCGGCAGATATTCCGAGCCTTGCGAATGCAAGTATTGCGAGTGCGGCGACAAGTGCCGCCCTTGGCACGGCTGCCGGTGCATCTGCAAGCGCTTCGGCAGGTGCAGCGAAGGTGCTTTCGGGTTTGGCTGTGATGGGCAATGCAGCAAAAGTTGCCCTTGCAGGCGCATGGCGCAGCTACGGCGTAGTACTGGCTTCGGCGTGTGTGGCTTCGCTGGCAACGGTGCTGCTGATGAATTGGCAGACCGGCGGCTCAAGCACTCGCGGCTCAAGTATCAACAACGGCGCGGCACAGAGCGTAAGTGCTTCGTCAGCAAATCATTCGCCCGCACTGGAAAACAGCTTTGGCGCACCGAATAACCCGAATAACCCAAACAATCCCAGCAATCTCCTACATCCTACAAATCCCAGTCTGGGGGGAATATACGCCGACACCGTACGAGAGCGCGTCATCGTGCGGGAGATTGTGAAAGAAACAGTTCGCTATGTGCATGAGCCAAGCATTGCAAAAAATGAGTCTGAGAATGAGAGCGAGAATGACGCTTCGTTGCGCAATGAATCAGCACACGTGCAAACGGTCAATCTGCCAAAGGAATCGGCGGCGGAAATCGTTGCACGTCAAGCGACACAGCAAGTGGCGGAGCAAGCATCAAAGCGCTCCTTAGCACCGAACATTGCCGAGAGCACATTACCAAACGCATTTGCGAGTACGCCGGAGCGCGAGGAAACCTTCGCCGATGTGCTGCACCGCTTCCGATTTGGTGTGCGCGGCTTCACGACGCTTTCCCTGCCTGCGCCTTCGATGGAACCAAGTGCCACGCCTTTCTTCAATAATGCCGCCCTCAGCCTACACTATGCGCTTTCGCCGAATCGTTCCATTGGCATCGAAGTGGGACAAGAAGCATTTTTCCAACGCTACCAAAGCACGGAAAATCAAGACACCTACACCGTGACGCAATATCCGACGCAGTGGTGGGCTGGGCTGACGTATCGGTACAATTTCACGCCCGAAGAAGTCTTTTCGCCTTACGCCAGCGCTACTCTCGGCGTGGCTACCTACGGCTTTCTGGGGCGTACACAGGTTGGTTGCACGTATTCACCGGACGGCGTAACGCAGTTTTTGCTGGGCGTGGAAGCCAGTGTGCTTCTCTATGGGCACCAAGGCGTAAATTATGTATCGCCGAAGGTGGGCGTGACGTATGGGGTTTCGCTGCGGTTGTAAACGATATTTTTGTATTTTGCCACATCATTTTTGGAGCTTTTCTATGAACATTCGACTGGTTGTTTTCGCCTTAATTTTTCTGGTGTTTGGCTTTACTGCTCGTGCGCAGCAAGATAGCACTGTGCGGTTTGTGCGCTATGGAGTCTTTGGGTCGGCGGGGTTGAATGTTCACACGCCGCAGTTTTTCTTCCCCGAACCAGTTTATTTGCTCGTCTCCCTTCCTGGCTCATTACCAACATTTCGATTTGATCCAACAACGACCTTTGGCTGGTCGGCTGGTGGGCTGGTAGAATTGCCTATTGCCGATAGATTCGGTCTTTCTTTGCGGGCATCGTACTCGCAGATAGGAGCGCGGCTTGTCGCGTATGAAACAATCAAAGGTGGATTTCTTTCGCTCAATGGTCAGAGTGTTTCTTTTATTGATATTCGCGTTGAGCATAGCTCAGACATGAGAACATTAGCGCATTTCAGCATAGAACCATATTTGACGTATCGCCCGCTTGATATGCTTGTGTTATACGCCGGAGCGCAATTTGCTACACCACTAAATACATCTGTGAGGAGCATAGAAACTATTTTGGATACCAATGCCCTTGTTTTTTGGAACACCAATGGCACAAAAGTACGCACTACTTATCAAGGTGCGTTTCCAACACTGAATATCCTCAACATCGGGCTTTCGGGCGGTATCGGCTATGAATTACCTATTGATGCAGAAAAGCAGTGGATATGCGCTTTTGAGATGTTTTACACAGGATTTCTTGGCTCTCTTGCCAATAATATCTTTGTCTATGGCGCAACCGTACAACCCGGTTTCTGGTCTCTTGGTACTCTCCGCGCTGGTGTGTCCTTGCGTTACGCGCCATTTGCTACTGGAAAATAATCACAAAATACTCCATCGTCTTTCACAAATACTATGCGGTTTTGCTTTTCATCGTGCTTGAGCGCTCTTGTGGTGCTTACTTTTTGGAACAATCAGCTTGTGGCACAGCCAGTTTTTACCGTCATTGCAGATTCGCACGGAAAATCTACTCACCAGTTGAACGAAAAAAGAACATTTTCTTCCACGATGGTGCAAGTGTGCGACCAACCAGTTACTACAACTGCTTCGCTTATTATTTATGATCAACTTTTAGGTAGATCAATAAGTGGTCGAATTACCTCTCTCTCGCTCTCTGGTACGAATGCCACGCTCTTTCGTGTCGTTACGCCTTCCACCACGGTGGCAAATGTTCCTCTCGCAGGAGTGCCAATTACCGTGGAATTTAACAGCACTACCGCCGGAACATACTCTGCTCAGTTGACGATTGCCACATCTGATAGCATCGGACAGCCTGTGCAAGATACTGTCGTTGTGACCTACACGGCACGGCGTGGCAAAAAAGAATTTCAAGCTATTCAGCAAACGCTTGATTTTGGCTTATTACCGCCCAATACGACTGCGACAAGGACGTTTGAATATTTGCGAAATACCGGCACAGAGCCAATAACATGGCAAATCCCTTCTACGCCCTCTCCGTATTTCACTATTTTGAATACAATTCCCGCTCCTCGAATACAGCAAATAGCGACAACAAATACGGTTTTTCTTGTTACACAGCCGCCTGGCGCAATACTCTCGCTGATTATACGGTTTGAGGGTGCCGCTATGAGAAACAGTATTTCTGCTAGTTTGTCGCCTATTGATAATGATTGCAGAACCACACAAGACGTTAGAATAGTAGCAGCAACGGAACCTGTGAGCGTTCGAGAGACAATTTCTCATGTTCTCGCCCTCACCCAATATCCCAACCCCTTCACCACCCAGACCACGCTAGAATACGACCTTCCCGCGCCGCAGCACGTCCGCCTCGCGCTCTATTCACCGCTTGGGCAAGTGCTGATGACGCTCGTGGACGAATGGCAGCAAACCGGACGGCATAACGTTTCGGCGGATATGAGCGGTTTTGCCGGTGGCGTGTATGTTGCTTGTTTGCAAGCGGGCGGGGTGGCGCAGACGGTGTTGCTGCGGCTGGTGCGGTAGGGAAGCGCTTCCAGAGAACACAAAAAAAGCGCGAAGTGTACAATAAGTACATTCGCGCTTTGCTGTTTTGTGTTGTTTTCTTGCGTGTGCTTTATCCCACCAGTTCCGCCGTATCAAGGTGCTGCGGGAAACCGATAAATTCTTTCACTACTGCTGCGATGCCTTCGCCGTCCAATCCGAGGTCGCGCCAAAGCTCTTCTTGTGTGCCGTGGTCAACGTACACGTCGTCAATGCCGTGAATATGGACATCGGTCGTGCGGTTGTGCTTTGTGCCGATATATTCCAGCACAGCACTTCCGAAGCCGCCTTGCTTCTGACCGTCCTCGACCGTGATAATTTTCTCGAAGCGATTGCAAAGGTCGTCCATAAGCGCAGTATCAAGCGGCTTGACAAAGCGTGCATTCACGACTTCTGCCGAAATACCTTCTTGCCAGAGGAGTTCTGCGGCGTGGAGAGATTTATGCACCATGTTCCCAATGGCTACAATCGCTACATCGCGCCCCGAACGCACAATTTCGCCTTTCCCAAGCGGAAGCGCCTGCATGGAACCGATGGGAACGCCAATGCTATTGCCACGTGGGTAACGGAAAGAGACGGGACCTTGCTTGTAGTGATAGACCGCCGAATAGAGCATATTGCGGAGTTCTTGTTCGTCCTTCGGAGCCATCACTACCATACCCTGAATGCAACGCAAATATGCGAAGTCCAGCACTCCGTGGTGCGTCGGACCATCGGCACCCGCCAGTCCGCCTCTGTCCAGCGCAAAAACGACGTGGAGATGCTGCAAAGCGCAGTCGTGCGCAATATGGTCGAAAGCGCGTTGGAGGAAGGTGGAATAAATCGCTACCACAGGTACAATCCCTTCGCACGCCATTCCGGCAGCAGCAGTCACGCCGTGCCCTTCGGCAATGCCTACGTCTATCACGCGCTCCGGCATTTTGTCGTGCAGCAAGTTCAAGCCCGTTCCGTCCGGCATTGCGGCTGTGATGCCAACAATGAGCGGGTCTTTTTCGCAGAGTTCGACCATTGCCTGCCCAAAGACGTTTTGGTACAATGGTGGAAGCGGAACTTCCGGCTTTTTCGCTAGTGATTTGCCCGTGATTTTATCAATTTTGCCAATCGCATGAAGGAACTGTTTGTCGCCCTCGGCAGGCGCATAGCCTTTGCCTTTTTGCGTGGTGATGTGCAGTAGCACGGGTCCGTCAATGTCTTTCACCGATTCCAAGATTTTGATAAGCTGCGGCATATTGTGACCGTTCACAGGACCAAAATACTTGAATCCAAGCGCCTCGAAGAGCATCCCGGGCGTAAAAACCGCCTTGATACCGCCTTCGATTTTGTGTGCCACTTTGCGGATGCGGTCGCCGAAATCGTCCATTTTGTCGGTCATATCCACGATAGAGCCGCGCAGTTTTTGGAGTGTGGGCGAAGCGAAAACATTGGTAAAATAATTCGAGATAGACCAGACATTTGGCGCGATAGACATATTATTGTCGTTCAGAATCACCAAGATTTTGCGTTTCTGTACGCCGCAGTTATTCATCGCTTCGTACGCCAGACCGCCCGTCATTGCGCCGTCGCCAATGACCGCCACGACGTTGTAATCTTCACGCTTCACGTCGCGGGCAGTCGCCATACCGAGTGCAGCAGAAATACTGGTGGTCGCGTGTCCCGCACCAAAGGAATCGTACTCGCTTTCGGTACGCTTCAGAAAACCCGACAAACCACCTTTTTGACGGATAGTGTGTAGTTGGTTCTTGCGTCCGGTCAAGATTTTATGCGGATAGCCCTGATGCCCGGTGTCAATAACAATCTTATCTTTGGGCGTATTGAAAACATAGTGCAGCGCCACCGTAAGTTCGACCGTACCAAGCCCTGCGCCGAAGTGCCCGCCTACGCTCGTGATGGTGTCCACCATAAATTCGCGTACTTCGTTGGCTACGTCCGTCAGCACGTCGGGCGGAAGTTTGCGCAGGTCAGCAGGATAATTGATATTGTCGAGGTATTTATAGTGAAACGGCTCATGCTCCGCGCCACTGCTTACGTGACCGTTGGCAGGGTGAGTATGAGTGGTGTGTCCGTTCAGGTGAACCCCGTTATTGGTACCTTGTTGATTCATCATGGCAAACGCCCAAAGTTGTGAGAAGTAAACGGTATAGGTGAATTAGCGGTCAGGGGCGGATTATTTCAACGCCTGTTCAATATCCGCACGTAAATCTTCAATGTCTTCGATGCCAACAGACAAACGCACAAGCCCGTCGGTAACGCCTAAGCGGTCGCGGGTTTCTTTGGGAACGCTTCCGTGCGTCATGCTCACAGGATGGCAAACGAGTGATTCCACGCCGCCCAGCGACTCAGCAAGGGTAAAGACGCGCACCGAAGAGGCAAATTGTTTCGCTTTTTCGAGTGAACCAAGTTCAATCGAAATCATTGCCCCGAAGCCGCGCATTTGCTTCTTTGCCAGTTCATGCTGTGGATGAGAAGGCAAGCCCGGATAATACACTTTTTTGATAGCAGGGTGATGTGCGCAAAATTCCGCTATTTGGCGGGCATTTTCTTCATGCTGCTTCATACGCACGGCAAGGGTTTTAATGGAACGCAGGCAGAGCCAGCATTCAAAAGGTCCCGGCACGGCTCCGGCAGCGTTCTGGAGAAATTTAATTTGGTCGGCAATATCCTTCCGATTTGTCGCCACAATACCGCTCACAAGGTCGGAATGACCGCCCAAATACTTCGTTGCCGAATGAAGC
This sequence comes from Candidatus Kapaibacterium sp., assembly GCA_025363605.1. Lineage (GTDB taxonomy): Bacteria > Bacteroidota > Ignavibacteria > Kapaibacteriales > UBA4661 > PH2015. The sequence goes on from JANYDO010000429.1 coordinate 15,473, forward strand.
ACAATGTCTGCACCCAAGCGGAGCGGCTGCTGAATGTACGGGCTGGCAAAGGTGTTGTCCACCACCATCATTGCGCCCGCTTCTTTCGCAATCGCCGACACCGCCGCCAAATCGGTGAGCATCATCATCGGATTGGTGGGCGATTCGGTGTAAATCATCTTGGTTTTCGGTGTGAGCGCTTTGCGGACGGACTCAGGATTGGTCATATCCACATAGCTAAATTCCAATCCGAAGCGTCGCAAAATCTTGTCGAAAAGGCGAAACGTGCCGCCGTACATATCTTCGGCTGCAATCACGTGGTCGCCGGCAGAGAGCAGTTTCATAACGGTATCAAGAGCTGCCAAACCGCTTGCAAAGGCGTATCCCCATGCTTCTTGGTCGTTGCCGGCTTCCAGCGCGGCGAGATTTTCTTCCCATTTGAAGCGTGTCAGATTGTGCGTCCGGGCATACTCAAAGCCCTTGTGTTGCCCGATTCCCTCTTGCGCGTAGGTGGAGGTTTGGTAGAGCGGCACGGTAACGGCACCGGTAAGCGGGTCGGGTTCTTGTCCGGTGTGGATGGCGGTTGTGGCAAAGCCTTTGTAGTGCATGGTATTGTCGTAGAATGATAAAACAAGAAAGAGCGCAAATTTACAGTTTTTTAGCGAAAAGGCGTGAGAAAATTTGCGTGTTATATTCCTGAGCGTTCTGCTCTCACCGTTGAAATTTTCGTGCGGTTTCTTCGAGATTCACTATCGGCGTGGGGTAATCAACGCCAAGCCTATATCCTGCAAGCGTTTGTTCGGCATTGCTCATTCTGTGCGGCTGATGAATATGCGTACCCGAAACGGCGCGAAGTTCGGGCAGCCAATGGCGTACATACTCGCCTTTGGGGTCATACATTCCGGCTTGGCGCATGATGTTGAAATAGCGGTCTTCGCGTGGGTCGTTGCCAATACCGGCGGCATAATTCCAATTCCCGTAATTCGAGCAAACATCGTAATCTATCAACTGCGATTCAAACCATTCCGCACCCATCAGCCAATGCACATTCAGGTCGCGCACAAGGAAACTCGCCACATTCTGCCGCCCACGGTTCGACATAAAGCCTGTGGCAGCCAGCTCTCGCATATTTGCATCAATGAAGGGAATACCCGTTTGCCCCGTCCGCCAGAGGTCGAAGCGCTTCCAGTCTTCCCGCCACGCCTTTTTGACGTTCATAATACCCGCTTTGCGAAAAAGCGCCGTGTCGAATTTGAGTGCCGTGAAGCGAAAAAAATCACGCCAGAGAAGCTCGAATACAAGCCAGTATGTAGAGTCGTTGCGAATGCGTTCCGCTTCGTAGCGCTGCACTTCTTCATAGACAAAGCGCGGCGACAAACAGCCCATAGCCAGCCATGCCGAAAATTTCGAGGAATAATCCGCCCCCACAAGTCCATTGCGTGTCTCCTTGTAGTCCTTCAAGCAATCGCGCTCCCAGAAATAGGCACTGAGCCTTGACAACGCCTGCGTTTCGCCGCCCTTGAAGGGCAATACGGCGCGTCCGTCGGGCATCGCAGGAGCCGCTTCCACGCCAAGTGCCGCAAGAGTGGGTAGTTCACCAAAAGCGGAAGCGTCTATGCCGCTTGGGAACTTGATATGCTGAGGTGTCGGAAAAGTTTTCCGCGGGGTGGTCGTTTTCTCAACAGTCTTGCGGAATTGCGTAAAGATGTCGGGAGTTTGTTCGGGAGGAAACGGCACATCGTCTATGTGCATCAGCGTTGCACCCCAGTAGGAATGTACTTTTACGCCTATTGCGGTGAGTGCCTCTTGTACTGCTTCTTCTACGCGAAGCTCTTCATCGGTTGCTTCTTCGTGGAAATACACCGCTTCTGCATTGATTTCGCGGGCGAGCGTGGGCAGAACACTTTCGGGCTTGCCGGAACGAAGGAGTAGATTGCCGCCGCGTGCCATCATTCCCAAGCGTAGGTCAGCAAGGCTTTCCAGTAGAAACTGCACCCGAAACGCGCCGACTTTGGGAAAACTATACGATGTTTTGCCAAAATTGCGTGGGTCGAAGCAAAATATCGGAAGTACATATTCTGCATCGCGCACGGCTCTAGCAAGGGCTTCATTGTCGTGCAGGCGTAAGTCGTTGCGCAGCCAAACAATAGCTGTGGTATATTTTTTCATAATGCTTGAGAGAAGTAGTGGTGAAAGAGGCTTGCTCAAAGCAGCCTCAAAGCAGCCTCAAAGCAGTTTTTACGCCCTACCAAGAGCAACCATTGCGAAATAGAGTAGCTGCGCCCAATAGCCGTGAAACGCCACGCGCGGCATGGAATCAGCAAAGAGTCCTCGCCGAAGCGCCCAAAAACCAAGCGCATAACTAATCAGAAACCACGCAGCATAGTTCTGCAAGGGCGCTACAAAGAACCTATTGCCCGTGTGGTCGAGCCATTGCCAGTAGTTGAGCTTAACAGCAACCGGCTCCATGAATATATCGAAAATGGTCATCAAGACAGCAAGGAAGAGCGCACGAAGCCAGACGGGATGCGAGAGTGCCGTAAAACGCTGCACCAAGCCAAACGACGTGAGCAGCATGCCCAGCCACGCAAAGCTAATAGCAATCGGCACACCACGAAAGGCCGGTATCCACACGTCGGTATAGGCATAATGTCCGAAAATTAGTCCCGTTTTCACACCGATAAATTCTAGTGCAAAACAAACAATCGCTACCATTACATTCCACCAATGGAATCGTGAAGTCAGTGTCGGTTGTACATTGGGGGAAGCATTTCTACGAAGGAATTGGTCATAACGAAAGCCTATCCAGAGCGCCAGCAGCACGACCATAGGCGCTGCGAGCAGACGCATTGCGCCTTGCAGGACGTTCAAAATATGCCAGAGACCTCCGGCAAACATAAGAAAGTAGAGGAGCGTAATTTCGAGATTTTCTGCGGTCAGTCGTTTTTTCATTATTTTCAGCGAGTGGCTATGGAAGGGCGTTTCAGTGCTGTAATACACGAATAAGCGCAGTTTTTCGTGTCAATACCCTGCTGCTTCACGTACGCACCCGAAGCAAATTCACCAAACCGCCCAACAAAAACAGCACGTGCGGCGCAGAAGCAGCAAGCGCCGGATGCACATCGCCCGCCAGACCTAGCGTCTGCCCGATGCGAATACACGCCACATAGAGAAACGCAATCACCATCGCAGAGCTAATCTCCAGCGCCAAACCCGCTTTGCGCTGTCCGCCGGAGAAGGGGATGCCGAAGAGCATCACGATAAAGTTTGCGAACGGTAGCGCATACTCACCCCAGTACGCGATTCGCTGTTGCCGCACGTCCTTGCCGCCGCGCTCGGAGGCA
>JANYDO010000431.1 GCA_025363605.1 Candidatus Kapaibacterium sp.
CAGAATTTACGCCGGAAGAGCAATCGGCATTGCTTCTAGCACGGTTGACTGTTAGTCCCAGCGACCGCACGGGCGATGATGCAATTGCCCATCATCTTGGCGTAGCTATTCATGTGATGCAAATGCGGAGTTTGCAAACGCTTTTCCGTGATTTATTTGTAAATTTGTACGTCAGTAAATACAAAACCCTCAGTATCAAGGAGATACGCGCCATGATAGACACCCGAGAAATCTTTGACGATATAGGTGAGAGTCTTGCAGTACAGGAGTATGCACAAGAACAAAGCGCTAAGACAACAATAGCTAATGCCGTAGCATTGGTACGTGCGGGCATTAACCTCGAACAAGTTGCTGCGATTTTGCACCTTTCAGAAGCAGAGATTCAATCTGCTTTGCTTCAAGAAGCGCCATGACCCTTTTTCATTAGGGAGATACGCGCCATGATAGACACCCGAGAAATCTTTGACGATATAGGTGAGAGCCTTGCCGTACAGGAGTATGCACAGGAAGTAGCAGAAAAAGCAGTAGCGAATGCCGTAGCTCAAGCAAAATTAGAAAGCGCCCTGGCAATGTTAGCAGCCGGTATTCCGTTAGAGCAGGTAGTGAGTATTTTGCCTCTACCCGCCGAGCAGATAGAGGCGGCACGGTCGTAGTATTTCGGCGTGGATGGTCTATAACTTTCGGGTAGTGTATAGGTGCAAGTGCTTAGATTTTTTGTGGGGAGATTTTATCTTGCAGGTGTTGGTAATGGTAGATTTTGGGTTGTATAATCTTCATTATGTAAACTTTTAACCCTGCCGTCTTTGTTAGAGTATTCAGGTTGTAATCTTTTTCTTCTCGTGTCCACGATATTTCAGGTGCGCCGGATGGTTATTCATTTCCATACTCATACCCCTGTGTTTTTCTCGCATTCGTTCTCTTCACGTGAACGGATGTGCAGTTATGTTGCACGTGTGCATGGACTGTTGTTATTGCTTCAAGGGCGCTTCCCCTTTGAAGCAGAATATTGTGCTTTGATGTTGCCGTCAACGTGCAATTACGGCAATATCGCTGTAGATGCTCTTTGCTGTTCCACAGCATGAAGAATATCGTCCAGTGTTGTTTCTTCTACCATTGTTCGACGTTCTTCGGTGTAATTACCGCTACCGGTAGTGAATTGTCCAAGAAAGCGAACGGTGTCGGCAGCGCCGATGCGCTCCATGAGCAGATGCACTGCTTCGTGCGTGATGTCGGTTAATGGCTTTGTCGGGAGGCTTGCGCTTGTCATATCAGATTCTCCAAGCAAGAAAGAGGTGTACAAACAGTGATGGTACTGAGCGGTCGGGCTTTTTTAAGCAGCTTATCATCGGTGGTACAAAAATAATCAACATTTGCCGCTTCAGCACACGCCAGATGGAGCGCATCAAAAGCGTGTAGTCCTTGAGTAGTCAGTTCTTTGGCTCGTGCAGTGATGTTTTCATTGAGCAAAATATATTCTTTTGCTTGCTCAAGAATACCTGTGCCGAATGCCTTTCGTGTCGTATCAGGGTTCTTGTTGTTCTCAACGGCATTGATTTCGGATGCAACCAATTCTGCTTGCGCATCCTGCTCGGAAGTGCTTTGGCAGAGAGCAAGAAGTAAAGAAATCGCTTCGGTTTCCAAGCGAATTCGGGCAAAACGCTGGTCATCAAGCGGACGCTGGATGCAGCAATTATCAAGGTAAATGCATATCATTTCATAAAATACTATTTCCCAAGGATATTTCCACGATAAAACAATTGAAGGTATGCTCCTCAACTATCCTGCCCTTGCCGTTTCCCTCGGCATTCCCAATCTTCAAGAACATTTGCGCGGCTCTTCGCGCCGCAAGCCCACGCGGAGCCGAACCATCTGTGATGTGCGTCGTGCGTGTGCTGCACTGTTGGTGGAACAAGGCTATCCGTATCGTGCTGTCGGCTATGAATTGCGTTGCCATCCTTCGGCAGTCTGCCATTTTGTGCGTACTCATGCGGAATTGCTTGCCAATAACGCCGACTATGAACGTGTCGCCGCGGTGATTTTTGGACTTCATGCGCCAAAAGTCTAATCTTCTTCTCGTTCATTGTTCCATTATTCGCTCCGTATTTCACATTGTTTTCATGGTCGGTTCGTTGCTCCCGTTCAGAGAAAGTTCACGTTTTGTTCGCGCTCAGTTCATGTTTTGTTCGCACTCAGTTCAGGAAATTTCACACGGGCTTCACGTTTTTTTCACACCGATTTCACACTTTTTTCACATTCATTTCAGGAAATTTCACACGGACTTCACATAATTTCACACGGATTTCATAGTGTTTTTGCCGTTTTTTGCCTGTTTTTGGGGCATATTGCCGTTTTTTGTCAGGAAAAGGCATTTTCATCTTCTCAGTAACCGTTTGCGCTTCGTTTCCAGTGCCGGCTGTTGGTATTTTCTTTCCCGCTCGTTTCACTGAGCGTTGCTTGTAGTTGCATAACCTTGACTTGTGCCGTGCCACTTCAAACCGTAGATTTTCCCATAAAAAATGACGCATGATGTTTTGCTATCCGCCAGCGCGAAAGCTGCCCGTGTGCATCTCGCCACATCGTTTGTTGTGAGCGCAGAAGTCAGCAATGCAGAAAAAATACTCATGCTGCTTCTCACGACACACGCCGACGAGCGCGGTGAGTGTCGCGTCCAGCAGGAAGTTCTTGCGGCTGAGTACGGATGTTCGCCCCGTTTTGTGCGGCGCTTGCTCGCGCAGCTTCGGCAGAAAGGATTTCTTCAGTGGAACCGTTCAGGGCGGCATAATTGCTATCGGTTATCGGCAAATGTTGTGGCACATCCAGCGTTTTTGCCTTCCAAAACCCCACAAAAACGGGTGTCCAACGCCAAAAAACACCTGTTTTGACCGCATTAGAAGCTATTGGAACGATGGCTGAGTACCGTGAGTGGAACTATGGGTTCCGCTCTCAGGCGAAGCCTCAAAACGGTGATTTTCCTATACGCAATTAGAGCCGTTCTGAGCGGTTTTTCCCGTAAACCCTTGTTCTTGTACTCTTTTTTTGACCATTCTGCGCACCATGACCAATAGCCTCAATTACCCCATACTGGCGCAAATGCTGAATATTCCTGATTTGGAGTGGCGTTTGAAGGCAAAATCCCGCGCCCGCAAACTCGTGGATGTGCGCCGGGCGCTGGCGGCACTACTCACCGAACAAGGCTGGTCGGTGCGGGAAGTCGCTTCGGAACTCTGCCGACCGCATAGTACCGTCGTTCATTTTGTGCAGACGCATAAAAGCCTCTTCACCACCGATGGCGCATACAAACACCTGTTCTCGCAAGTCCACAATGTTATCACCAATCCTGAGCGCAACGCAGAAAAGCGCAATAATCACAACCAACTATGAATATTTCCCTCATTCCCGACGGCACAGGCTTCCACCTTGATGCGTTTTTGTATGCTCCTCTGGGGCGCACGTACACGCTCCAAATCTGGCGCGAAGAAACCGAAGGCGCTGCCTTTGCAATCAGCAATCACACTCTTACGCCGACCATTTCCTATCCGGGTATCGGCGTGAAACACGTTGTGAGCAATATCCCCTTTTCACCGTTGCCCTTTAGTGCGCAGTTTCATTTGTTCATCAATGGCATTCAAGATGTGGAGTCGTCGGGGCATGATGTCCAGATGTTTTTCCAACAGAACATCGCGAACACAACAACGGGCTATATCCCGCAGCACCGCAACGCGCAATATCTCATTCGGGACTTCACGAAGCTGAACGGCATACAAAAGTCGGCGGGCGGAACCTACCGCACGTGGGATATAGATTTTATCAGCACCCAAGCACTTTCGATGGCACAAGCCGCGAACAAATGCCGTGAACTCGTGCAGGCAGCCACCGCCGACCCGACGTTTTCGTTGCAGTATCGCACTCGTGCCTTACCCAATGAAGAGTGGACAGCGCAGCGCGACGCGACGTTCAATCAGGCAATGAGCGAAATCGCGCGGGTGATAGATTTTGCGGTGGATGAGGTGCAGAACAAGCAGAAGTTTAATTTGGTGAATCCGCAGCTTTTGAAAGTGGTGGGGTGAAAGATGCGGCTGTTCCCTTTTGTGCGGTATTGGCTGTTTGTGTGCGGGTTCTTTGTTGCGCTGTTGCATCCGGCATCTATCGTGGTGTTTGTGCTAACGCTGGTGTGCGTCACTCCGGCGTATCTGCTTTTTGAGCGTGGGCGGATGTGGTTGGGTGTTGTGGTGTTTTTTGTGGGGATTGTAGTTGCGGCGGTGACGTGGTATCTTGTACATACTTCAGGATATTGCAAATTATTAGCTCAATTGTAGATGAGTCTAAAGTTCCTGTGAGTGATTATGGCAAGAAAATTTTGCAATTTGCATAAACTAATTTCCTCCCTGATTATCAGTAACTTAGTTTTGCAAAGTCTTATGAATATGAAATGGATTGATTATGAGGATTTGATATATAAACACTTACAAAGAAAATTTCCTCGTGCAGTAATTCAAAAAAATGTAAAACGAATCGGCATTCTTTCAGGGATAGAGCGTCAGATTGACATTTTATGTACAAGTAACGTGCTCGACCAAGAAATTGTTATCGTATTTGAATGTAAATACTATAGTTCCAAACTTGATATTAAAAATGTAGAATCTTTTTTAAGTATGCTTGCCGATTTGAAAGTGAGCAAAGGAGTTATGATTACTAATGTAGGTTATACTCGTGGGGCGATAGAACGTACATTACGTGAACCTCAAGATATTAAGTTAGAAATTTTGGACTTTGAAGATTTAGAGTCATTCCATGGCTTTTATGGAGGAATTGCACATAAAGATGAAAACGGTTTAATATTTCCTTGTCCTATGGATTGGGAGCTACATCCTAACCCGCCGATTTCTTCAACACTAGCAGTGTTTTCACGACCTGGCAAAACATGGCAAGAGGCTTTTATTGAAAAAGAAGTTATCTATCTTGACCTCGCCAGTAAATCTGATTTTCCAGTAATGCAAGATTTAATTGCATTTCACGAGAAAGAAACTGCTCAAAAATTTCCAGGTGCTCAATTTTCATATGAAGAGTTTATCAACGTTTTTAGCATAAATGGTACACCTTCAGTATTAAGAACAGGCAAATATCAACAGTATAAAGAAATCGAAATTTCAGCTATCGTGGAGTTTGAAAAATTCTATGCGTTTTTCGTCATGTATGTATCTCACAAGGTTGCTGAGAGAGAGAAAAAACGCCTTGCATTTCTTGTAAAGAAGAGTATTCCTATCAGATATGTTACAACAAAATAGCTATCTTTTTGTAGGATGGAACTCAGATTTAAGAAGTCTATTTCCCTTTACTATTCCGTAATCCCGTTTTCCATAATTCTTCTTCACTGATTTCACGACAAACTCCCTCTAGGTCGGGGAAAATATAAGATGTTGTTACACCGAAATTTCGGAGTTCATTACGAATTTTTATTGCTTGGGAATGAGGCACAAATATTTTTCTGATTAAGGGACGTAATACCTGATAAGAGTCTAAAGACTCAATCTTTGAGCCATGAAGTGTAAACATACCAGATTGTGCCCTAATTCTTGGAGTGATATGTGGAGCTGTTATACAAATTGGGAATTCAGCTCTTGTGTTATTCATTGGAGTAACATAGTGCGAGTATTTATCAAATTCCTCCGAAATATTGACTGGATAGTTAATGTTGTGAAGTTTGTTATTAATTTTTTTTGGATTGATGACGAAAATTGCAGAACCATCATCTCTGTATTCATCATCTTCGCTTAAGAACTGCTCACCGGCATCAGAGGTAGATGTATGCCTATTTGGAGACAAAGGCATAATTGCAAAATATAAAGCGACCATTGCATTCGTAGTCCAATCTATCAGACGTGTTGGAACACCATGATGCTGCATTATAAATAGCCATTCAAAATCATTTTTTGGTTTGTCGTTCAAAAATGGAACAGCCTTTCTTTTGAAACTCTCAAGCATTTTTTCAGGTCTGTAATTACCACCAACAATATGTCCGCTATTAATTACAGTATCTTTAGATACTTTGTAACCTCGTGCATCAACAAGGGAATGTGTGTCTCGCAAAACCCCTGGAGTCAGGAGGTATTGAGCACTTGAATGACCACGAAACCAAGGTTCACCCTGTTCTTTATTATGAATTGTATTGACTAAATCAATGTATTCAGATAACGTATTAATAACGTGCTTTATGAGTTCACCTGAATTTTGAGAGGTTTTTTTTGCCATAAGGAGTTTGTTATTGAAGATAAAGTCTAGATTACTTGCTATCGCCTTCTATTCAACCATAAAATACAAAAGAAGCTTCTTTTTCCATAACGTTCATTATCATTCAGTTTTCCCGTGCTTCCCGCCTCCCTATTTTGCATTCGTTCACTTTTCGAGAAGTGATGAGTTTTGAATGTTGAGTGCTAAGTTTTTACGACACTACACTCAAAACTCACCACTTCTCTCTTTCACCACCACATTTGAAAGGATGCACAATGGATATTGCATTGTCGCAAATCACCAAACTGGAAGGCATTGCCACGCAAGCCAACGGCAATTACCGCCAGTTCACCGAACTCCAAGATTTCGTCGGCGCGGTGCGCTCCATCGGAACGCTGGAGAAAAATTGCACCGACGCGCTTGCGGCGTTTGATATTCTGCAAGCCGACGCAGACGGCAAAGTTATCGTCTTTGCCAAAGGCGTTGACGGCGAAGTACAATTCACACCCGATGCTGCCTTCCGCACGGCATTGGAGAGCATCAAGACCGCGCTCACCTCTGCAAAAACTGCCGTTGGTGCGGTGCAGCTTCCGCTTCCGTAAGCATACTCGTTCAAGCGGTAATGCGGTGTGTTGGTTCAATGCCCGCGTTACCGCTTTTTTTGGAGGACACCACTAATGAGCAAAGCAGCGTTCGATATTGCCATGAAAGAACTTGGTACGGCAGAGATTTTCGGCGATACGCATAACTCGCGTATCGTGGAGTATCATGCTGCAACACGTCTTAGCGCCACGAGTGATGAAGTGCCGTGGTGCGCATCGTTTGTGAATTGGTGCTTGAAAAAAGCATCTATCACGGGAACAAACTCCGCACGAG
>JANYDO010000434.1 GCA_025363605.1 Candidatus Kapaibacterium sp.
CGGGTTTCATTATCGGGTATCGTTCGCCGGGTGTTGCTGTGAAGGAAGCAGGAGTGGCAGGCTTTCTGGCGGTAGTGCTGAACATTGATATTGTGTGTGTTGCACTCGGAATGTTAGACATTACGATTATTTTAAGCGGTCTTGTGCTGGGGATACTCATGACGCTTTTAGGCGGCTGGGTGGGAGAAAAAGTGCAAGAAGTCCGTGCCTAAAAAAAACTTGCCCCATCATGAGCAAATCCTCCAACCTTCCTATAAAAACCTCCTCCCTTTTTAAGTAAAAAATCCTATATTGTTGCTTGTCAAAAGCGTGACATTTCCCCGTTCATGGCTTCCCCTACGGTTGCTCACGATTGCATACCCCCTACTATCCTTGACATCACCACGATGCTTACCATTATGCGCTCTTTTCTTACCTCTTTTGCCCTTCTCTTTCTTTGCAGCGCTCTTTCCCTTTGGGCGCAGCCGGGGCAGCTTGTTCCCTGTTTCAATACTGGCTTGGGCTTTAACGGCAATACGAACTCATTTATTCTGCTGCCAACGGGAAAACTGCTCTGTGCGGGGAATTTTACCACGTACAACGGCTCGGCTGCAAACCGCATTTGTCGTTTGAATGCTGATGGGACACTTGACCCGACCTTTACTCCTAGTATCGGAGCAAACGCTTCCATTGACTGCATGGCTGTTCTGCCGAATGGACAAATTATTATTTCCGGCTTATTTACTTCCTACAACGGCACACCGAAAGGGCGTATAGCCCGCCTTAATACTGACGGTACGTTAGATGCTACCTTTGCAGCAGGTGTGGGTGGTAATGCGGGACGCATATTGAGATTTGCCGTGCAAGCCGATGGAAAAATTGTTATTGGCGGCGGATTCATGCTCACCCAATACGATGGCATTACAATCAATAGTTTTGCACGCCTGAACACTGACGGCTCGCTTGATGCCGCATTCAATAGCGGCGCAACGTCTGGAATTACTGGTATCGGCACCTACGATCTTAAAATTCAATCGGACGGCAAGATTCTTCTTGCTGGCGATTTCACCGCCTATAAAAGTGTTGCCGTACCGAGAGGACTTATTCGCATCAATACCGATGGCTCGCTGGACGTTACTTTCAATAACGGTGGGAGTGGTGCAAGCAACTATGTCGAGTCAATGGCGATTCAGACCGACGGCAAAATTGTCGTCGGATTAAGCGGAACATACAACGGCTTTATGCGCAATAACATTGCCCGCCTGAACGCTGACGGTTCACTGGATAATGCTTTCTATCCGCTTGGTCCCAATGGTGCGTGTGGTGTAGCGCTCCAAAGCGATGGAAAAATTCTTGTGTCCGGCTCATTCAGCACATACGATGGTATGACCCGCAATAACATTGCCCGCGCCAATAGCGACGGAACAATCGACATCAGCTTTAATCCTACGGGCAGCAATGCCGCCATTACCTCACGCTTTGTGCTTGCTGATGGCACAGCAGTATTAGGGAGTAATGTCGGCTTTACTACCTACAACGGCGTTAGCGCTACCAACATTGCCCGTATCCAACTTTCTGCGCCTGTAACTATTTCCGGCACAAGTCCCGTCCGCAATAGCAACACCGCACCCCTTTCCACACAGCTCACACTCAATTTTACCCAGCCAATGAACGCCGCCACCGCCTCCCAAAGCGCCTTCCGCATCTGGGGCGGGCAGTCGGGACTCCGAAGCGGCAGCTACTCCGGCGGGGGAACAAACACCATCAGCTTTGTACCGAGTAAGCCCTACAGCCCCGGCGAACTCGTCTCGGCGACGCTGATGTGCGGGGCGCAAACAAGTACAGGTGTGCCTGTCAGCCCACAGGTAATGCAGTTTCGGGCGAAGGCGGGTGCGGGTCCGGCGACGTTTTATGAGACAAGGACGTTAGCAACGACAAGCAATAGTTTGTATGACATTACCTGTGGTTATTTTAATGCTGATGGGTATTTAGATTATGCAGTATCAAATATTACCAGCTTTGGCGGCACAGGAGGAGTAGAAATTTTTCTCGGTAGTGCAAGTGGTAACTTTACTTACTTCACAACTGTTAGCCCAGGCTCACCATTTGTAGGATTGGCTGTTGCCGATATGGATAATAATGGAACGCAGGATATAATAGCGGCTGGTGGTGGATATGGGGCAGCTTTTACAATAAACGTATTTCTTAATAATGGTGCTGCGAGTTTTACGCCCCTTGCCCCGACCAGCCCCGTACTCCAGCAAACACAAGTAGATATTGCCACAGGGGATTTTGATGGCGATGGCGATATGGATATTTTTGCCGTTTCTGATTTTGGTGGTACAGGTGGATATGCTATTTATCGCAATAATGGTATCGGTGTCTTATCAATCGTTGCAACGCAAGCATCGGGTTTCTCGCCCTCACAAAATGGTTTTTTGGGTGCCGCATCCGGTGATATAGATAACGACGGCGATATAGACCTTATCTATAATCAATTCTTGCTGAACAATATCGCCGTCGGTTATGCCCACGTTCTTATCAATGATGGGAAGGGTAATTTTTCTCCTGGGCAAACCCTGAATGTAGGAGCAACACTTTATTTCTCTCGTCTTGCTGATATTGATAATGATGGCTGGTTAGATTTAGTTACGGAGCAGTCAGGATCAAGTTTGCTGAAAGTCTATAAAAATATGGCAGGAACGTTTGGAGCGCCAGTGCAAACAGTCAATGTCGGTAGTACGGGACTCGGGAAGATTGTCATTTTGGACGGGAATGGTGATGGGTACTTAGATATTGCCGTAACGGTTGGTCCCACACCCGGCGTGGTTTTTGTTCCCAATAATGCCGGAATATTCGGTACAGCCGTTACAACACCTCTAGTTTTGGGTGCAGGCAGTCTCGGTGTTGGCGATACGGACGGCGACGGAGACCTTGATTTATTGGCTACTGGTAATGCGTCCGTTACCGTCCTCACCAACGGCATCCAACCCCAAATTCTCGCCACCACTCCCATCCGCAACTCGCACTCCTTCACGTCCACAAGCCTCACCCAATCATGGAATCTGCCCATGACCACCGCCACTGCCACGCTGCCTAGTCCCGCTTCGGTGCCGCACAGCCTCTACGTGTGGGGCGATATGACGGGCTACCGCGCACTACCAAGCGGGGGAACGGCTACCCAAAGTGGCAGCATCACTACCTTCACGCCCGTAAAGCCCTTTCTGCGCGGTGAGCGTGTCAGCGTGGCCGTTACCAATGCCCGTTCTACGGAGCTTGTGCCTGCAAAGCCTGTGGTGTATGACTTTCGGGCGAAAGCGGGGGTGGGACCGGGCGTGTTTTCGTCGGTTGCAGGCTCGCCTTTTGCTGTTGCTTCCCTTGCCAGTAGCCCTATTGCTATTGCCGCCGCTGATATAGATAACGATGGAGATGTAGATATGGTAACGGCAAATGGCTCAAGTAATGTAACAATTTTTACGAATAACGGTTCGGGTCTCTACACTCCCGCAAATGTTGCTGTGCCTGCTCCAAACTATAGAGGTATCGCACTGGGCGATCTCAATAATGACGGCAATATAGATATTGCTGTTACAAATCAAGGCGGAAACGTTTACGTACTGCTTAACGGCGGAGGGGGAACTTTCGGCGCTTCCATTCCTATCGCCTCCGTGACTCAAGCCGGAAGTATTGAGCTTGCCGATTTTAACGCTGACGGATATTTAGATATTGTTGCAACTAATATCGGTGGTGGCAGCACTGTCACCGTCATCCTCAATAACGGAGGGATGAGTTTTTCGGCAGGCGTTACATACCTAACAGGTGGTAACACTTCTATTGGTGTAGCTGTTGCTGATATGGATAACGACGGAGATATTGACATCATAACCTCAAACCAGAACTCAGGCGATGTATCGGTCTTACAGAATAACGGAAGTGGTGTGTTTGCTAATCTGACTCCTGTTCCTACGGGCGGTAATCCTAATAACATCAGCGTCGGCGATATTGATGCAGACGGAGATATGGATATTGTTGTGGGGATAAGTTCCCTTAGTCAGGTAGTTGTTTTGAGTAATAACGGTTCGGGAATACTGAGCGTTGCTGCTTCCTATCCCACATCAGCAGGTCCGGCAGGCGTTGCCTTCGGAGACGTGGACGGCGACGGGGACTTGGATATAGCGGCGGCTCTTTCATCGAACAACGTTGCTGTGTTCATCAATAACGGCGCGGGCAGCTTTACAGCGTCCCCTTCACTTTTCCCGACGTTAGCTTCTGCCATTAATCATATTATCATGGCAGATGTAGACGGCGACGGAGATTTAGATATTGGAACGGCAAATTATGGTGCAAATAGCATTTCCATTCTCAAAAACACTATCCAACCCGTCGTCGTTACTACTAACCCCGCCCACAATGCCCCTTCCACAATCGCAAACAGTACTGTATCGCTCATGTACAACCAAAATATGACTCCTTCCAGTGCCAATGTACCCTCACTTAATATCTGGGGCGGTTTTTCGGGCTACAAAACAGGCGGGACGCGCTCTGTGGCGGGCGGGACAGTCACGGCAAATGTCGGCGGCTTCCGCCCGGGCGAGCAGGTGTGGGTAACGCATCAGTCCGCCAAAAGCACGTCAAACGTTGCCGCAAAGCCGTATGTGTATGGCTTCACGGCGAAGGCGGGGGTGGGACCAGCAAATTTTGTGCAGAGTTCGATTATCTCCGTTGGTCCCCCCAATACACCATTTTCTCCTGCTTTTGGCGATATAAACAGCGATGGCGCACTGGATATGGTTGTTGGAGTGAATGGGGCAGGCGCAAATGTCTATCTCAATGACGGTAACGGTAATTTTACGCTCGCCGCCACTCCCGGCGGCGGTGATGGACACGTGTGTATTGCTGATGTCAATAACGACGGTAAGCCTGATATTATCTCGGGCACTGGTGCAAATATTGCGATTTTGACGAATATCACTCCGCCTATGGGGGCTTTGAGCTTTTCACCCGCAAGCGTAGGCAATTTCGGTAATGTTGTTAATGGCATAGCGGTAACTGATGTCAATGCTGATGGCACGTTGGATATTGTAACGGCAAATAACTCAGGAAGTAATATAAGTATTTTTTTGAATAATGGTGTGGGTACTTTTCCCGCAACTCCCACATCAACATTTACCGTAGGAGCAACTGTTCCTAATGGCATTACCGTTGGCGATATTGACAACGATGGTGATATTGATATTGGCATTGCTGGGCAAAATAGTAATCAGATTGGTATATTTTTTAATGATGGAGCAGGTGGTTTTTCGGTGACAGGCGGTTTTGCGCTTGGTGGGCAACCGACTGCACTTTCTTTCGGCGATGTCAATAATGACGGCAATCTCGATTTAGTCGTGACAGCCATCAATGGGGTTGTCACTGTATTGCTGAATAATGGTATGGGAACATTCGCCCCCGGCTCACCGTACAATATCGGTGCAGCCAGAAATTCTACAACAATCATGGCTTTGGGCGATATGAACGGTGATGGCAGCCTTGATATTGTTGCTGGAAACCCTTCTGTAAATACCTTTTCTGTCTTGCTAAATAATGGCTTCGGTGGATTTTCTCCTGCAAGCGGCTCACCATTTACCGATGGCACAGGCTTTTGGGGGCTTGCCCTTGCTGATATTGACGGCGATGGCGATCTTGATGTAGCTGTTTCCAGTGATGGCGCACAACGGATTGCGTTGTATAAAAACAGCAACCAACCCATCCTCACCACCTTCTCTCCACCCCGCAACACCCAAACTCTACAACCAAACGCCGCAATAAACCTAACCTACAACCAATCCATGACCACTGCGACGGCATCCGTACAGCCTTTCCATGTCTGGGGCGGTATGCGGGGCTTTCGCTCCGGCACGTACTCGCAGCCCACTGGCGCGGCATCGGCTCAGATTGCGCTCTCGCCGCCGCTTCTGCCGAATGAAGAAGTCTTTGTGAGCGTTACCAATGCGCAGAATAGCAACGCCATTGCGGCTCGTCCTTTCAGTTTGCAATACCGCGCCCGCTCCGGCGTTGCTCCGGCGACGTTCTTTGCGCTGCCGCCTGTTTCTATGGGCAGTACTCCGGCGCAAATGCGCAATATGGTAACGGCAGATTTTAACGGCGATGGTAAACTTGATGCAGCCCTCTCCAATACAGGCGCAAACGGCGTTCAGCTCATGTACGGCAATGGCGCGGGCGGCTTTACCCAAGGACCACTCTTGGGTGTGGGCGGCACTGCACCGGACGAACTTGTAACAGGTGATTTTAATAACGACGGCAGACCGGATATTGCCGTGTCTGTCACGGGTTCAAACCTCTTGACTGTGCTTATCAATACTGGCGGTGCTTACACTTCTACCAGTTATTCCGTCGCCTCACGTGGCTTGGCAGTGGCGGATTTTAATGGTGATGGAGCGCTGGATATTGCTGCAGTTGCGCAAGGTCTTGTTGTCAATATTTTTCTTGGCGCCAATAACGGTACGTTTAGCGTCGGCAGTCCAACGCCTGTAGTACCGTCGAACTGCAAAGGCATTACGGCGGCGGACGTGGATAACGACGGCGATATGGATATAATTGCCGTTGCCTATGGTGGAGTACTCATCACCGACAATGCGCTCGTCTTCATCAATAACGGTCTTGGCGCGTTCACCACCGTCACGCTTCCTGCCACAGCACACCTGAAAGCAGAATATCCCTTTGCGGGAGATTTCAACAACGATGGCAAAATGGACTTTGTCGCCTTCTCTAGCGTTCCGGGCGGAGCATTTTTAGCGCTCTTCACCGGAAACGGTGCTGGCGGCTTTACGAACACCTCCTTCGGAACGGGTATATCCGGCGGATTCGGCAATGTAGGCGACCTCAATGGCGACGGACTGCTGGACGTAGCGGCAACGGATGTTTCCGGCAATGCACAAATTTGGCTCAATACGGGCGGCGCGTTTACGCAAAGTGGCGTGGGGCAAGGCACACTGGGCGCATACCCAGTTTCCGCAGATGTGGATGGCGATGGCGATCTTGACCTGATGATGACCGATTGGGCAAACGGACTCTTCAAGGTCTTGCTGAACCAGCCTGCACCTGTGCTGAACGCCAATCCGCTCACGCTCGACTTTGGCGTTGTTACCGTTGGGCTGAACGCAAGCGTTTCTACCGCAATCGCGGGAATAAATCTTGTGGGGCAAACACAAATTCTTCTTTCCACCAATGCAGCGTTTTCGATTTCCAGCAACGGCACAACCTTCGCAACGCAAGCCTCGCTCGCTCTGACCCAAACGCCGAACTTGAATATGACGTTGCAAGCTCGCTTTATCCCGCTCACAAGCGGCACCTTTACGACTACTATTACCGTAACCTCTGCCAGCGCCGCGCCGCTCACGCTCACGTTTACGGGCGTTGCCATTCTGCCGCGCATCCCCACACCGCCTGTTATCACAGCACTTTCGACGACAGCCGCGCTTATCGGTACTCCCGTTACCGTGTCGGGTTTAAATTTTACCAACGTCTCGCAAGCAAGTATTGGCGGTATTTCTACAACGGTGAATATTCTTTCTGCGACGCAAGCAAACGTTATTCTGCCCACAGGATTAAGCATTGGTCAAATTGTTCTCACCAACGTTGACGGTACTGCCATCAGTCGTGATTCTGTGCGGGCGCTCGTACCCTACACGCCGCCACCGATTGTTACAGCCGCACAGCCGCTCATGGGTGCTGCCGGAGAAATTATTATCGTGACAGGAGCAAACTTCGCAACGGGCGCAACGACGGTCTTTATCGGCACACTGCAAGTCTCGACAACATTTAACTCCACGACGCACCTGACCATCATTCTTCCTGCGAATGCGCTGGGAAATCTTATCGTCCGAACGCCCAACGGCTCTACTACGTCGTCGTTTGTCCTTCGCGCGATTCCGCCACCGCTTATTCAATTCATCACTCCTACCGCAGCCAGAGCGGGTGATGCTCTGACGATTGTTGGCTCAAATTTTATCAACGTCCTTTCGGTAACTTCAGCAAATATGCGCTTGGACAGCACGTCGTGGCAAATTGACACTCTCGCACAGCGCCTCACGGTGCAAATCATAGAGAATCTCAATACTGACGGTACGATTGGCACGATTACCCTTCTGACGCGAAGCGGCGTGGCGTTTTTCACCCAACGATATAGCGCAGGTGGCGTTCCCGAGGGCGTTCCGCAACCAAGCATTATTGCTGCTCTTCCCCTCAACTCAGCGGCAACGCTCCAAGAGGGTAATGAAATCGCTCTTCTTGCCACAAACATACCCACCGGAGCGACGTTGACACTGACGGTGAACGGCATCACGGCGACGATTGCCAACATTCAAATCACATCCGGCACAGCGACGCTGCGCTTCCGCCTTCCTGTTGGGATTGTACCAATAGCGCGACAAAGCACACCGTCTCTGGTGTTCAGTCTCACTATCGGCGGCATTGCTACAACGGCAACATTTCAACTTCCCGTACAAGCAGCATCCTTGCCAACGCTCACTACCTTCACGCCACCGCTCGGCGGGACGTGTTCGACTGTCAGCATCACCGGACAAAACCTTGGATTGGAGCCGCGCGGCAGAGTCACAAACGTTCTGGTGGGCGGCGTTCCTGTGCAGGCATTCCGCGTTGTCTCGCCGACACAAATCCTGGCGACAGTGGGAACGGTCAGAAGCGGCGTGGTTACTATCGTGACCAGCATTGGCGCGATTTCCACTTCCGCCATGTTCAGCTTTGACCCCACTTTCCAATGTTACCCCCCGATGCGGCACGAAGACTCACTTGCGCTAGATGCGTTCTACGTGGCAACGGTGGGACTGGACTGGACGACCTCGACCAACTGGACGGTTCAGGGCGTTCCGGCGGCAATGCGCTTTGGCGTGAAGGTGGATGGCGACCGCGTGGTCGAAATTGCTATGCCGAAAAACAATGTAAGTGGCTCCATTCCTGACTTTGTGATGCAGAATCTCAGAACACTACGAGTGCTGGATTTGAACGATAACCGCATTTCAGGGGCGCTGCCGCAAACGCTTTCCTTGGCAACAAATCTCGAAATACTGCGGCTTGGCGGGAATCGCTTCACGGGCGCATTGCCGCCGAATGTGGCGGCACTCACGCGATTACGCCAACTGGACTTGGCGAACAACTTGCTTTCCGATACGCTTGGGCAATGCTGGTCGCTCACGGCGCTTGAACACTTGAATCTTCGCCAAAATAAGTTCACAGGACGAATACATACAGGCATCGCACGACTTCTCAATCTTCTTAGCCTTGACCTTAGCAATAACCAGCTTTCTGACACACTCCCGCCCGAAATCGGTAGCTTGCGGACGCTGCAAACGCTCCGCCTGGGAGGAAATCGCTTCACGGGGCGCATTCCGTCGTCATTGGGCAGCACAACGGCAACAGTAAAGGCTGCGCGTCTTGCCTCAACACCAGACTTGAGTACTCTTGACCTCAGTAATAATCAACTAAGCGGTACGATTCCTGCGGAACTCAGTACGCTCACCAATCTGCGTGAACTCCTGCTTGGTGGCAATGCTCTCAGCGGCGATGTGCCGAATGCTCTGGCTGGATTGCGGCTCTTGCAAACGCTGGATGTGGAGAAGAACACACTGCAAGAAGCACCGCCCTTCATTGCCAATCCACGTCTGGCACTCCGTCTGGCGGGCAACCGCATGGACTTTGCAACGCTTGAAGCACAAGTTTCTGTGCGCCCTACAACGGGTTCACCCCAGCAAGTCTTTAGTACAACTAACTTCAGTTACACCCGGCAAAGCCCGAACATTCGCATTTCTGAACGCGCCGATACGGGTGTTGCGCTGGATGCCGACCTCCGACTTCGCGTAAGCACACGCGGCGCAAACAATCGGTATGCGTGGTGGAAGGACAATGTACTTATTCAAGCAACCTCGCCGTCGGCAACGCTGCTCATTCCCGTCATTGCACCCGGCGATAGCGGCTTGTATAAGTGCGTCATTACGAACACGCTTTTGCCGGATTTGACCTTGATTACGCCCCAGCTACGAGTCACGACCTTCACCCCCACACTACCGCCGCAAGACAGCATTGTGCTTATCGCACCTGCCGCAGGCGCAGAAGATGTGTCACCCGTGCCGACTTTTGTGTGGACAAGTGTTTCGGGAGCGCGTCAGTACAGGCTTGAGGTGTCTGGTTCGCCGACCTTTACGACGATACTTGCCAGTGCGCTTGTTTCGCAAGGCTCACAAACACTGACCTCTGGTCGCGTTGAGTTTTCAGGACAAAGTGCTATTGGTTTCCCACTTTCGTCGTCAGCGCGGATATATTGGCGAGTGCGGGCAGAAAATACACAAGGCTTGGGCAAGGCTACAAGTAGCAATTTCACCACAGCATCGGGCGATGCGCTTCTAAGCGCAGAGCGCTTGGACTTTGGCAGAGTGCCGCGTGCAGACACGGCTTCACGGCTTCTGACTGTGCGAAATATAAGCACAAATACGCTTCGCATCGAAACCATCACGCCGAATAACGCTGTCTTCCGTGGCAGCCTACCTAATGCACTCATATTGGCGGCTGGACGAGATACGACGGTACTTGTGCGCTTTGTACCAACGGCACTTGGCGACACACAGTCAAATCTGAATGTGCAATTCCGCAGCATCAGTTCTGGCGGCGCACAGGGAGCCTTGCAAACGCAAACGCTTCCAGACCGCTTGCGTGGGCGCGGCGGTGCGCTGAAGGTGATTGCACCGACATTCGATAGCGTTGCTGTGCGTTCCACAAAGATTGCTTCTGCACTGCTCATCAATGTCAGCGATAGCACGCTTGAAATCAACAGTATCACACCGCAACGTCGAACGGTAGGCTTTGAACTACGCTCCGGCGAAATACCGCGCGACAGGATGGCAGCAGGTGATACACTGGCGATACCCATTAGCTGCCGCCCTCAGCAAGTAGGCGTATTTATGCGCGACACCCTCCGCATTCAAACTTCACTCGAAAGGATTGATGCGCCCGTGGAAGCATTTGCCCGCGCTCGCACCCCGAACGATGTAGCCGTACAGCTCGGTATTCGCCCCCAGCAGGAGAATCTTCCGCCCGGCAGCACGGTGACGCTGGAACTCTTTGTTATTCCGATAGGAAGCATCACCTTAGATAGCGTTTTTCGTTCGGCACTGCCTTTCATTCAAGCCGTTGTCCGTGCTGATAAGAATGTACTTGCGCTCAGCCCGAATGAACTTTCTGCGCGAGTACAACGGCTAGACACCAATCGAATGATACGATTTATCGTACCGGCGACGGTGTGGAGCGGTCGGGCAAACGTCGTCGCGCAATTCCAGTGCATCGTCGTTGCCGGAAACACAGATAATACGTCGCTCATTATCGAAGATGTGCAGTGGGGCGCTGGAAACGTGATTTTAGATACGGTGCTGAATGGTTCGTTCACCTCCCGGATTTCGCGGGCAGGCGGAAAACGGCTTATTTCTTCCGGCACTACGACCCAACTCATGGCAGTTTTCCCGAACCCGGCAAAGGATGAAATCGAACTCACCTATACCCTGGCGGAAGGTGGCATAATAGCACTGACGCTGCTGGATGCACGAGGGAATGAGGTAATGAACGTTGCTAACGAAGTACAATCTGCCGGCAAACACACGATGCGCGTGAAAGTAGGCTGGCTGGCAAGTGGAACATATCATGTACGACTTGTGTCACCCGATGAAACGGCGACTCAACAGGTGCAAATTGTGCGCTAGAAAACGTCATTTACGCAGTTGGATGTATGTCCAATGGCGATATTTCCTAATTTCTTTGTAAATTTGCTCCCCCAAGAACAACTTTTTAATCACATATTTCGCTCTTGGACTGGACGTATTTTTGTCATTATGCTCGTCACCACACCAGTTAAAATCTCATTTCTTGAACGTCTTGCCGAAGGAACACCGCTTGTAACGGACGGTTCTATTGCCGCCGAACTCACCGCACGTGGTTTCGCGGACTTTCCACCCTGCATTTACAACAGCAAACAATCCGTCCTTATTGAAGACATTCACCGCGCCTTTGTGGATGCGGGTGCGGAGCTTCTTCAAAGCAATACCGAGCACGCAAACCGCCTGACGCTTGAGCGCTACGGCTTTGCCGATAAAGTTTATGAGCTGAATCGCACAGGGGTGTGGATAGCCCGCTATACAGCGCTTCATAAGGCGTATGTGGCTGGAGTAGTGGGTCCCATTGGAAAATTCCTCACGCCACTCGGAGCGCTCAACCGCGAAGATGTCCGTGCGGCATTTGTGGAGCAGATTACAGCACTGGTGGACGGTGGGGCGGACGTGCTGATGCTCAAATCGTTTATTGATGTGGAAGAACTGGAAATTGCCATAGATGCGGCAAAATTCGTTGCCCCTGATATGCCCATCATCGCCCAAAAAACATTTCCTGAAGATGGGGCTGTTTTGGCAACCTCATATCCCTCTGACATCGCACAGAATCTCGTAAAGAAAGGTGTTGCGGTGATTGGAACGAATGGCACAGTTGGTCCACAGCGAATGATGGATATTTTGAAGAATTTTCACGCCGAAGGTACGCCGCTTTGCTCGCAGCCAGATGTTGGCATACCGACACTGGTGGACGGCAAGGCAATTTACAACGCCGAACCGCGCTATGTAGCCCAATCCATCAAACGTTTGGTGGAAGCAGGAGCGCAAATTGTAGGCTGCGAAGGCGGCGGCACGGTGGAACATACCCGCGCCATCGCTGAGGCGGTACAAGGTGCAGTAGTGGGGTCGCGCAAACCGGAAGTAAAAGTAACGCATCATAAAGAGCCTGAGGTAGCAAATGGCGCAACAACGAGCTTTTTCGACAATCTGGGTAAAAAACTTCTGACAACGGTGGAACTTGACGTGCCGCGTGGCTTGGATTTATCCAGTATTCTGGAAGGCGCGGAGTATTTGAAAAAGAATGGACTGGACGCAGTAAATATCTCGGACGGGGCGCGGGCACGCTTACGAATGAGTTCGATTGCGATTTCGCAGATTGTCCAGACACAAGTGGGAATCGAATGTTTGACACATCTCGCCTGCCGCGACCGCAATATGATTGGCTTGCAATCGGAGTTATTGGGCGCACACGCGATGGGCGTAAAAAACATCCTCGCCGTTACGGGCGACCCCACGCAAATTGGCGATTTTCCGTATGCCACATCGGTCTATGATGTAGATTCTATCGGACTGATACGTGCTTTGGGACAAATGAACGATGGGCGCGACCTCATGGGTAATCCGATTGGCGGGAAAACGCAATTTTGCATCGCCTGTGCTTGCAATCCCGCAGCATACGACCTTGACCGCGAAATTCGCCGCTTAGAAGAAAAAGCTGCGCAGGGCGCACACGTAGCCTTCTCGCAGCCCGTCTTCGACGAAGAAACATTGAACCGATTCATGGAACGGGCAAAGCACATCAAGATTCACATCTTGCTGGGTGTGATACCGCTGCGGTCGGCGCGTCACGCTGATTTCTTGCACCACGAAGTGCCGGGGATGTACATTCCTGACTGGGTACGCGCCCGTATTCACGAAGCAAATGCCTCTGGCGGACTGGAAGCCGCTACACGTGAAGGAATATCACTCACCGTAGATTTTCTGCGTAAAGCAAAGTCAATGATTCAAGGGATTTATCTGATGCCGCCGTTTAAGAAGTATTCGATGGCTGTGGAGATTTTGCAGCAGGTGTAGGCACAGAGACAAAAAAAACACGGACTTCGATGAATAAGCAAGCCCTATTCGCCAAAGTCCGTGTCCCTTCAGATAAAATTATTTCATGCGAAAGTTAATCGGAATGCTAATCCAGCAGTCAAGCGGTGTATTGCCTTGGATAGCAGGAGTGAAGCGGGACGACATGACGGCATCAACGGCAGCCTTATTGAGCAAATCGGAATCGGTAGATTCGACAATATATTTTTTCGGATTGCCTTTTTTATCCACCAACACACGGATGTTGACTGTGCCTTCGATACCCGCCCGACGAGCAATATCGGGATAGACGATACGCTTTTGCAATTCTGAAATATCAATATACGGCTCTTTGTCCACTGCCATAAATTCATACGCATTCGGTTCTTCTTCGCGCACTTCCTCACTCACTTCGCTGGCAAGCCCCAGATATCCGGCATCATCACCGCTTCCACCAACAGCGCTGGCACGTGAGATTTCATCCACATTCGCAAAATCTTTTACATCGGGTGCAATAAGCGCATCCGGCACTGGCACTGGCGTACCGGCGCGGGCAGCAGGTCCGGGAGCAGTTGGCGGTGGGGGCGGTACGTCTGCTTGTGCGGGCGGTGGCGGGAGTTGCGTCAGTTTCATTTTATTAATAGCAGGACCTTTTACTTTCGCAAGCGAATTACTGGCGATAAAGCCCGCATAGCCGCCTAAAAGCAATGACACACTCACCATCGCAACAGTGAAGCCGCGAAACGTTGCTTGTGGGATATATTGTTTAAGTTCCGTAGCGCCATATTTTTTAGTTTGCGCGAGCACAGAAGAAACAGGAATGCCCGCAAAAGAAGGTACGGTACGCTTTGCAGGCGGCGTACTTTTAGAGGAAGCGGTATGTGAGGCGCTCTCAAGAAGAACATCGAGATTTTCGAGTTCGGGGGTCATGGTAATTCTCAAATAGTGAAAAAGAAGTCAAACCTGACGTTGGTCGAATGAAATGATGTGCTTTGCTAAAAGCAATACATTTTTATTTACGCAAAATTCGCACTCTTGTTGCAAAGTGCCGCATTACGTTTTCATAACGTTGAGACATCAACTATTGCGAAATAAAAAAGCCGCATTGTCCACGTGGTACAATGCGGCTTTGGAACTATTATGTTCGTTATGTCAAGGCTTAGTATTGGCGGCAAGTGCTTTCCTGCCGATGTCTCTTGGGTTAACGTCCGCCGGTAAATATTGCTTTGAAAATGTGTCCCGCGACTTCGGGATTTTCCTTCAATCGGCGTACCGAATAGCCGTACCAATCATTCCCAAAAGGGACGTAAATACGCATTTTGTGTCCTTGCTTGATAAGCGCGTCGCGCTTCTGCTCGCGCACACCCAAGAGCATTTGAAACTCGTAGCGGTCGCGTGGAACGCCGCGTTTCGCGATTTCTTCTTGCGCAAATTCCAACAGCACGTCATCATGCGTAGCAATACCGACATACATATTGTTGTCAAAAAGAAGTCTGAGAAGTCGTTTGTAATTTTCTTGCACTTCTTCACGTCCGCGAAAAGCAATTGTTTCGGATTCAAGATAAATCCCCTTGCAGAGCCGCACCGAAGCACCTGATTTCGCAAGCGTACGAATATCATCTTCGCTACGCCGCATATATGCTTGAATGACCACACCGGTATTATCGAAACCGTCCTTGCGAAGACGATGGTAAAGGTCAATCGTCTTAGAGGTATAGGGCGAATTTTCCATATCGAGCCGTACAAAGCGCTTGATTGCTTGCGCCTTTGCGATAATCTTGCTCACGTTATTGTAACAAAATTCATCATCAATATCCAAACCGAGAGACGTTAGTTTCACCGACAAGCCCGATTGTAGCTGGTTGGCAGCGATAGCTTCCAGAACGGTAATAGACATCTCGGCTTCATGCTCGGCTTGCGAGCGCGAGCTAACAAATTCGCCTAGCACATCCACCGTGCAGACTGCACCTAAGCCATTGAGCCTACGGGCTGTGTTGACAGCATCCGGCACCGTTTCTCCGGCGATATAGCGGTTGGAAACTTGGCGAACAATTGATTTAGGAACAATGGGTAGCGTTTTGGCAATGAGTTCGTTCAGCATAGCGCTTCCTTTGAGGGAAATTTTGAAGAAGGGAATATTTTAATCAACTAATTCGGGCAACTCTGCCAGCACATCATTCACACGAGCACCGCGCCGAAGCAGAGTAAATGCGTCTTCGGTCATGTCTATCACCGTGGATTCACCAAAGAAATAATACTCATTGGGCGTGACGACGACATCCACAATTGGTGCAAAGGCAGCAACAAGCTCTTCCGGCGTTTCAAATGTGTCGTCGTCGGAGCGGGCTGTGATGGAAATAAGCGGCGTAGAGAGTTCCTTGAGCAACGCCAGTGCGATGCGATTGTCCGGCACACGAATACCGGTTGTTTTACGCTTGGGGTCAACGGCGTAATGCGGAACAGATTTCGTCGCAGGAAGAATAAATGTGAACGGTCCCGGTATAAGGCGTTTGATAGCGCGATAAGCGTGGTTACTCACGCGGGCGTATTCGGCGATATTTGCCAGCGAATCGCACAAAAAGGTGAGGTGCTTATGCTCCGGCAAACGCCGAATCTGACGAATTCTGGTAATCGCCGACTTCTGCGACAAACAGCATCCGAGAGCAAAACCGGTATCGGTAGGATACAATGCCACGGCACCACCGCGCAAAGCAGCAATAACTTTGCTGACTTTGTAGGTTTCGGGGTTAGTGGCGTGCATATCCAATGTAAGAGAAGCCATTACACGTATCTTTCAAAGAAAAAAGCTACCACACTAAATACATGGCAACAAGTGCGCTCAGGGCTGCTATTGAGCGCATTATCAGGAGCAGTGAGCGATGGTCGAGCGCGTAACTGCGAATTCGATAGACAAGATGGTTCATATTTTCGGTGAAACTGAATTGCAAGTTATTACCTTCCACAGCCCATGAGTTTATGTATCGCGCTTGAAATGGAGTATTGATGAGAATACTAACCCAGATGAGCGCTGCGGCAAAGAGGAACAAAGCGAAGCCCATAGCGCGAAAGGCAACACCTTTACCATCACCGCTCACCATCAGGATACCCTCAATGGGTTTACTTTCAATGCCATAGTTGTCAATACTGGCAATACGATAATAATACTGCCCCGAATCAAGTCGCATGGAAACAGAATCGCCGGTCTGAAAAACGTGCCGATAGACGAGCGATGTAAAAGACGCATCATTCGCTACCTCCAGCCGTGTGAGTAGTGATGCGTGATGTACCCACTGAAACAACACCGGAGAAGGAATTGCCAGTAGCGCGGCAAGTGCGCGGTCGGGCGTAACTAATTCAGGCATTGGCGGAATACGACGTACCGTATTGTTTCCGCCTTGCATAGAAAAGCCATAGCCGCTTTCCACCTCGACTGTGGAATCGCTGCTGCCATTCCCCAGTTTTACCTTCGCATTACTTCCTTGAAATACTGACACCGTTGAGCGTTGATTGCTGTCCACCGTGACATTACCCGCATTGGTACTGTCGAATTCAATGGCAGAACCGGAGGTCTTGACGACCATTCCCTTGCCATTGAGCTTCACGAACATATTACCGTTGAAAAGACGCACGTTCTCTTGTGGCTTGTCTGCTGCCCTATCTTTACTGGGGCTGAGAATAAGCATGGACGTATTTTCGCTAATCTGAATTTTGCTATTGTCGGTAAAGGTAATTTCCGCACGGGAATTCTCACCGGTATTGATGCGGTGGTATTCATAGACAGCATCGGTGGGGCGTGCAGAGTGAAAATCCAATTCCCACGGCGCACGAAGCTGTACTTTATTTTGAATGGTCGAGATTTTACCGATGCCATCGGCTGCTTTCCCTGTCTCGGATGTCAGCGCTTGCTGCGTGACGGACGAAATACCGACAATCTCCACACGACGGTTCTGCGAGCGCCCTTTCTCGTCGGTGTTCGACTTGAGTGGTCGTGTATCACCGAAGCCCTGAGTGCGAATACGTGCTGCTAAGATGCCGTAGCGCTCAATTAAATATTTTTTCGCTCCCTCAGCACGTTCTTTAGAAAGTTGCATATTTTTTGCCGCATCGCCTTCAGAAGAGGCGTGTCCGCGTATCTCAATTTCCAAATCCGGACGTGCCATCAAATACTCACCCAGAGCATTGAAAAACGGCAGGCTATTCGGCTCCAAAGCAGGGCTTCCCACTTTGAACGCTGAATCCTGTACCGACAATTTACCGCCAGGTCCCAAGTCAAAGGCAATCACACGCTGGACATTCGGCTGTGTGGCGGTCGGCACGTTCCCCTGCGGTCGGTTTTGTGCGGGAGAATTGAGCTGCTGTGGCGCACGAACCGCTTGCTGCGGCTTTGGAGCGCCTATTTGGGCATTCACATTGCCGACATTGAGGCTGCCAAGTGCGCAGCAAAAACAAAAGACAAGAGTACGTGAGAATGGATACATAGATGGTTTTTGTCGAATCATAATCGGAACAAGCAAAAAATGGGATGCTGCGAAATAGTGATTATTTCAAGCATCAGCAAAAATAGAGCCTTGCAGGCGATTTTGCAAGTAAAACGCAGTAATTACTTCCACCACAAAGCGAATCTGCTCTTCGCCCAGTTCAGGATAAATCGGCAGCGCCAGAACGTGCGCCGCAAGGCAATTCGCCACAGGGAAATCACTATCCTTCGCACCCAAGCCAGCAAAACACTCTTGGCGATGGAACGGCACCGGATAATAAATTTCCGAGCCGATGCCTCGCTCTGCGAGATATTGCCGCAGCTCATCGCGACGTGGTACTCGAATGGTATATTGATTGTAGATATGGTGATTGCTCACTTTTGAGTCGGCGTAGAGTGCGGGAGGCAGCAAAATAGTGTTTTGCTCGTCGAAGCGCTCTATATGTGCGCTTGTGCAGTCGGGACAATGCTCAAAGCCCGAACACGCCTTGCGTACCGAAGGATGCTCTTCTGCCAAGCCTGCTTCTACAAACAAGCGAGTGTACAGAGCGGCGTTGTGCCGACGCGCTTCATGCCATGTTTCCAAATGAGGAAATTTCACATTCAGCACGGCAGCCTGCAAAGCATCCATGCGAAAATTACCGCCGATGAACTTGTGATAATAGCGCGGCTCCATGCCGTGATTGCGAATCTGCTTGAGTTTGATGTAGAGTGCTTCGTCATTGGTCGTGACAAGTCCTGCATCGCCAAAAGCGCCCAGATTTTTTGTTGGATAAAATGAAAAACATCCCACCATTCCAATTGAACCTGCCTTACGACCATCTTTGTACTCCGCGCCGATAGCCTGCGCAGCATCTTCAATAACCGCAATACCGTGTTTGTTGGCAATACGCATGATTTCGTCCATTGCCGCACACTGCCCGAAAAGATGAACGGGAATAATCGCCTTCGTGTGAGGAGTAATAAGATGTTCAAGAAGTAATGGGTTCATATTAAATCCATCGGCTTCCGAATCCACAAAGATTGGTGTAGCCCCAACGCGAGCAACCGCGCCCGCTGTCGCAAAAAAAGAAAAGGTCGGCATAATCACTTCATCGCCCACACCAATATCCAGCGCCATGAGTGCCATAAGAAGCGCATCGGTTCCGCTCGATACACCGAGTGCAAAACGCGAACCACAGTAATTTTCCATCGTGCGTTCCAGAGCATCTACCTCGCTGCCCAGAATACAGACTTGAGATTCGGCAACACGGATAAGAGCCGCGTCCAATGCAGGCTTGAGGGCGCGATACTGCGCCTGAAGGTCTAAAAGAGGGACGGTCATCTCATTCCAAAAATAGTTGAGAAATAAACGATAGTTTACAATTTATTAACATTTACACTTTTTCGCGCTTGATAAAGATGTAAAATTGTATTTTTGCCTCAATTCAATCACGCATATCTATCGTTTCTTCGATGGATATTGTTTCACCTCAATTCTTTATGGAGATTGTATATGAGAAGAAATATACTTCTTGTTTGCACCATGTTCGCATTGCTTCTGCCAGCACTCGCGCTGCGGGCACAGGTAACGACGGGTGCTATGAGCGGCACGGTCACAATGAAAGATGGCAAGCCTATCAGCGGTGCTCGTGTTACAGCAACTCACTTGCCATCAGGCACTAAATATGGCTCAATTGTTGGCGCAACCGGTCGTTATGCTGTGCCGAATTTGCGTACCGGCGGTCCGTACACCGTTGAGATTTCAGCTATCGGCATGAAAGCAGCAAAATTTGGTGACATTACGATTCAGCTTGGTCAAACCTACGTCCTCGACGTAAAACTTGATGAAGGCGAAGTAAAATTGTCCGAAATTACCATTACCTCAAAAAAGGGTTCAGTAATGAGTAACGAGCGTACTGGTGCGGCAACAAATATCAACAGAGACATTATCAACGCTGTTCCAACCCTTAATCGGAATATCCTTGATTTTACCAAGATGACCCCCCAAGCTGGCAGAGGTAATTCTTTTGGTGGTCAAGACAACCGTATGAATAACTTAACCATTGACGGTTCGGTATTCAATAATACCTTTGGCTTGGCAAATACTCCGGGCGGACAGACCGGGCAATCTCCGATTTCGCTTGATGCTATCGAAGAAGTTCAAGTCAATATTGCTCCCTATGATGTGCGCCAAGGCGGTTTCACTGGTGCTGGTGTGAATGCTGTCACCCGTAGCGGTGATAACGAGTGGCGCTGGTCGGTGTTTACGAATACTCGGAACCAAGGTTTTGCCGGTGATTCTGTTGCGGGAGCAAAAGCTACCGATGGTTTGAAAATTATCAAAGCAAATAACCAATACCAGGTATTGCAGTTTGGTGGTCGTCTCAGTGGTCCAATTATTGAGAATAAGCTATTCTTCTTCCTCAATTATGAGCGCGAAACAAACGTTAGCCCGATGTCGAACTATCGTGCAGCACAGCCCGGAGAAGCAGCAACCGGTGCTGTAACACGCGTACAGGCTTCAACACTTGATTCACTTCGTCAGTTCTTAATCAATAAATATCAGTATGACCCAGGTATTTACGATAATGTGAATCAACCGTACAACCGTACAACCTTTGGCGACAAAGCAACAGGAAAATTGACGTGGAATATTGACGAAACAAACAAAGCAAGTATTCGCTTCCAATATCTACGCTCACAGTCAGACGTTATTCTCAATAGCGGCTCGAATGCCGTAGGTAATCGTAATGGAAACAACAATGCTCTGAACTTCGCTAACTCTAACTACGGTATCAACAACGACATCTATTCGGCAGTTGCGGAATTGAACTCGGTGTTTAGTTCAAGTATGTCTAACAATCTTATCGTTGGCTTTACAGCAAACCGTGATTATCGCAGCAGCCCGTCACGTCCGTTCCCAATGGTAGATATTCTTCAAGGCGGTTCGACACTTACTTCGTTTGGTTACGAACTTTTCACGCCCTTTAATAAGCTGGACACCGATACATGGCAGCTGCAAGATAACGTGACAATTTATTCCGGCGATCATACCATTACAGCGGGTGTTAGCTTTGAAGCATTCCGATTTGTGAATGGCTTTAACCAACGTTACTACGGCTATTATCGCTTTAATTCGCTTCAGGACTTCTACAACAGCGCCAATGGGGTCAAAGTACCGATTCGCGTAAACGGTCGTGATTCCTTAATCGTGGCGCAACCTGTTCAATTTAGCCAGACCTATTCGGCATTGAAAGATGGCTCTGTACCGCTTGCAGAAACTCGCGCTTACCAAGCCAGCATTTATGGACAAGACGAGTGGAACATTTCCAGTACATTCAAAGCAACTATCGGTTTACGCATTGATGCGCCAATCTTCGATCAATCTACGGCGCTAGCCAATAGCGTTGTTAGTGATGCAACATTCTACAACAACGTTACAAATAATAGCAGTGAAAAACTGAGTACTGGTAATCTTCCTTCACTGAATCCTTTATTCTCACCTCGCGTTGGTATCAACTGGGATGTAAATGGAGATCGCTCCCTGCAAGTTCGCGGTGGTACGGGCATTTTCTCCGGTCGCCCGCCGTTTGTATGGCTGTCGAATGTTGTTACCAATAATGGTGTTTCGTCTGGTGAAATTTTGCAAAACAGCCCGCTTAATCGCCAATTTAATCCAGACCCCAATGCCTATATTCCGGCAAATGCCTCATCAAGCGTTCCGGCAGCAACCTTCACGGTCAACACGGTTGTGCCTGGTTTCCGCTTCCCGCAATTATGGCGCTCAAACCTTGCGGCAGATATTCAGCTTCCACTTGGCTTGATTGCTACGGTGGAAGGTATTCACAGCAAATATCTCGCTCAAGTCTATTATCGTGATGCAAACTTGCGTCCCGCAACAGCAGCCTTTACTGGTGTTGACAATCGCCCTCGTTTCCCCGGTTCATTTATTACCACTGCCGGAGCAGCACGTGATTCGGCAATTCGCTTAAACTATCGTATCAATGGCAACTACGTTTTGGACAATACCGATGCTGGTGATTCATGGTCGGGTACCGTTCAAATTCAAAAACCTTTCAGTGATGGCTGGTTTGCAATGGTTGCTTACACATACTCAGTAGCACGCGATATCACCTCAGCGGGCTCAATCGCAGCAAACTCATGGAATGCTAACCCAATTGTGGCAAGCCCAAATCTACCGACTATTTCCTACTCGGATAACGACAACCCACATCGCCTCATTGCATCGGCTTCCTATCGTTTTGACTTTGGTGAGGTCGCTGCGCTGACACTGTCCGGTTTCTATGAACTTCGTACACAAGGTCGCTTCTCCTACACCTACTCAGGTGATATGAACGGCGATGGTGTTTCCAATAATGACCTTATCTTTGTTCCCAAAAACAAAGAAGATGTTGTTCTCGTACCATTTACTGCAGGCGGTAAAACATGGTCGGCAGATGATCAATGGACAGCATTGGATAAATTTATTAGCAGCGATCCTTATCTGAGTACTCGTCGCGGTCAATATTCCGAGCGCAATGGCGGTTTACGTGGCTGGCTCAGTTCTCTCGACATCGCAGCAACGCTTGATGTAAACTTTATGATTGGCGAGAAGAAAAATACAGTACAAATTCGTGCTGACGTTATTAACGGAACAAATATCCTCAATCCGTCATTGGGCGTGGGTGATCGCGTTCTTCAAAACGGTGCTTCCCGTCCACTTCTGTTTGTCGCTACACGCGCTGACGGTGTACCAACCTACCGTCTGAACGAAACCGCTGCGGGTGCTGGTCTTGCACCCTCCGTGCTGACCAATTCGCTGAACTTCCCCGGCGATGTATGGCAATTCCAACTTGGTATTCGTTACATCTTCAACTAATACCTGACGTTCTAACGAACACCAAAACCTCAAAAGCCCCTGTATCCAAGCGCTATCGCTACGATACAGGGGCTTTTGCTTTTTAGGGCGGTGTTCTTTATTGCCGATATTTCGCCATAAACGTTGCGTCTTCCGTGCTTTGCAGGTCGCGTGAGCGCTGCTCCGCGATAAGACTGCCATAAACGACCATATCCCGTGCCAGCATCCTGAGGCGCTCTTCCAGACGGCTATTGGCGATGGAACCATGAGCAACGTCATCGTCGGACATCGTCACGCCATACGGTAGCGACCAGCCATAGCACTGACGAACACACGTCCGCACGTGATCCATAGCCGTTAAGCCCTTATCGAACGACGAACACACATACCCAAAGACTTTGCCCGCAAACTCCATCCAAAAATAATCCAAGAAATTCTTGAGCGTCCCCGACATGGAGCCGTGGTAGTCCGGCGTTGCCAGCACAAACGCATCTGCCGCCAGCACCAGCGAACGCACGTGTGGAAGATGCTCCGGCTCAATCTCGGACGAAGGATTCAAAAGCGGAAGTGGCGTTTGGCGCAAGTCCAGAATGTGTACGCTTGCACCGCGCTCACGAGCAGCATCGGCAACGGTTTGGAGACCAAGAGCAGTGATGGACTCATCGTCGTTACTGCTAAGGACGCAGAGAATATTCATAATGTGGTGAATCAAAAAAAGTGAATCAAGAAAAGTGAAAAAACAAAATGGGAAATATCAGTCAAGACCGCATTTATCAGGCTCCGTCCATGCAGCGCGAGCTTCGGTCGAAAAAAGCAATTCTTTGCTGTAAAAGCGAAGCGGATAGGCGCGGTCGGCAATCTCACTTGCTAGCATTGTTTCCACAAGGGTTTCTATGGATAAGGCTGCATCGTCGTCGTCGTCGTCGTCGTCGGCTGATTCAACAAAGCGCTTCACGGCAAGAGTATAGAAGCAGGTAAGCGTTTCGTGATAACCGCTTGTTGGCGTGGAAACAACACCTACTGCGGCGTTGTAGTGCTTGATTCCTTCGCGAATGCGGCGTTCTGCCTCGGCTGCGGGATAGCACCGAACATACCAGAGCGCCATTGTCAAATGCGCCCTATGTGTCCATTCTTCACGTGGCAGAGTTCCTTCCTCGAAAGCGGTGATGAAATCGCTTAACAAGTGGTGATTGGTAGAGAAGTTCATAGTGTGTTTTTATTTTGAAGGAGTGAAAGATTACTTGTTTCTTTTGGCGAAGATAGCGCAATTGCCGTATTCGTGCGGGCAATGCCCGGAATACTTTTCAAACCTTGCTTCAAAAAAAGCTCAAGGTCGGCAGTGGAGCGAACGCGCACTTTGAGCAGATACGAGAATTCGCCCGTAATATGATGACATTCTTGTATTTCCTCAAGAGCAAGAACACGCTGCAAAAACCCGCCCTCATGCTCCGGCGTACTGAGCAAAACGTGGATAAAGGCGCACACATCGAATCCCGCCTGAGCAGCATTGATGCGAACGGTGAAATGCTCAATATATCCTTGCGAATCAAGTTTCTTCAACCGTTCATTCACGGCAGATACGGACAAACCGACCTCTTTACCGAGTTCTGCGTAGGACAGCCGCGCATTGCGCTGAAGCAAGTCCAAAAGGTGATTATCTATGGAGTCAAGCATGAAAAGTATTTTATGCGGTAAATGATTTAATTTTAGTAAAAATTACTAAAAACATACTAAATAACAATAAAATTTCTTTTTATAGCACAAAAAACACGTCAAATACATTGTCCTCGACGTATCAAACACCAAAGCCTCTGTACCTAAGCGGTTTTCCGCTATGATACAGAGGCTTTTATCATGATTTTCGGTTTGCCGGCAATCGCCCACTAGCCCAGCGCCTGCGCCAAATCTGCTTGTAAATCTTCGTAATGCTCCAAGCCGATGGAAAGCCGAAGCAATCCCTTCGGCGTAGGTGAATCTACGCCTTCCACGGATGCGCGGTGCTCAATAAGGCTCTCGACCGCACCCAGACTGGTCGCGCAGGTGAACAATTTCACGTTGCCGCAGACAGCAATCGCTGCATCCCAGCCGCCTTTAATTTCTACCGAGAGCATTCCGCCAAAGCCCTTCATCTGGCGCTTTGCCAGTGCATGAAAGCGGTTATCAGGCAAACCCGGATAATGTACTTTTTCCACGTTGGGATGCTGCGCCAGATACTCCGCTATCTTCATTGCGTTTTCCGAGTGTGCTTTCATGCGCTGCGGAAGCGTGGAAATGCTGCGAAGCGTGAGCCAGCAATCAAATGGCGAAGGTACGCCGCCGCCGACCTTCTGGAACAAACGAATTTTTTCATAGACCGCACCAGACTCGCGCGTAGCAATGATGCCACCCAGCACGTCGCTATGTCCGGCAAGATATTTGGTCGAGGAATGAAACACAGCATCGCAGCCAAGTTCGAGAGGCTTTTGCAAAAGCGGTGTTGCCCATGTGTTATCGCAAACGCAGAGTGCGCCTGCCTTGTGAGCAATGTCGGCTACTGCTGCAATATCGGTCAGAAACAATCCCGGATTAGACGGAGTTTCTGTCCATATCAGACGTGTATTCGGCTTGACGGCGGCTTGTACTGCCTGAAGGTTGCTCATATCCACAAAACTCGACTCCAAACCCCACGAGCCGTACAGCTCACTCACAAGGCGGCGCATGGTGAAATAGCAATCCGTCGGCATGATTACGTGGTCGCCCGCCTTCAGCATCGTGTGGACAAGCGCCGTTGCAGCCGCCATACCGGAAGCAAAGGCTATTCCTTCGGTTCCGCCTTCCAGTCCGGCAACGCAGATTTCGAGTGCTCCGCGATTGGGATTGTCGTAACGGGAGTACAAATAGGTATCGTACGTGCTGTCGGGCGCGTGCTGAAACGTCGTGGAAAGGACGATAGCAGGCGCAACAGCTTTCGTTACGGGGTCAATCGCCCTTCCGGCGTGTATGGCAAAGGTTTCGGTATGCATAGCAAAGGGAAAAACATGGGTTCGTAAAATGGAATTGAGTTCGAGAGGATTAAAGGAATCGTTAAAAAATAAATGAGTAAATCTTCCTTGGTGGCACAGACATTCTTGTCTGTGTAGTCCTTCAACACCTCTTCAAACCTCACAGACAAGATGAGCGCCGCGCTCAGTCTGTGCCACCGAAGCCAAAAAACTTTGACACTTTATTTTTTGTGTCATCCTAATAAGGAAAATTGAACGCGCACAATCTACATATTTCCTACGAAATGACCACCTTCCCTATCCAAATTTGCGGAAAAGCAGGATTTTCTCCCTGCGTATCATGCTGAGATTTCGTATATTGTAACCTATTGACCTCACAAGTCTTTCTTCAATTACGATTTCTTCAGATTTTTTTTTCACGTTTTTTACATCGTCTCAAGGAGTTGTGTATGACACGCTTTGTTCGTCTCCGCATCGTGGTTATTGCGCTGGGAATCTTCACAGCATTTAGTGGTACAATGACTGCTCAAAACAGCGCTGTTACGACTTCATTGCAATTTATTCATCTTTCGCCCGATCCTGCCACCAGTCCCATTGCCGTCTGGGCGGGAGTTTCGATTTTTGCTGGAACGGTACAATTTTTTCCTGCCACATCCAACATCTCATTTCGTGGCGCGACTCCCGTTATTTCAGGCGTTGCCGGTCCTCTGGGGCAAATATCGGTAGCGCAATTTATCGGGCAATCTCTTGGCGCAAATCTCACGGCTGTTACGAATACTTCCGCGACTCCCACCATTCAAGGCGGTCAGTTTAGCGGTTTAGTCCTGAGTACCGGTGCAAACATAGCATTTGTGCGCGGTGTCATAGACCCTGCTACCTTTGCTGTCAATCCCGATGGGAAAGCAACACGCCTCACCATTAGCGTTGTGACAGACCCAGCACCAGTACCATCAGCTTCCACAACAAGAATACTCTTTTACCAAGGCGTTACCGATGCTCCTCCGCTTGACGTAATTATCCGTGAAACAGGCGACATTGTGGCAACGCAGCTTGCGTTTGACCAAGTCGTTGCGTACAACATTCCTACCGGCAATTACACCATCGACATTTACCAAAGTTCACCCAGAACCCTTTTACGGTCATATAGCGCTCCACTTCAGACATTAGGTTATGCCGGACAGCGCGTGATTATTTCTGCAAGTGGTTTTTTGACTCCTTCGCTTAATCGCAACGGCGCTGCCTTTGGCTTGGTCGCTGTACCGAACACCGAGTCTGTCGCTACACCAACGGTCTTCGCCACCGCCGCACCGCCATCGGCGGGCAATGCGCTTCCGGCGATTAGCCTCCAAACGATTCATGCCTCAGCTGACCCGACGCTCAGTCCCATCGCATTTTGGCTGAATACGGCTCCTTTTGGCGGAGCGCAGTTTTTCCCGATTAGTACCAATCTTGCCTTCCGCACTGCTACACCTGTGCGAACAAGTATTTCTGCCGGGACGCTCCAAGTACCGATTGCGGGCAATACCGGCCGCCCGACCGATGCACTCATCACGGCTATTACAACAGGCACTTTACCCGGCGCGGGCATTATCCGTGTGCCGAATTACTCTTTTGCACCGTTAGCAAATTTCACCTTACTGGAAGGCGTAAGCGATTCCACGCGCTTTGCACCGAATCCGATTAGACGCAGCATTCGCTTCCAACTCCGCACGCTTCCAGACACAGCGACCTTTGTAGCAAGCAGCCAAACACGCCTGCTCGTGGCTCACTCCGTTACCGACGCGCCCGATATTGTGCTTGATGTGCGCGATGCCTTGGGCAATACCCTTGGAACGTTAGGACCACTCACCTACGGTCTGACCTTTGTAACCACTAATCTCACCATCGGAAATTACACACTGTCAATGCGACCTAACGGAACGAATACGGTACTTGGAACGTTTAGTTTGAATCTTCTTTCCGAGAATCTGGGTGGTAAACGTATCTTGCTTACTGCGACTGGCTTTGCCAACCCCGCACAAAATCTGGGCGGACCCGGAGTGCGAATTTTGGCTGCGGTAAATGATAGCAACGGGCGTTTCTTCTTGCTGCCGGGTGGCTTCACCGCTGTTCGTCAAGAGCAAGTCGCACCGCAAGCGGCTTCAGGAATGATGCTCCACATCATCTCACCAAACCCCGTGCGCGACGAAGCAACTATCCGCTATGACCTCAGCGAAGCAAAAGAAATCGCAATGAATATTCTGGACACGCAAGGCAAAACCATCTGGAGCGCAGAAAGCCGCTTTATGCCAGCCGGAGAACACTCCCTGAAACTTGACGCAAGTGCATTCGCACAAGGTGCGTATTTGGTGCGCTTGAGCGATTTGCAAGGGAACATGGCTTCCACACGATTGATGATTGTGCGGTAAAGCATAAACAGACAATTACTTGCCGATGATAATAAACCATGCAAGTCTTATTTAGACGAAATCTAAATAAGACTTGCATTTTAGAATAATCCGACCTATATTTGTGAAGCTAAGGTATTGAACGAAATTATCTTGAACTATCTGCACAGACAAGAGTGTCTGTGCTACGGCATGGGAACTGGTTTTGGTGGCACAGACACTCTTGTCTGTGTTCCAAGTATCACTGTCCAAATGCTTATTGGAAATTACCTCACTACATAGCAACCCTTCAGGGAGGACAAAGCACTACAAGTACAGGG
Organism: Candidatus Kapaibacterium sp.; assembly: GCA_025363605.1. GTDB lineage: Bacteria > Bacteroidota > Ignavibacteria > Kapaibacteriales > UBA4661 > PH2015. The sequence continues at coordinate 28,721 of JANYDO010000434.1, forward strand.
AAATGGAAATAAACGCTTTGGCAAAGCCATTCTTTAGACCGAAAAATTAACCGTATAAAACCACATAACATTTTTTCACCTTTCACCTTTTTTCAATAATACTATGCTTAAATTCAAAGCAGATTTACGTTCGCTTGCTTTTATGTCGGTCACAACGGCACTCCTCTTTGTGCAGTGGAATATGCCGTTCAACCTCTTTCTTAGCCCCGTTTTGTATATTCTCTCGCTCTATTTAGCGATTACGGTTGCGGTGATGGCTCACAACCACAATCACCTTCCGATGTGGAAAAATCAAACGATGAACACGCTCATGGATTACTGGATTACGCTTTTTTACGGATTTCCGGTCTTTGCGTGGATACCGACGCACAATCGTAATCACCACCACTACACGAACCGCGAAGGCGACTTCACGATTACCTACCGCTACAGCGAAAACAATAACTTGATGACGCTTCTGAGCTATCCCGCCATTAGTAGCTATTTCCAACAGCACCCTATCGTTGAGTATTTACGCGACCTCTGGGTGCGCAATCGCACGAAATTTTTCCAATCTATCGGTCAATACGCTGCTCTGGGAGTAATGATTCTGGTAGCACTCGTGCTGGATTGGAAAAAAGCTATTTTGTTCGTGCTGATACCGCATCAAACGGCGCTTTTCTCCGTTCTGATTTTCAATTATCTTCAGCACGTTCACGCTGACGAAGAATCGGAATACAACCATTCGCGCAATTTCGTAAGCAAACTCACCAATATTTGCCTCTTCAATAACGGCTTGCACACAGCGCACCATATCCGTGCAAATGTGCATTGGAGCGAGGTTCCGGCACTTCATGCCAAAATCGAACACTTGATTGTACCCGAACTTAAAGAGCGCGGCTTCTGGCCTTATGTTTTCCGTGTTTATGTTGGTGGTCTCTTTATCCCCAAATATCGCGGAACGTCTATGCGTCTGGAACGCAAAGCAAACGAAGGCGCTTCTTCTTCGGTATCAATGCAAGCCCACGAGATGGCTTCAGCAGTATAAAACATTGAGCAAAGTCAACAGTTTTTGTTTTTGAAAAATACAAAACCCGCATTATCGCTACGATAGTGCGGGTTTTCTGTTTTTTTGAGAGTAAAGATATATGCAATTCTGATTGGATTGAAAAACTCAGTCATGCCGACACAGGTCGGCATCCATTGGAAACGTATAAATACTGTTTTCTTTCGATATGGATACCGACATACGTCGGTATGACAGCCTGATGTTTCCACCATTCGCAGAAGATACTTCCAAATGAAAGAATCTAGAATCAGATATTTTTACTTTTTCGTTATCGGTACAATCTCGAAATCCTTACCCGATAACTGCCCGAATGGCGTTTGTTCCTTGCCTTTGAGCAGTTGGCGCGTTAGCTCCGGCACTTGCTCCTCGACGTAGTTTTTGAGTGCATTGACAGTGACTTTACCTTTATCGTTCTTGACTTCGCCGCCGAGTGCTTTCAAAAGCGTGTAGGAAAAGACACCGTGCTGGATGGATGTCACCTGATTGGCGGCTTGGTCGGACGATGCTGATGCAATGACCGCACTACCGGTCTTCCGCGCCACACCTTTGACGGATTTGGACTGCATGAAGTCATCAAGAGCTGCACCGGACTGGCAAGCATCGAAGAGTACCAGTTGACGCGCTGCCGGAACGTTTGTCAGCAGGACGCTGAGTTCCTTTGCCGATAAGCCGCGCGATTCAAGCTCTTGCTCATTCTTCACGTCCTGCATCACAAGATAGAACGACGTTTGTTCGTCAGCCGTCACCACTTTGCCGTGTCCGGCGTAGAAGAATACGAACACGTCCTGGCGTTGTGCGGTCTCGGTGATTTTTTTGAAGATTTCTTGCACCTTCTCTTTTTTTGCTTCCGCGTCGTAGAGTTCGTACTTAAACACTTTGTCGTAGCCGCCTTGCGCAGCATTGCCGATAATAGTTTTCAGAACGTCCTGTGCGTCGGGGCGAGCGTAGGGCAAATTATACTCTTTGTTGAGATAATCGTTTACACCGATAGCGAAAACGTGTAGATTCGAGGTCTGAACGGGAATATTGCAAAAGACGGTAGCTTCTGCCGCATTGGATTCAGTTTTATCGGTGTTGATAGCAACGACTTTCAGGTCATTTTTGCCCGGTAAAAGCTGAATCGTATAGTCACGCAAGATAGTAAAACCCTGCGCCGAAGGGAGATTCTTGAATTCTTCGGGGAAAAGCAACTTGCCATTTTGGAAAATGCGAATTTCAGCAATCTGGGATCCTCTGTCTTTTACGCCAACGGTAAGATTCACACGGGGCGAAGCAAGCGTATCGGCGGGACGTGGAGCAAGAATCTCGACCAACGGCGGCAATTTGAAATCGCGCGTAATGTCGGGAGCCATCTGCACACCGGCAACAGGATTAACGACTTCCGCCGATGCAGCCGCAACGGCAGCTTCTTGTTGTTTTTTCACTTCAGCTTGCCGGAGTGCAAGCGTTTCTGCCTCTTGCTTCGCTTTTGCTTCAGCCGCAAGACGCACTTTTGCTTCGGCTTCCTGTTTTGCTTTCAAATCCGCCTGTTGCTTGGCAAGAGCATCTGCATCTTGTTTTGCCTTGGCTTCAGCCGCAATGCGGACTTTCGCGTCTGCTTCTTGCTTCGCTTTCAAATCTACTTGCTGCTTGGCAAGAGCATCTTGTGCTGCTTTTTCTTTCGCAGCCGCTTGTTGTTTAGTGAGTTCGTCTGCTTCACGTTTTGCTTTTGCTTCAGCTTCCGTGCGGGCTTTAGCTTCGGCTATCTGTTTTACTTTCAGGTCTGCTTGTTGCTTGGCAAGAGCATCTGCCTCTTGTTTTGCTTTGGCTTCAGCGACAATGCTGGCTTTCGTTTCGTTTTCTTGTTGCGTTTTGAGCGCCAGTTGCTGTTTGGCAAGTTCCGCCGATTCACGTTTGGCTTCGGCTTCCGCATCGCGTTTTGCCTTTGCGGTAGCTTCTTTCGCAGCTTTATCTTGTTGGGCTTTCAAAGCCACTGCTGCGGGTGAAGCAGGAAAAATACGCGACAGCAGTTTCGGCGAGTAAAAGCGCTCAAAGAACGCATCCAACTGCACCGGCTGACCATCCACGACCCAGTGCAAGAGCTTCGTGCCGTCTTCCGAACCGTCGAACTGCCCGTCCGGCGTTACCACGACCCAGTCGCCTCTGTCTAAACCGACCAACGTAGCATTTTCCTTGCCTTCGATAGCATCCCAGACGATGACTTTCGCGTCCGCACTAGCGCTGGCAAGTGTGCGGTTGTTGGGATGGAAAGACGTTGCCAGCACCCAGTTTGCATGACCTTTGAGCGTCTTAATTTCTTTGCCGCTCGCCACATCCCAGACTTTTACGTCGTCATCCGTAGCGCCGCTTGCCGCGTATTTGCCGTCGTTGCTCATCGAAACAGCCATCACCTCGCCTTTATGCCCTGCGAAGGTCTTGACAGCTTGCCCGCTCGCCACATCCCAGACTTTGACAGTGCGGTCGGCGCTACCCGAAACAAGCTGTTTCCCGTTCGCAGAAAACGCAACGCTGTTAATAAGTTCAGTGTGTCCGGCGAGCACTTTCAGTTCTTTGCCGCTCGCCACGTCCCAGAGACGAATCGTGCGGTCGGACGATGCCGTCGCAAGCGTCTTCCCATCAGGGCTAAACTGCACGGAATACACACTTTTTCTATGCCCACGCAGCTTTTTGTCGAGCTTGCCTGTTTGAGGATTCCAAAGACTGACCACTGAATCAATCGCGCCACTAGCAATCATGCTGCCGTCAGGGGAAACAGCAACGGCTTGAATTGGACTATCATCGGTGGTAATCGTTTTCGTCATTTTACCCGTCTCGACGTTCCAAATGGCAATGCTCTTGTTGTCGAGCGATGTTCCGCCCGCCACAAGCGTCTTACCATCGGCAGTGTAGGAAAGGCTTGCCACCTGAATAAGCGGTGCTTTCAGGTCGGCAGGTTCTGTACCTTTTTCCAAATCCCAGAGGCGGATATTGTTCCCATCTTTGTCGGAATGCGCCGTAGCGAGGTGATTCCCCGTTTTGTCGAAGGCAACCGCCTTGATGACTTTTCGGTAGCCGTTGAACTCGCTTGCATCGCGCCCTGTCGCTACATCGTAGGTACGCATAGCGCGGTCAGCGCCGCCGGTGGTAAGTTTCGTACCGTCGGGCGAAAAGGCAAAGCACAGCACACGCGGCGAATTGCCGATAAAGGTGCGAAGTTTTTTGCCATTGAAGACGTTCCAAAGAGCCACCGTGCGGCGAATATCCATATCGTCATCTTCCTGCGAGGATTTGTCAACGCTGGCGATGATACGACCATTCGGACTAATAGCAGCTTGCTTTGCCACACCGACCACTTCGCGCAAAAAGGTTTTTTTTGCGGCATCGTATATTTTAACGGCTTGATTGTCGCATTGTGCAATAAGTAAGGAGCCATCGGCGCTGTATGCCAGATTGGTAATCCCTGCTCCGGCATCAAGCGTGACAACGCTATTTTGCTGAATGTTCAGTAAGCGAATCGTATTGTCGTCTCCACCCACAGCAAGCGTTTGCCCGTCGGGGCTGAAGGCAAGCGTGTTTTGAGCTTTTGTCAAGCCCGTCAGAGGAATGGGAATTTCTTTCCCGATGCGAATATCCCAGAGTTTGACGGTCTTGTCAATGCTGCAACTCGCAATGATATTATTTGTGGGGCTGAATGCCACCGCCGACGCATAAAATGAGTGTCCGGGCAACGTACGAACTTCCGTACCCTTGCGAACATCCCAAATGCGAATGGTATTGTCCTTCGCAGCCGTAACGAGCATATCGCCAGCTGCGTTGAAATCAAGCGCCGTAATATAGCCCCTGTGCGCCACAAAGGTTCGTACAACCTTGCCTGTGGTTACATCCCAAAGTTTAACCGTATTATCCTCACTACCACTGGCGATAAAATTGCCATTGGGACTGTATTTCACAACAACAACATCTCCAAAGTGTCCCGTTTGGACGATAAGTTCCGGTTTGGTGGGAGTTTGTGCCGTAGCTGCGACTTGTGCAAAAGCACGTGGGGGCGGATAGCCTCCGCCAAGCGCTACAAGAAACGCTAAGGCGAGCAACAGCCTCGGTGGCACAAAAGAAGTTCGTCGGTTCATAGACCTGTCCCTTCACGGTGAAAAATTGAATAAATAAAATGAGTTGAGCGTTTTGACAAATTTTTGACAAATACGAGGCATTATGCGGTTTAAGATGCCCGATTACGACAGAGTAATCTCCCGCAGTGCTTTGATAACGGCGTGCATTTCGTCCATCGTGTTGTAGCAATGCGGCGCAAATCGCAAGCGATTCTCGCGCAGAGAAATTGTGATAGAGCGCTTTGTGAGTTCTGCCATAATGCGCTCTCCGCCCGATGGCTCTTGCAAGCGACCGCTTACGATACCGGCTCTGTTTCCGGGAGCAAACGAACTTATTTCCTCAAACACGCCAAGAGTTGGTAATTCAGCAAGTAGATACTCCGTCAGCGCCGATAAATGCTGCTCCGTGAGGCGCGGGTCAACTTCCAGCAAGGTTTTGAGCGATGCGCCCAGCCCAATAATACCGGGGAAATTGAGTGTACCGTTTTCATAGCGCACAGCGCTTGTGTTCAGGGGCTGGTCGTACTTGAAAAAGTCCCACGGCTTTGCGACCGAAATCCAACCTAGAGTTGCCTGCTCAATACGATTTTGTAATTCTTCGGTGAGATAAAGAAAGGCAAGACCCGTCGTCGCCATGAGCCACTTCTGCCCGCCCGACGCAAGCGCATCTATCTTCATTGCTTGCACATCAATCGGCACTGCTCCGGCAGCTTGAATCGCATCGACGACAAATATCACGCCGTGCTGCTTACAGATTGCGCCGATAGTCGCCAAATCAGGTCGGTAGCCGCTCAGAAACTGTACTGCGCTCAACGATACTAATTTTATGCGCCCGCCGGAGCGAGTGATAGCATTTTCAACCATTTCCGGCGTTACCTCGCCATCGCGCGTGGGCAAAATATCAATTTCCACACCGAAACGGCGCACATTCAGGTACGGATAGACATTCGCGGGAAATTCTTGGTCATTGAGCAAAATGCGGTCGCCCGTCTGCCATGACAACCCCGCAGGGATGATATTGAGCGCATCGGATGTGTTCAGCACAAAAGCAATCCGCTCCGGCGATTCGGCATGAACAAGCTGCGCTACAAGTCTCCGACACTCACGCGAAAGCTCAAGGTCACGAAAGAATGTATTGACATCACCCTCAGAGCGGTTGAGCAAATGTGCTTCGATTGCCTCGCGCACCTTGGCCGATAGAGGTCCGATAGAGGCATGGTCAAGATATATTTTTCCCTTCGCGGTATGCGGAAAAAGAGCGCGAAGGTCGGCAGAACCACAAGCGAGGGAAGTCAATGTGTCCGATGCAGCAGCCAGAGGTGGTACGAACATAAACGCTCTAAAAAGAATGGTTAATAATGGTCATAACAGGATATGATGGTAATGCTGTCATCGGTGACTTGATAGACAAGACGATGCTCCAGAGTAATTCGTCGAGACCAACAGCCCTGTAAATCATGTTTTAACGCTTCAGGCTTGCCCATGCCGCTAAATGGCGTACGACGAACTTCGGTAATGATTTCACGAAGTTTTTGGAATATTTTTTTATCCTGTATTGCCCATTCGCTGTATTGGTCGAAAGAACGTCCATAAAAATTGATTGTTCTCATACATTACTGAAACTGCTCTTGGTCGGGAACAATGATATTTCGACCATAACGAATGTCTTCTACCGCTTGCAACAAGTATTCACGCCGTTTGGGGTCGCTCAGAAGATACGTTGTCGTATCAGTTTCGGGTTCAGTGCTATCTTCACCTACATCACAGACAGCAATTTCCACTTCTTTACCCGTAAAAAGCGCTTTGAGCGAAAGAAGAAATCGCTCGTCCAAATCATCAGCGCGTAAACGATAAACAGAGTACATACAATGTATAAAAATAAGTTGGTGAGATGTTGCCCGAATGTTCACCGCGCTTGCGCTATCTCGCGTGGTACTTTGGTAGAATCAGAATGTTGTTGCTGTTTTGCTTTTTCGCGGTCGAGTTTTTGTAGTGCAAAATAGCGCTCCATAATTTTCTGCGCTATCGGTGCAGCAATCGTGCCGCCGGTAGCGCCAGCGTTTTCAATCATCACGCAGATAGCGATTTGCGGATTCACGCGCGGTGCAAAGCAGATGAACCAAGCGTGGTCTTTGTTTTGGGAGTTTTGCGCTGTACCGGTTTTCCCGCACACAATTACGCCATCTACTGCCGCGTTCAAGCCCGTACCACCACGCCCGACAGCAGCTTCCATACCATCGTGAACGATGTCGAAATACTCAGGCTTAATGGGAATTTGGTTGGAGGCATAGCCCAAAGCCTGCTCGGAGCCGCTTCGCTTGTCTATGAGTGAGCGAACAATGTGCGGCTGATTCCATACGCCCCTATTGGCAAGCGCTGCTGCGTAACTCGCCATTTGAAGCGGTGTAACGCCGACTTCGCCTTGCCCAATGCCCCAGTTCACCAGCACGCCGTCGCCCCAACCATTTTTCCCGTAGCGGCGGTTCATATATTGCGCTGAGGGTAGGTTTCCCGTGCCTTCGTCTATCACATCCGCACTTGTTCTTGCGCCGAAGCCGAACATTTTTCCATATTGCTCGAATCGCTTTACGCCAAGTTTAAGGCTGAGTTGATAGAAGAAGGAATTACACGACACCTGAATAGCGTGACGAACGCTAATTGCGCCGTGCGAACCGCCGTGACACTTGAACGATTTATTGCCGAATTGGAAAACACCATTGCACGTGAAGGTCGAATTTTCGTCAATAATACCTTCCTGCAAGCCTGCAAGCGCCATGAGCATTTTCCACGTCGAACCGGGCGGATACGATGTCTGCGTGGCGCGATTGAACATGGGAGTTTCGGGGTCGTTTGCAATGGAATCATAAATAGCTTTCGGGGTACGTCCGCTGAACTTACGCAAGTCGTAATCGGGTTTGCTCACGAGCGAAAGAATCTCGCCGGACTTTGGTTCAATCACCACAGCCGCGCCGCGCCGATTGATGAGCGAATCAATGTAATCCTGCAAGCGAGCGTCTATGCCAAGTTTCAGGCTAAAGCCGTCTTCGGGGGCAACGTCATTTCTACCATTGTTAAAACTGGAAACGCGCTGCCCAAGCACGTTCACCGCCGCAAATTCAATTCCTTTGCGACCGCGCATGAAATTTTCATAGCCCGCTTCAATGCCTGTGTAGCCAATCGCATCGCCCGGACGGTAATAATCGCCTAATTGCGAAAGCTGCTGCTCGGCAATTTCTTTGGTATAACCAAAAAGATGCGGCGAATCGCCCTTGAAATCATAGACACGCTTAGATTCGGACAGCACCGCCACTCCGGGCAATTCATTTCTATTTTCTTCGATGGCAGCGATAATTTTCGCATCGGCATCGCGGAAAATTTTCACGGGAATTGTTGGCGAGGTTTTGCGATAGCGGTCAATTTTTGTGCGGAGTTCGTCCTCGTCCATAGCCAAAACAGTTGCCAAAAACGGCAGAGTGCGGACATCAAATTCTGCAGGCGTGATGGTGACAGCTTGCGAAGGCGTGTTGTGGACGATAAGCGTTCCGTTGCGGTCGTAAATAGCACCGCGAACCGGCTCTCGGACGATTTGCTTAATTGCCTGCATCTCTGATTTGGAGCGGTATTCCTCGCCTTCGATAATTTGTAATTGCACCAAGCGCCCGACGTAAATGGCGCAGACAAGCAGAATCACACCGTACAAAATCCGGCGACGCTTAGAGGTGCCGAATTCACTTGAAGAATTAAGAATTTCCATGACAATTTTTTAGGGGAAAAGTACCACGAATAATGAACGCTTAAAATTACACACTTCGCCGCTTCTAACCAATTTTTAACCGTACAATTTCTTGCGCCAAATGTCGGCTTATTCAGCAATAATACCGCACGTTGCGCGTTGTACAAGAAAAAGCTACTTAAAGCACTCACTCCACAAACCAACGCCACCATCATGCCCGCAACTTCTTCTATCCCAAACGGCGCACTGCACCTTGATTCTTCGCTTGAAGAAATCCGTGCGGGCTTGCGTGAGGATTTTTCCACGGTGCGTATTGCCACCATCGAACTCTGCCAGCCGCTTACTATTGAGGATTATGTCATCCAGACTGCGCCGTTTATGAGTCCTCCGCGCTGGCATCTGGGGCATACGTCGTGGTTTTTTGAAATGCTGTTGACGCGCTTTGTGCCGGAATACAAGATTTACTCCGATGCTTTTTTGTATTATTTCAATTCCTATTATGAAGGCTTCGGCGCAAGAATCAATCGCCAGAAGCGTGGTGCAGTCTCGCGTCCGACAGTACAGGAAACGTTGCTTTATCGCACACGCATAGATGGGCATTGCAAAATTTTGCTAGAGCGCTTGCCGTCTTTGCCGGACGCACACGAGGCTGCACGGCTTTTTCGCTTGGGATTGGAACACGAAATGCAGCATCAGGAATTACTGGTCTATGACATCAAGCATCTGCTCGCCGATGAGTATAAGCCATTTGAAATAAAAGAAATGCCGAAAGCGCTTCACGACGTGCAGGGCGAGGTGGAATTTGCGGGCGGTATCTTTGAATTGGGCACAAATGCCGATAAACACGCCTTTGTGTGGGACAACGAAGCACCGCGCCACAAAGTCTATGTGAACAATTTTGCCCTCGAAAAGCGCATGGTGACAAATGCGGAGTTTCTCGAATTTATGCAGGACGGCGGCTATACAAATTACAAATGGTGGCTTTCGGCGGCGTGGGACTGGGTAAAAGCCGAATCCGCACAAGCGCCAATGTATTGGGAAAAAGACGGCGACGGAAACGCTGCCGAATGGCACATCCGTGATTATCGCGGCTTACGCCAAGCAAGAAATAACGAACCTGTGCAGCACATCAGCTATTACGAAGCCGCCGCCTTTGCAAAATGGCGTGGCAAACGCCTTCCCACCGAAGCGGAATGGGAATATGCTTGCACCACCAACGCAGGGAGCGGCATAAAACAAGCCTTCCCGTGGGGAAATAGCAGTTTGACAGCGCAGCACGGTAATTTTCTGGAAAACAATCTTTGGAGTGCTTCCGAAGCGGGCGCATTTCCGGCAGGCATGACTGCAAGCGGTCTTTGGCAAATGACGGGCGACCTTTGGGAATGGACAAGCAGCGATTATGCGCCCTATCCCGGATTTACGCCACAGTTTGACGAATACAACGACAAATGGTTCATTAACCAAAAAGTGCTTCGCGGCGGCTCATTCGCTATGCCACGAGCCAGTATGCGCTCCACGTACCGCAACTTTTTTCACCCCAACGAGCGCTGGATGGCTTCAGGCTTTCGCTGCGCGAGGACGTTGTAAAGCACAACGCCCTTTGCACACACACTCCGACAATAAATTTTTCACAAAAATTTCATACCTTCTCAAACACAGCCGCCAAGCCCTGACCAACACCAATGCACAGCGAAGCAACACCATAGCGCACATTCTCGCGCTGCATGGAGCGCGTCAGTGTTCCCACAAGCCGCGCACCGCTCATCCCGAGCGGATGCCCCAGCGCAATAGCGCCACCGTGAATATTCAAACGGCTTGCGTCCAGCTTCAATGCTTGCACACACGCCAGCACTTGCGCTGCGAATGCTTCGTTTATCTCCACCAGCCCGATGTCTTCCACGCGAAGGTTTGCGCGGGAAAGCGCTTTGGAAATTGCCGGCACAGGACCAATGCCCATCGTGCGCGGGTTCACTCCCGCTACGCCTGACGAAACGTAACGGGCAAGCGGCTTTAGGTTGTATTTTTTCACGGCTTCTTCGCTGGCAAGCAGTATTGCCGCTGCGCCGTCGTTGAGTGACGAGGCATTGCCCGCCGTGACCGTTCCGCCCTGACGGAATGCGGGTTTGAGTTTGGCGAGTGCTTCCGTGCTTGCGTCGGGGCGAGGCTGTTCGTCTG
>JANYDO010000446.1 GCA_025363605.1 Candidatus Kapaibacterium sp.
ATCCCGCAAGCCTCACAAACACTCAATTTCTTTCGTGATTCCGTGTTTGAATGAAGAGAAGGTTTTGCCTTACGTTCTTACGAAAATTAAACATCTCAAAGATACTGTTCTCACCGACCGCCGTGTGGAAATTATCGTTTCTGATAATAGTTCGACCGACCGCTCGGTAGAAATTGCCGAATCCTTTGGCGCTCGTGTTATTCATTGCCCCACTCGTGGCTATGGTGCTGCGCTTCAGTGCGGTATCTACGGCGCGGAGTGCGAAGCAGTTATCTTTGCCGATGCTGACGATACCTACGACTTTTTGGAAGCGCCCGCGCTGCTCTACAAACTCGACGAAGGCTACGACATCGTGCTGGGTTCGCGTTTGCAAGGCACGGTTCATGCCGGAGCAATGCCGTTTTTGCATCGCTACATCGGAACGCCTGTGCTGACGTGGATTATCAACACGCTCTATGCGAAGGGCGACTACCGCCTGACGGATTGCAATTCCGGCTTTCGCTGTTTCTGCAAAGACGCTTTTATTGAGTGGGGCGTGAAAAGTTCAGGAATGGAATTTGCATCGGAAATGATTGTGAAAGTGATGAAATCCGGCGCGGACATTACGGAAGTTCCTGCGTCGCTTTCCCCCGACAAACCCGGGCGGCATCCGCACTTGCGCACGTGGCGCGACGGTATGCGGCATTTGCTTCAAATCGTGCTGGAATCGCCGGAACTTTTCAATACCGTCGGAAGTTCACTCTGGCTTGCTTCGTGGGCGGTGCTTCTGGCGGGCTTGGCTTCTGGTCCGGTGAGCGTGGGAATGTTTTCCGTTCTGGGCATTCACACGATGATGTTTGCACTTTTGGGTAGCATTTTCGGGCTGGCATTTTGGGCGGTGGGTTTGTTTATTTCAGCAAAACATCCGTCATCGGTGCGGCTCTATTCCACGCTGAACGGTTGGCAGGAAGATCGACTTTTTTGGTTTTCGTTTTGGTTTGGAGCGCTCAGTGTGGCGTTTTTGCTGGCGATTGTCGTGCGCTGGGGCATGGGCGGTTTTGCCAATCTTTCGCTTGAGCGCGAAACGCTGGCAGTGATTGCCTTCGGCGCAAATGGTATTTTGCTCGTGGCAAATGTGCTGACGGCGCATCTTATCAAGCGTTTGTAAGGTTGTCGTTATGAATGCTTCATCCGATATTCGCTGGAAACAACGGTTTCAAAACTTTGAAAAAGCATTTTTGTTTTTGCAGGAAGGGCTGAAGATTCAGCATCCAAGCGCTCTGGAGGAAGCGGGCATCGTACAGACATTCGAGTTTACGTTTGAACTGGCATGGAAAACCCTGAAAGATTATCTACTTGCAAATGGTGTGGATGCAAAATTTCCCCGTGATGTTGTGAAAGAAGCCTTTCAATACGGCATACTTGCTGACGGCGCACTATGGCTGGCTATGCTGGAGAAGCGCAATCAATTAGCACACATCTACAACGAAGCAAATGCTCAAGCCGCAATGTATCTCATTCGCAAGCAATTCGCTCCTGAACTGGAAGCGCTCTACGCAACGCTCTACAGCAAACACAAACAATCGTCGTGAATCAAATAGCAACTATGCCCGTCGTCACGCCTGAAACCTCAGGTTTGACCGCAGAAACGCTGATGGTTATACGCAAAGTGCTCGCCTCATTTGGCACGGTAGAATCTGCCTTGCTTTTTGGCAGCCGTGCTAAAGGCACATTTCATGCGGGCAGCGATGTGGATATTGCCCTTATTGGCGCTGATACGCTTCTGGCAATGGATGTGAGTTCGCACCTGAATGAACGAGTACCATTGCCGTATTTTTTTGACGTTGTTGCCCTTGCCGACACAGCAAATACGACGCTTGGCGAACATATTGAGCGTGTCGGAATGCTGCTTTTTGACCGAAACAATTACCAATCAATTTTATCCTAAGCCCTACACACAATGACAGACATCCGTGAATTAAACGAGCGCATCCAGCGCGAAAGCGCCTTTATTGAGCTGCTGGTGAGCGAAATCAGCAAAACGATTGTCGGACAAAAATATATGGTTGAGCGCTTGCTTATCGCTCTGCTTTCCGACGGACATATTTTGCTGGAAGGTGTGCCGGGACTGGCGAAAACCCTCGCCATTAAAACCCTTGCTTCCGCTATTGATGCCCGTTTCAGCCGTATTCAGTTTACTCCCGATTTGCTTCCGGCAGACGTAATCGGCACAACAATTTACAATCCCGCCACGACGGAATTTACCGTGCGGCAGGGACCAATTTTCGCCAATTTCATTCTTGCCGACGAAATCAACCGCGCTCCGGCAAAGGTGCAGAGCGCCCTTCTGGAAGCAATGCAAGAACGCCAAGTAACCATTGGTGAAAGCACATTCAAACTGGAAGAGCCGTTTTTGGTGCTGGCGACGCAAAATCCGATTGAGCAAGAAGGTACGTATCCGCTTCCCGAAGCGCAGGTGGACCGCTTTATGCTGAAAGCGCTTATTACCTATCCTTCGCGCGAGGACGAGCGTCTGATTATGCGGCAAAATCTTTCCAACGAAAAAGTCACCATCAATCCCGTCGTCTCGCCGCAAAGTATCTTGAAAGCCCGTGCTGTGGTGCGCGAAGTCTATATGGACGAAAAAATTGAGCAGTATATTTTAGATATTGTCTCGGCGACGCGCAACCCCCAGCAGTACAAACTTGGCAAGCTGGCAAATCTTATCAGCTATGGCGGCTCTCCTCGTGCGACGATAGCGCTCGCGGCAGCATCGAAAGCGTTTGCCTTTATCAAGCATCGCGGCTATGTTATTCCGGAAGACGTGCGGGCGATTTGCCACGACGTGCTCAGACACAGAATCGGACTGACCTACGAAGCAGAAGCAGAAAATATGCGCTCCGAAGACATAATCAACGAACTACTCAATGCCGTAGAGGTTCCTTAAATGAGTGATATAATGAGCTGTCGTCTGACAAAGCGCCTCGTGCTGGCAATGTCTCTGTTGGTCTTGTGTCTTCATGCGGGATGTGATTTTCCTATAACGCCCGTCAGTATAGGGTCACAAGACTTTCAGACAACACAGGTGCGGTATGTGAATTTGACGAATATGCCCTCGGATTCTACGAATAAACATATTTTACAGGCTCGGTTTACACTGTATTCGGCTTCCACGCGGACTACGAGCAGTACAGTGGTTACAACTCAGACCATTACAAGTCTCGGTGTTTCAGATTTTTTTACCCCTTTGGCAGATACAGGTCGTGTTTCTGTGTCCGTTACATCGGGAATGAATGTTAATCGACCTTCTTTCCCTGAACTGATTCAAACATTCAAATCGCGTAATGCCACGTACACTATTGTTGGCTTGCCACCACGTGCGGGGAGTATGGAAGTTCTTGATACATTGCTAGTCATTACGTCCTTGCCGCCGGACAACTCTGCAAATGTAGCCAATATCCGCTTTATCAACTGCGTTAACAACGCTACAAAAACATATTCCTTCACTCTTGGCTGTCCGAGCGGAACGCCTGTCGGGAGCAGACTCGGCTATCGTGCCAGCAGTGGATTACAGCAGATTGCGCTTAATAGAAGTAATCTGAGTGTGGCATTGACAGAGCAGGCGCTTCCAGATTCAGCTACAGCTCCTACTCCGGCATCTGTTCAAAAAGGATTGTTTAATCTGAGTTCTCTCGCTATACGGAATAACTACACCGTCTTGCTGTACAAAGATGCACAAGATAGCGTCCGACTTTTGGCGCTCAATGACCGTACATCCGATAAAATAAACGTCTCTCCCACTTCTCAGCCGTCCACCTTTATCCGAGTGGCAAACTTTTCGGGGACTGCTCTTGATAGTATTACCCTCGGAAGCAAAGGCATCGCTCAAAAGCTTGGAAATGATAGTGTTTCCGGATTTGCAATGCAGGCAGCGTGCGCTTCGGTTGATAAGGACACACTCATCGTACGTCGCCGAACCGGTCTTGTGCAGCAATCTCTTTCGACTTCGTTGGATGTGAACGGCTCACAAACGATATTCTTGAGCGATAGCCTTGCCGTAGCTGCTCCTGCTTTAACCGTTCAGCCGCCAAACGGTAGTATTTCGCTTCGTGTGGTAAATCTTACGTTCGTTCCGTCCTCAACTATTTCCTCTAGTGTGAATGTCCTGCGTGGAGCTTCAAAGGAAGCTCGCGCACAATCTATTGTCGGTAATTTACCAAGTGGACAGGTGTCTGCCCCCGTCACCCTATCGCGTGAAAACATTGTACCACTGATTGTGTTCAATAACCAACAGCCTCAAAGCATCGAACAGTTTGGTTTTGCAGTGCCTAATCCGAACATCCAAGCATATTTTTTGGTTGTAACCAAAAAGCAGCTTTTTCTTGTTCCTGATGTCTCGTCAGGTAGTTCCGCTGCTGCAACTCCTCCTGTTGCTCTTGAGCAAGGAGCCTTAGTGCAAGCGATACAAGTTTTCTCTGACGCAACGACCGTTACGGTACGGATGAGTTTGGGACAAGTATTTAGTGATGCTGTGGGCTATGGTGCGAGCCAAATGACGGTGCTGCCTTCGGGTATGCAAAACATTGCCATTGGTACTAAAACGGAGATGCGTGATCTGGAAAATGGCAAGCATATAACTGTGGTGGGGATGGGCACAACAACTGCCAGCCAAGTGTCGATAATAGACGGCTTGTGGTCAACTCCGAATACATCGCTATACCCTTCTTTACTTACTATATCTCCCAAAAGTCCTCGCGGTTCTTTTCGATATTTGAATGCAACGAGTGATGTAGATGCTTTGAAAGTAAACTCTGATACTGAAGGAGCATTTAATGTGACAACTGCGCTTGGTCAAAAAGTATTTACAGATCCCGTACAGATTTTTACGAGCAATTTAACCCAAACATTAACTTTTTTGGGCAATTCCAATGAAAAACTCCTTGAAGCACGAAATCTGACGTTCTCTTTAGGTAGAGGTTATACCATTATTTTTGCCGGGCAAAAGGACAAGTCCTATAATGTTGTTTTGATGCCGGAGCTCTAGCCTGAGTTAGAGTATTTCTTTATTGCTTATCGCTTTCAATGATTATGACACAGCACCCGATACAAATCGCACCTTCACTGCTTTCGGCAAACTTTGCACGTCTGGAAGACGATGTGCGGCGCTGCGAGGCGGGCGGTGCGGAAATTCTGCACGTGGACGTGATGGACGGGCATTTTGTGCCGAATATCACCATTGGTCCGCTTGTGGTCGAGGCGCTACGCCCTGTTACGAAACTCGTGCTTGATTGCCACTTGATGATAAGCCATCCCGACCGCTATATTGGTGCTTTTGCTGCTGCGGGTGCGGATTGGATTTCCGTTCACGTCGAAGCTACAAAGCATCTGCACCGAACGCTTTCGCTTGTGCGAGAGCACGGCAAGCGTGTGGGCGCTGTGTTGAACCCCATTACACCTCTTTCCAGCGTCTTTGATGCTGCGGAATACTGCGATTTTATCCTATTGATGTCCGTTAATCCGGGCTTTGGCGGGCAAAAATTTATTACGTCTTTTTTGCGCCGTGCTTCGGAATTACGAGAGTTTTTGGATAAAAACGGGCTAGAGCGCGTCGAAATTGAGGTGGATGGCGGTGTCGTGGCGGATAACGCCGAAGCCATTGTCAGAGCAGGTGCGAATATTCTTGTGAGCGGTTCCGGCGTTTTTCGCGGTAATCCCTCGGAAACCATTCCTGCCTTGCGCAAAGCCGCGCAGCGTGGGCAAAGTCTATCTGTGTAGTTGAAATAGAACCATTGTATATTTTCGCGTCACTTCTCACTTTATATTTTTACACCGATGAAATTCTCCATTTTCTTGAAACTCCTTCTAGGATTCGCTTCAGCACTTTTGCTGACGGCTTTTATTGCCGGTTTTGCCGTTTTTAATCTCTCCAGCGTAACGACGGTTGCTTCCGGCATTATCACCGGACCACAGGAAATCAAGTATCTGGCGCGAAAGGTGGAGTCGCAGCTTCGCAATGCCATTACCTACGAAAAAGAGTTTATGCTGACGCAAGACCAGAAAAATGCTGAAAAATTTACGGCATCAGCAAAAGAAGCACGAGAATCGGTGGATAAAATCACGACGCTTTCGAGCGACCCCAAAATTCAGGAAGCCGCAAAGGAACTTGCCGGACGGGTGGAGCAGTACACCAAAGGCTTTGGCGATATATTGAGCGAAATTTACCTGAAGTCCGCAGACAATGAACCCTTTGCTGTGGTGATGCAGCGCGATGCAAGTGTTCAAGCGGTGTACAGGAAATATACGGATAATGCTCGCACGGCAGAACAAGTGGCAAATCAAATTGTCAAAATTGCTGAAGATAAAGCGGTGATGTCATTACAAGACCTTACGGACGAAAGCGCTCGTGCAAAGACAACGCTGTTTATCATTACGCTTGTAGCATTAGGGGCAGGTGTAGTGATTGCACTTGTCTTGGCGCGTCTGATTTCGCAACCGATTCTGGCGCTGAACGAAGCCGCAAAGCAAGTAGCGGCGGGCAAGAGTGATGTGACACTGAATATCCGTACCCACGACGAACTCCGCGAACTCGGCATATCATTTACAACGATGGTCGAAAGCATCAATTCTGCACTTGCTGAGGTCAATAAATCGAATACGGATATTACACGAATTTTGGGTGATGTCAATGCGGCAAAGCAAGATACAGAGCGCTCCAAGCAGCATCTCGACGATGAAGTTTCCGATCTCCTTCGCACCATAGATGCCCTCGCCGGAGGAGATTTCTCGCTGGATATTCGTCTTTCCGATTCAAGTGATGAGATTTCCAAGCTCCGAGGGCGCTTGCAGTCAATGATTGAGAGCCTACGCCGCCTGATTGTGCAGGTGCAGGAGACCGTTGTGACTGTCGCAGAGTCTTCGGCGCACATCAGTTCCGGTGCGGAGCAGCTTTCGTCCGGTGTGCAGAATCAAGCTCGTCAGACGGAATTTGTTTCATCAGCTATGGACAACATGACCGATACGATTAGCGCAAACTCCCATAATGCCAGCGAAACAGCATCGGTAGCCGTGAAAAACGGTGAAATTGCTCGCCGCAGCAGTGAAATCGTGTTGCAGACTGTCGGCAAGATGAACGAAATAGCGGGCGTGGTACAAAATTCTGCAAAAACCATTGCGCAACTCGGCGACTCCAGTGCGCAAATCGGTGAAATTGTGTCCGTGATTACGGAAATTGCCGACCAAACTAACCTTTTGGCGCTCAATGCCGCTATCGAAGCTGCTCGCGCCGGCGACCAAGGACGTGGATTCGCTGTCGTTGCTGACGAAGTGCGCAAGCTCGCCGAACGCACACAGCAAGCGACCAAGCAGATAACGATTATGATCACAACGATTCAACGCGAATCCACCGGAGCCGTTAAGGCAATGGAGCAAGGTAACACAAAGGTTCGTGAGGGTATAGACCTTGCGGAGAAGGCTGGTCAGGCATTGACGGAGGTGGTCAAAAGTTCCGAAAGCGTGTTGCAAATGGTACAAAGCATTGCTGACGCTAGTTTGCAGCAGACTTCCACAAGCGAGAAAATTGCAAACAATGTGGAGCAAATTTCTCAGGTTGCCTCCGAATCAGCGAAGGGCGTGGAAAATATCGCCCAAACTGCTACCACACTCCAAGACCTTACCGAACAGTTGGAAGCACGAATAGCACAGTTCAAGGTGGGGAACGCTCTTCCGGCAGCACCGCAGTATCGCCGACTTCACGCCTAATTGCTCGTAATGAAAAAAATATTTCCTGCTCTGGAATCATGGCTGCAGCACGCATCCACCGTCACGTTGTGGGGAATCGTTGCGCTTTGGTATAGCTTTATTTTTTATCTGTCCCATATTCCTACCTCGACGAGTGCTTCTACTAAAACGATGGTCGGGGGCGATGATACGATGAATACAATCTTTCGATTCTGCGCTCATCTGGGCGTATTTGGTGTGCTGGGAGTACTTGTCTATGCAGCTTTGATGCGGACATTTATTTTTTCGTGGCGCAAATTTCTTATCACTCTTTGCTGCACGTTCTTCTTTGGTATTTCCGACGAGATTCACCAATCCTTTGTTCCGGGGCGTTATGCCAGAGTGCAGGACGTTGTGACCGATACAGCAGGGGCGGCAATAGCAATCGGCGCGATAACGACTCTTCGCCGAAAGCGGAGCGGCTTGTAATGAAGCCGTAGTCTAGTGAAGCCGTAGTCTAAGGATTGAATGTATCTTCCAGTGAAATCGGGCGCTGGAGACTTTCTTCCAGCGAAATAAACGTCTCTGTGCGCTCAATTCCCTCAATAGCTTGAATTTTATCGTTCAGCACTTCGCGGAGATGCTGCGTGTCGCGGCAGACAATTTTTGCGAGAATGTTGTAATTGCCTGTGGTGTAGTGCAGCTCAATGATTTCGGGAATAGCTTCCAGTTCCTTCACGACGCTTTTGTAGAGCGAGCCTTTTTCCAGATAAATCCCCAAAAATGCACAAATATCAAAGCCAAGTTTCGCCGGTGAAACCAGTAATTGTGCGCCTCTGACTATTCCTGCTGCCTCCAGTTTTTTCATCCGTACATGGACTGTGCCCGATGACGTATGCACCTCTTGAGCGATATCCGTGAAAGGAAGTCGCGCATTGTGCAAAAGGAGTGTTAGAATTTTGATGTCGAGTTCATCAATATCAATAATTTGACCCATAGTTCAGGAGTGTAAATTACGGAATTTGTAATAAAATCATTTATTTTTGCAAATTATTAAATAATTACGATGTTTCGTAAATAAATTTGCATGAAAAGGGCTGATGTATTATTTTTGTATCAGTAACAATCGCACAAGAGTTACTGCTCTTTCAAAATATACAACACTGTAGGATGACGAAATCAGGCAGCCGTACCGTCCAGTCTCGACGGTGGAGTACCGCGATAAAGTAGTGAGCAGCTCGCTTCTCATTTCCTAAGCCCTCCGTGAAGGTTCGACTCCTTCTCCTACAGCTCACATCTTCAAACGAGAAGATGTTTTCTTGAAAATTTTCAAATACGGTAAGATGACGAAACAGGCAGCCGTACCGTCCAGTCTCGACGGTGGAGCAATGCGATAAAGCTCTGAAGAACTAACCTTTTTCAAAACCTAAGCCCTCCGTGAAGGTTCGATTCCTTCTCTTACAGCTCTCGTAACGCAAAAACTGCAAATTTCAACCGCCAGTGTTGGAGTGTGTGGTTTTTTTTTGCCCCTTACCGAATATTCACTTCTGTTTCCAGCGTAACACCAAAGCGTTCTTCTACCGAAGCCCGTATTTGCTGCGAAAGTTCGAGAATCTCAGCGCCCGATGCCTTCCCGTGGTTCACAAGCACCAATGCTTGTTTGTCGTGAACGGCGGCATCACTTGTTGCGTTCAGATGTTTGCCCCGCCACCCACATTCTTCAATCATCCATCCGGCTGGAATTTTTACCGCTTCTGCATTCACAGGAAACGATGGTGCTTGGGGGTATGTGCCTTTGATACGAGTGTAGGTTTCTAGGGGTACGGTCGGATTTTTGAAAAAACTGCCCGCATTACCGATAATGGCGGGATTGGGGAGTTTTGCCTGGCGAGTGGCGCAAACAGCTGCGCGGACGTGAGCAATGGTATATTCTTCTGCTTTCACGCTTGGAAAAAGCCGTACTATTTCCTGCCTAAGCGCCCCATAGCTTGTGTTGAGGTCATGTACCGTTGGATTTTTTCGCAATCGTAGCACGACGGAAGTAATAATATATTCTTTGCCCTCTTCACGCTTAAAAATACTATCCCGATAGCCAAAAGAACATTCTTCTTTGGAAAATATCCGTATTTCGCCCGTAGAGCGCTCCATAGCTTGTACACAGACAAGAACATTTTGCAATTCTATCCCATATGCACCGATGTTCTGCACCGGAGCCGCGCCAACACTGCCCGGAATGAGGGAAAGGTTTTCTAAGCCGCCCCAGTTCTCAGCTACAGCGTTTTGCACGGCGCTATCCCAGTTTTCCCCTGCTGCTATTTCCACATCAAGTGTGGTTGCGGTTTCTCGAATAATCATCGTACCCCGCAGCGCCATTTTCACAACTAAACCACCGACATCTTTTGTAAAAAGAATATTGCTTCCTTCACCAAGAATAAACATGAAGGGAAACTCCCGCCGCCGCTGTTCTTGAGCAAGAATATTTTGCAGTTCCTCGACTGCTGAGACCGTACAAAAGCCGTCAGCTTTTGCGTCAATAGCAAAGGTATTATAGGGTTGGAGAGAAATATTGCGTTGAATTTCCATGCTACACAATCCAAGTGCCGTACCAATAAAAAAGACAGGAAACGACCTTGATGCACGGGTTTCCTGTCTGCAATGGGCTATTTTTACGATGACTTAGAACGGAATATCATCGTCATCCGGCGGAGGCGCATCGCTTGAGGATGCCGCAGCAGCGGAGCGATTCGGAGCAGCAGAGGTGGGTGTACCGCCATCAATTTTCTCCAGTTTCCATGCGCTCAAGTTGGTATAATACACCGTATTGCCGTCGCGGGACTTGCCCTCGCGTCCGGAGAGACCAAAGGCGATTTTGATTTTATCACCTTTTTGGAACGAGTTGAGCGCGGAGCACTTATCCTGCGTAAGTTGAAATTTGACATATTGCGGATAGTTGCCATCTTCGATTTCAACGACAAATTCACGCTTGCGGAATTTGTCGGTTACTTGTTGTTCGTCGAACAGTTCGTGTAGTTTGCCGAATGCTTCATACAACATGGAAAATCCTTCGAGAGAGATAAAACAAGAAAAAAGAAATAATTACCATCTAAGTCGCAAAAATACAAAAAAATGCGTGAAAGGAAATACTTCCGCGAAAAGTTTTTTCAAATATGACTGCCGTAACGCTCCCATGCTTGTCTTCACTTGTGCGTCACCCGCGCTGAAACAGGAGTTTATAGGATTCCGTCTCAAATAAAAAGTGTTTTGCAAGTGCGATAGAAAATGGGTTCGCATAACTCATTCGCTCAGGATGCCATTGCACACCCAGCAAAAACGGCTTGCCAGTGAAATCATTCCACTCAATTGCCTCATTGATGCCGTCGTCCGACACCGCACTAACGCGCAAGCCTTCGCCGAGTTTGTCCACTGCCTGATGATGTGCGCTATTGACTGCTCCTTCTATCTCGCCCGTGATTTTCGTTACAATAGAGCCATGCTGAACGTCTATGCCGTGTTCGCCGTCGGTGTCGTTCACGCGAGCGTGTTCGTGCGTGGCTTTCGTGTCGGTGGGAATGTCTATGACGAGTGTGCCGCCTTCGGCAACATTGACTAACTGCGCACCCCTGCACACCGCAAAAACAGGCATTTTTAGCTCTTTGGATTTTGCATACAGCGCTAGTTCAAAATCATCACGCTCCGAATCAATAACACACCGCGAAAGTTCGTATTCTTTTCCGTATCGCGCCGGATTCACGTCGGGGCCGCCCGTGAGCAGAAGCCCTGCGCACGATTCCAGCGTGACAACTGCTTGCTCGGTTGGCATCAGAGAGAGGTCTATGCAGGTTATCTGAGGGTCGGCAGTGCGCAACCACTCTTCATATTTTGCATAATTGGCAGAACCACTTGCTTTGGAGATACCGATGTTCATAGAAAGAGAATGATAGTAAAAAAGTGATAGTTATTTTGCAGAAAATAATGGGGAAAGCCTTTTGGAAAGAAGCTCTTTATTGTTATTGATACAACATTCAATGGATAACGCCGTAAGAATGCAACCCGATAATGCAAATATATCGCCAAAAGCACGAAGTTTCACGATGTCTTTTTCTGTGGTTGCGATGACGCTTGTTTGCTTGCTCCGCGCCATTTCGACGATACGTTCTGCATGGCGTTGTGTGTAGCGCTCGTGGTCTCGAAACGTCAGCGTACAGGACAGCGCTATACCACTTGCTTCTAACGATGCATGAAACCGCTCAGGATTGGCAATGCCGGAGACCGCACAAACAGGGGCTTGGGGAATATAGCCCTCGCCAGTGCTGACCGTGTAGAGTTTGCCTGATGAGCG
>JANYDO010000469.1 GCA_025363605.1 Candidatus Kapaibacterium sp.
ATCATTGCTGATGTAAGCAATAATTGTATTCGTATTCTTTCCTTGGGGTCGAATGGCGTAAGCACATATGCCGGAACAAATACCGCCGCATTCACAGACGGGACGGTTGCAGCAGGACGGTTTAATTCGCCCTCAGGCATAATCTATGATGCAGCCGGCATTTTTTATGTGATGGATCAAGGTAATCATGCCATCCGCAAAATAGTGCCAGCACCGCCCACCGTTACCTCCTTCACCGCCACCACAGGCTATCCCGGTCTCGGCATCGTGATAAACGGCACAAACTTCACGGGCGCAACTCAAGTGCAGTTCGGCGGCGTGGCTTCGCCGTCCTTCACCGTTATTTCCCCCACGCAGCTTGTGGCGGCAGTTCCGGCGGGGGGTGCAAGCGGCTCGGTGAGTGTTACTACGCCCGGAGGAACGGGTTCGCTGGCGGGCTTTACCTTTACGGGAACAGTGCCGCAGGTTTCGACCGTTGTGGGGAATGCGGCTGGTGCGGGCTTTGCCGACGGGCAGAACGGCGCGGCGCGGCTTACGCAGCCATGGGGTGCTATCAAAATTGGTGGGGATATTTATTTTACCGAATATAACGGTCATCGGGTGCGGAAATACAACCTTGCGACCGGAAACATTACCACCCTTGCCGGAAGCGGCACGGCGGGGTATCTGGATGCAACGGGAACAGCAGCCCAGTTCAACAACCCGCAAGGATTGACGCGGGATGCAGCCGGAAATCTCTATGTTGCCGATGGCAACAATCACCGTATTCGTAAAATTGATCCTGCGACTGGCGTGGTAACGACCTTTGCCGGAAGCGGTGTTGCGGGTTTTAATGATGCCACAGGCACAGCCGCACAGTTTGATAATCCCGGAGGATTGGAATGGGACGGCACAAATATCTACGTTTGTGATGTGAACAATAATCGCATTCGCAAAATCGTTATTTCCAGTGCCGTCGTAACAACCTTTGCCGGAAGCGGTGTTGCGGGGAATCTAGATGGCGTAGGCACGGCAGCGCAATTTAATCGTCCTCTTGGTATCACTGCCGATGCGACATATCTCTACGTGGCGGGGTATTTTGGGCATAACATCCGCCGCATTTCTTTTGCTTCGGCAAACGTTCAGCTTATTGCCGGTAACGCTGTGGGCACATCAGGCTTTGCCGACGGTGTCGGCGGAGCGGCTTTGTTTAATCAGCCTGGCGGTATTGTGTACGATGGTTCGGCAAATCTGTATATCAGCGACGGACTCAATCATAGTATTCGCCAATTACAACTCAGCACTAATACCGTCAATACGTACTCCGGCACGAACACTGCTGCATTTGCCGATGGAACGCTTCTCGCGGCGCGCTATAATAGTCCAACCGGACTGGTGTTTAATAGCGGTAACCTCTATATCATGGATCAGCTCAATAATGCTATCCGCCAAATCGTCCTCCCGCTCACGCCGACCATTACCTCCTTCACCCCCACCAGTGCCGGGATAGGACACAACGTTACTATCACCGGCACCAACTTCACGGGCGCAACGCAGGTACAGTTTGGCGGTGTGAATGCTACGTCCTTCACCGTTTTCTCGGCAACGCAGATAACGGCGATTGTTCCGGCGGGCGCGGCGAGTGGCACGGTGAGCGTTACCGCACCGACGGGAACGGGCAGTCTGGCGGGCTTTACCTACATTGCGCCTCCGGCTGCTCTTCCATTGCCACCGCTTACGTGGGCGAAAAATGTCGGGGGTATAGGGTACGACGAAGCACCGCATTTGGCAAAAGATGCTTCAGGGAATGCCTATCTGGCAGGACAATTCAATAATACCGTAGATTTCGACCCCGGCGCGGGTGTCGCAAATCTCACCAGCAACGGCGGTCAGGATTTTTTTGTTGCAAAATATGATGTCAATGGAAATTACGTTTGGGCAAAGAGTATCGGCGGCGCAACACAAGACGGAGCGCAAGGAATATACGTTGATGCAGGCGGAAATGTTTTTGTAACGGGTTTGTTTTCAGGTACAGTGGATTTTGATCCGGGCGCGGGCGTGAGCAATCTCACATCGAATGGCAATTGGGACTGCTTTATTCTTAAACTGGATGCCGCCGGAAACTTTGTGTTTGCCAAAAATATTGGTGGTCCCAATAGTGATTGGGGGTTAGCGATAAGAACCGACGGGGCAGGAAATATCTATCTTGCCGGCGGTTATACCGACAACTGCGATTTCGATCCGAGTGCAGGCGTGCAAACGCGCGTGGGATTCGGTACGGTCTATTGGTCGCCATTCCTTGCCAAATATGATGTATCGGGGAATTATCTGTGGGTGGCAAACGTACCGATAAATTCGGCAGTGTCGAATAATAACGTTTTCTCCAAGATAGCATTCGATTCAGGTGGAAATATCGTGGTTACAGGCTCCTTTAGCGGAACAACCGTGAATTTTAACCCGAACGGTGCGCCGTTAAACCTATCGGCTGTCGGGGGAATGGACGCTGTGTTGGCAAAATATACTTCTGCGGGCATTTGCTTGTGGGCAAAAAATGTTGGTTCAACAGCTGACGATGTAGGAGATGGGCTTGGGATAGATGCAGCAAATAATATTTATTGGAGCGGCTATTTTAATTCAGGTGTTGCCGTTCCCGGGACTGCAGATTTCGACCCGAGTATTGCTGTTGCGAATCTCACTACGGTTTCAGGTTCGGATTTTTTCTTTGGCAAATATGATGCGAACGGTAATTACCTCTGGGCAAGGAGCGTCGGCGGTACTTCCGATGATGGTACATATGGTATGCTGCTTGATGCCACAGGTTTATACATTCATGGGAATACTTCCGGCTCGCCTACAATAGATTTTGACCCTACGGCAGCTGTGGCAAACATCAGTACACCAGGTCCCGGAAATCAAGCATATTTGGCACGGTACGATTTAAACGGATATTATGTTTGGGCGTTCATGGTCGGCGGAGCATCAAGCGGAAACATCTTTGAAGACATCATCACCGACGCAAGCGGATACCCTGTTGTGTGCGGTACTCTCAACGGAACGGTGGATGCTGATCCAAACGCTCCTGTTGTCAATCTCACGAGCAACGGCGGACAGGACATATTTTTTGCCAAATACGGCGCACCGCCGCCGGCACCGACGGTTACGAGCTTCACTCCCACCAGCGCCGTTGCTGGTACAACCATCGTCCTTAACGGCACAAACTTTACAGGCGCAACGCAGGTGCAGTTCGGCGGCACCAATGCCGCTTCCTTCACGGTCATTTCTTCCACTCAAATAAACGCTGTTCTGGGAGCGGGTGCAAGCGGCTCGGTGAGCGTTACCACCCCCAGCGGCACGGGTAGCATTGTTGGATTTACGTGGCTTGCCACCCCGAACCAAGTTTCCACCTTTGCCGGAGGTGCTAGTGCCGGAAACGCCGATGGAACGGGCGCGGCAGCGCAGTTTAATCAGCCGCGTAATCTCTGCATAGACGGAGCAGACAATCTCTACGTTGCTGATATGCTCAATCATCGTATTCGCAAAATTACTCCTGCGGGCGTGGTTACGACCGTTGCAGGCAGCACAGCCGGATTTGCCGATGCGGTGGGCGCGGCAGCGCAGTTTAATCAGCCGCACGGCGTGGCATCGGACGGAAGCGGCAACCTCTACGTCGCAGACCGCTTGAATCATCGTATTCGGCGTATTGTTCTTGCCACCGGCGCTGTCTCTACCTTTGCCGGAAGCGGCGTTGCTGGCTGGAACGATGCCACCGGAACGGCGGCGCAGTTCGACAACCCGCATGGGATAGACATTGATGCTGGAGGCAATCTCTACATTGCTGATTTGAACAATAATCGGATTCGGAAAATTACTCCGGGCGGCGTAGTTACAACGCTCGCCGGAAGTGGCGTTGCAGGCTTTGCCGATGCAACGGGCGCGGCAGCGCAATTCAATCAGCCTGCTGATGTTGCGGTGGATGCCTTGGGAAATGTAACGGTAAGTGATTTCACCAACCGACGCATCCGCTTTATTACTCCGGCAGGCGTGGTAACAACGCTTTCGGGAACAGGCGGCGGTGGACTGACCGATGGCGCGGGTGCTAGTGCTACTTTCAGCTCGCCAAGCGGTATTTGCGTTGATACGGGGGGAAATCTCTACCTTACCGACGAAAACACGAATAATCGCATCCGCCGAGTTCTACAGGATGGAACAACTTTCACTCTCGCAGGTAGCAGCCCAAGCGGGCTAGTGGATGGGACATACCTGGCGGCAAAATTCTTTGTTCCCTCGGGCATCGTGATTGACCAAACCGGCGCGTTCCTCTACGTTACGGACTACGCGAATAATGCTATTCGCAAAATACTTGTTCCTGTCGCTGTAACCAACTTCACTCCGACAAGTGCAAGCCCCACGCAAACCGTTACCATCAATGGCACAAATTTCACCGGAGCAACGCAAGTGCAGTTCGGCGGCGTAAATGCGGCTTCGTTCACCGTCGTTTCTCCGACACAAATCACGGCAGTCGTCGCTGCGGGTGCAAGCGGTAATGTCAGCGTTACCACCCCCAACGGTACGGGCAGCCTTGTCGGGTTTACCTTTGTGCCGATTGCCGTAACGAGTTTTACCCCCGTCAATGCCGGTCCCGGTACGACGGTAACCATCACCGGCACTGCCTTCACGGGTGCAACGCAAGTGCAGTTTGGCGGTGTGAATGCGGCTTCCTTTACGGTCGTCTCGGCTACGCAAATCACGGCGGTTGTTCCTGTGGGCGGCGTGAGCGGCTCGGTGAGCGTTACCGCTCCTGCGGGAACGGCTTCGCAGGTGGGCTTTACCTTCATGCCGAATCTGTTTTACTTCACCGGGGGTGATGCGGGAGTGCGGACGAACTGGAATTCCATCTTGGGTGGCGGCGGTGTGAATCCTCTTGCCGTGCAGTTTATGAACAATTCCGGCGACAGCTATATTTTCCCGACGACCGTTCCGACGGCAAATATTATCACCCCGCTCACCATTGGCAATGGCGTGAGCGTTACGCAGCAAGCAAATACGACAGTGTTCGTTGTTTCGGCACTTTCGATAGCGGCAGGCGGAACGCTGACCGTTCAACCAATAGCGAATATCTTGCTCAGCGGCAGCGCAATGTCCAATGCCGGAACGTTCAGTATGCAGGGAAGTCTGGTGGTGGTAGATAATGCTACCTATTCGGGCGCATCGCCCGTCTATTCCGGTGCATCTGCGACCTTGGCATACAACGGCATCGGCAACCGCACGACTGGCACGGAATTTCCGCCGACACTGAACGGAAATTTTGTGTTGGACAAAGCCGGACAGACTCTTACGCTTGACGCAAACCGCACGGTGCAAGGCACCACGCAACCGATTAACGGTACGCTTGCCTTGAGCAATTTTACGCTTACCGCCAACGGCAATCTTGATTTGACGGGTGCCGCCGTGGTCTCCGGTGGCGCGACGGCGGGCTTAGTGGTGGGCGGTGCAGGTACGATTACGGGCAATCTGCTCGTGGCGGCTCCCGCAAGTTTTGGTGCGGGTTTGACGATGAATCGCGGTGGCGTGTCGCTGACGCTGGGCGGCGTGGGCTTGACGGCGACACCGCTTAATGTGCAAAGCGGCACGATTATCACCGGAACGCTCAATCACACCTTTACCGCGCCTGTTTCCGTCAGCGCTTCGGGCTTTTTGAACGTTGCGGCAGGCGGTACGACGACCTTTGCCGGTAATGCCACCAATGGCGGTAATATCACGATAAATGGTACGCTTGATGCCGGAGTAACCGTGCAGAGCGGCACGGGCAGTCTGACGATAAATCCCACCGGAATATTCATTACTGCCCATCCGGCGGGGCTTGGCGGGGCGCTCTTGAATAGCGGCGGCATTGCCCACAACGGCACGGTGCGCATCCAAGGGGCAACGGTGGGCAATTCCTTAGGGCTGAATTTGAACAACCTCATCATTGATCGCCCAACTGCCGTTACACTCCCGCAAAACCTCAATGTCGGCGGTGTGCTGACGGTAGCCAACGCCGGAAACTTCGACCTTGCGGGGCGAACTCTCACGCTTACGGCAAGCGCAAGCACCGCCACCAGCGCGACGGGAACGATAGACGCAAGCGGTGCGGCAAGTATTATTGCCACAAGCGCTCCTGCGCTGAATGGAGCGCATTTCACCGGCGGCGTGGTACGAACATTGAATGTGAACGCCTTGACAACTCTTACCAATAGCCTCGCTATCACCGGAACACTGAATATGTTCCTTGATTTTACGCTTGGCGCACCAAATGCGCGGCTTTGGCTCAGGAACGGCGCGACGCTGAATGCGCCCGGGACACGCATACAAGGCACAAACACCACCGGTGAAGTGATTCTGGAGAACGGCTTCAACGGCGGCGTGATTGCGGGTGGTGCCTTTGCTGCGCCGTACAATGGCGCTATCAACGTAGGCGGTGCGTTCAATCTTACGGGTACTCTCACCATGTCGGCAGCGGCAGGCGCACTGGCGCTGAACGGCAATCTCACGCTCCAAGCCGCATCTACACTCGTTCTCAACCAAACAGCAGCAAGCGCCCTCACGGGGGCGGCGCTTTTGCAAGGCTCGGGTGCAAGTTCCGGCATTGTGCTTGGAGCAGGCTTTAATGCGAATGTTCTTCCGGCAAATTTCTTCGCACCGACGTTGAATGCGAACCTGACCACGCCCGGCGGCACATCCACGCTTTCGGGCGGCGCTCTCACGCTTGGCGCGGCGCAAACGCTCACGCTTGGCGGGCGGCTGACGACCTCGCTTGCGAATCTGCTTCGGGTAACCAATACCGCGACGGGAGCGATTCCGGGTGCAAGTGCAAGCAATTACATCGACGGACCTTTGGAGCGACAGCTTTTAGGCGGTATCGGCGCAGACGGCACTTCGTACTTCCTGCCGATTGGCGAAGGCACGAGCTATCGCCCCATGAATCTGCTCAATATCCGCTCCGGCGCTTCACCGCTTGTGCGGGGAACGGTGTTTCCTTCGGGAGCGACGATGCCGGACAATATCACGATTTTATCGCTCCTTTCCGGCAGAAATTGGCAGTTGGAAACGCTTTCGGGCGGCTTTACTTCCACAACGCTGGAACTGACCGAGGGCGGCTTGTCGCCGACAGACCTTGTTGGGACAGCCATTGCGCAAAGCGGCTCGTACGCAAGCGTTGGCGGCACTCCCGGCGCGGGATTTGTGCGCTCCAATGCTCAAGCTGCGCTTGGCAATCGCTTTTACAGCATTGCCGGAACACCACCGACAATTTTTTATTACAACGAAACGCTCTTGGGCGACGCTTCACTGGCGGCTTCGTGGAACTCTGCGGCTAATGGAAGCGGCGTTCCGGCGACTCCGGCGCTGATGACGAGCGGAAGCGGCGTGGCGTTTATTGTCCGAAGCGGCATTACTGCTACCGCCACGACAGGTATGACTTTCGGTTCGGGCGTGTCGCTGACCCTGCAGCCCATATCCACACTCACTCTGCAAAGCGGTACGCTGACGGTGAACGGCATCGCAAACATTTCCGGCGTACTCGCCATCGGCAACGGGGCAACGCTGGCAAACGCCGGAACGACCACCATCGCTGCTAACGGCACACTGCGTCTTGCGGGAACGGGCGCGGTGAGCGGCAATGCGCCTGTCTATGCGGCTTCTACGTCAGCATTGGAATACATCGGTACGGCGGCAAAAGTCGCCGGAGTGGAATGGCTTCCCACGATGAATAACGCCATTCGCCTCGCCAACACAGGCAGTGTACGGCTTTCGGCAAACAGAACGCTTGCCAATACCGCCAATCTTACCGTACAGCCCGGCGGCATCCTTGCTCTTGCAAGCGGTGGTTCGCTTACCAATAACGGCAGCATCCTCGTGCAAAGTTTGGGCAAAGTGGCACTGGACGGCAACGCGCAAATCGGCGGAGCAAGCGGCGTGAGCTACCTTTCCACCGCCACGCTCGAATTTACCAACGCCGACCCTGCGCCCAACCCCAATGCAGGTGGCAAGGCATTTCCTCCGGCAATGAGTGCAAACGTGGTGGTGAATAACAGCATCACGCTGACGGAGAGCAAAACGGTGGACGGCGCGTGGACAGGCGGCTCCGGCGCAAATGCGGTAACAGTGGGCGTAAACACCCTCACGCTAAACAGCGCCATTGATTTTGGGGGAATGAGCTTCCAAACAACGGCAGCAAGCGGCTTCATTGTTGGCGGAAGCGGTGCAATCTCCGGCGCAGCGGCATTTCCGGGCGGACAGCTCTCTACACTCACGCTGAATCGTGCCGGTAGTCTGCTGGCATTAGCCACACCCGTCGCAGTAGCGAATACGCTCACGCTCACGGGCGGCATCATCAATACCGCAAGCGGCATTCTCACGCTTTCCAATCCTGCCGTGAGTTCGCTGGTCGGCGGCTCTGCCACAAGCTATGTGCAAGGCGCACTCGTGCGGACGCTGAGTGCCAATCTGAGTGCCGACCCCGCACAATATCTCTTTCCGGTGGCAAAAGGCGGCATTTATTTCCCCTTTACGCTCTCGAATCTGACAACGGGCGCAGCGCCTCCGCAAGTCCGTGTCGAGGCGTTCAATACAGGCGCTGCGGGCACTTTGGCAGGTGGCGTTACAGGCAGTGTGAGCCTGACGGAGCATTGGCAAACGCAAGTGCTGAGTGGCAATTACACGAGCGGCGCGGCAACGCTGGCACGCGGTAGTCTCACGGGCGCAAGCCGTGTGGGGTTTGCGGTCAATCCGACGACGGTATTCCAAAACGCGGCAGGTACGGTGAGCGGAAACACGATTCAAAGCAGCGTCGTTGCCGGGTTGGGGATGTTTGCGGTGCTGTTCCCGAGTTCCATGCAAATAGCGGATTTTTCGCCCAAAATAGGACCGGCAGGGACAACGATAACCATTACGGGAACAGGTTTCATCAGTCCGGCAGCGGTACTGGTGGGCGGCATTCCGGCAGTGGCGGTAAATGTTGTGTCGCCGACGCAAATCACCGCGCAGCTGACCGCAGCCGGAGCGACGGGGCAGATTGACGTGAGTGCGTTATTCATACGTCCCTTTCCGCTGCCGCCGCAAGTGCAGACCACGCGCTCAGATTCCAGCTTCACGTTTCTTGCAGCCCCCACCATTCTTGGCTTTACGCCTGCGGGTGGCAGCGCGGGAACGACCGTCAATATCGCCGGAACAAATTTCACGGGCGCAACCCAAGTTCGTTTTAACGGCGTTCCGGCTACGAGTTACACGGTCGGTTCGGCGCTGAACATCATCGCCACTGTTCCTGCGGGTGGCTTTGGGCTGATAGAAGTCGTTACGCCCGGCGGCACGGCAGTCTCTACAACAGGCTTTACCAATATTCCCGTGCCGACGATTTCGAGTTTCACCCCGACGCAAGGCGGCGTGGGGGCATTCATTACGATTAACGGCACTGGCTTCACGGGTGCAACGGCAGTGCGCTTCGGTGGTGCATCGGCAGTGTCGTACACCGTCAATTCGCCGACACGCATCACTGCTGTTGTGGGGGTGTTCGGTGCATCAGGAAAAATCGCGGTTGTAACGCCCGGTGGCACGGCAACATCGGCAAACGATTTTACGTTTGGGACACCGCCATCGATTGTAACGCTCACGCCGAATGCAGCCGCACCCGGCACGTGGATTCGGGCGACGGGACTGAATTTGGATGGACTCTTGTTTGTGCTTGCTGGCGGTATTCAATCTGATTCGGCGCGGCAAATTTCGTCGTCGGTGATTGAGTTCAAAATGCCGCTAACGCTGGCAGTACCTTCTGGGCAGGATAGTATCACAATTCCGGTCAGGGCAAAAGTGGCAAGCGGCGATGCTGTGCAAACGATGAAGCTCCTCGCCGCACCGAGTGTGGTGCGTTTGCAACCGGATAGTGGGCGCGTGGGGGACACCGTGAGCATTATTGGCAAGGCACTGACAAGCGTAGCGCGGGTAACGTTTGCGGGCATTCCGGCAGTGGTTACCTTCGTTTCACCTACAGAAATTCGGGCGGTTGTTCCGACAGGCACTCCCTTCAACACGCAGTTGGTTGTGGTGAACGCACGTGGCGCGGATGCTGCACCTGCTCGGTGGCTTCATATACCGCCGCGTCCGACCTTGACGGCACAAAGCCTGGACAGCGGGGAAGTCGGCACGACGCTCACGCTTACGGGAACGAATTTTTTTAGTGATAGTCGGGTATTCTTCAGTGGCGTGGAAGCCGCATCCACACAAGTGCTTTCGACGACAAGTGTCGTTGTCGTAGTGCCGCGCGGCGCTTCAGCAGGTTTTATCACGCTCACGACCGAGTACGGAACTGCCCGTGCGCCACGCACCTTTACGGTGCTTCAGCCACAACCCCGAATCACGTCTTTTACGCCCACGCGCGGTGGAGCGGGATCGCTGGTGCGCATTTCAGGCATTCGATTCGACTCGACAGCGGTGATTTTGTTTGGTGGCGTTGCGGCACAAACGTTTGTCAGTTCCACGACAGATATGGTGGCGGTTGTTCCGGTTGGTGTGGCGTTGGGAGATGTTGCTGTGGGCGTTACAACACGGCTCGGCGCAACGCAAGCTGCTATGCTATTTACAGTCTTGCCCGCACCGCTTCTAACGAACATTGACCCTGTTTCCGAAGGGGCGGGCGAAGGCATCACTATTTCGGGGCGCTTTTTTACAGGGGTAACCACGCTGACAGTGGGTGGTGTTACGGTCGTGAATTTCATGGTACTTTCCGACACAAGCATTGTTTTCACTGCCGACGGGTTGCCGGTTGGAAGCGGCGCGGTGACAGCATTTAGTCCGGGTGGGCAGGGTAGTTATGGGTTTGCATTTGAAGTACTGCCGCCGTCGGTTGCCAATGCGCCTCGCAATCTCGTCTTTACGCCAAGTTTTGGACCGACCGGAACGCAGATTCGCGTTACGGGACGCAATCTGGGCAATCTCGCGGCAGTACGCATTGGTGGTGTGTCTGTGGCGCGAATAGAACAGATTTCGACCACAGAAGTGATTGTGGTGGTGGGGCGTGGTGCCTCCGGTGCTCTTGTACTCACGAACAATTTCGGGTCGGGCGGTAGCCGCACGGCGTTTCGTTATCAAACGCAATTGGAATTGGATTCGTTGGCATTGGTGGCTTTTTACCAAGCACACAAGGCAGAAAATGCCACGTTGCCGCGAGCATGGCTGACGCTGAACCGCTTAACGGCGTGGGAAGGCGTTACAGTGCAGTCCGTAGTGAATGAGGGTTTTGCAGAGGAGCGGATAACGGGCGTGAATTTGGACGGCAGGGCACTCAATGGCAATAAGACGGGCGGTCGCCTCCGAACACAAGATTTAGCGCGGCTCACGGAACTGCGAACGCTCAATCTGAGCAATAACAATCTTTCGGGCGAGCTTTCGCTTGCGTTCTTCAGCCAATTGCGCGAGATGCGTTTGGCGGGAAATACGTTCACGGGCAATATTGCAAGCATATTCGGCACAGAGAGCTTTCCGCCTGCATTGGAGATTATTGATTTGCGGCGCAATAGCCTTTCGGGGAGCGTCAGCACAGGCTTGTTTGCGCTGCCGAATGTACGCGAGATATTGCTTTCCGACAACAGCTTTACGGGTGAACTGCGCCTCACAAACAGCACTCTTGCCCTTGCTAAAACTGCCAAAACACAGAGCGCTACGACATTGGAGCGTTTGGAAATAAGTAATAATCAGCTTTCGGGGTCAGTGCCGGGCGCAATCGGTGATTTTAACCGCTTGCAAACACTGCGTTTGGATGGAAACCGCTTCAGCGGCTCGCTTCCGGTGCGGATTGGCGAATGTGTGAATTTGCAAACGCTGGCACTCAACGATAATGCGCTCACGGGCAGCGTTCCGACAGAATTACAGAACTGTTCGCGCTTGGAGACCGTTCTGCTGAACGATAATCGTCTTTCCGGTCTGCCGGATTTGTCATTGCTCCGCAGGCGTTTGCGTATGCTGGCGGTGCAGAATAATCGTTTGGACTTTGGTTCTTTGGAAGCCAATATGGTGTTGGATACCGTTCACTATATACCTCAAGATACGCTGGAGGTGGCAGAACGCACTATCACAGGCGTTGTAGGGCTGCCGCTTCGGATTCCTTTCACGCTAGGCGGTACGATAAATCGTTCGGTCTGGGAAGTGAACGGAAGTATTATTGGAGCGCTTCCGACGGCATTTCGTTTGACAGATACTGGGGTGTATGTCTGCCGTATCACAAACTCACGGGTGCCGGGATTAACGCTTATCACGCGCACAGTGGCAGTAGCAGGTCGTTTGCCCTTACCGCCGAATATCGCTCCGGTGCTGGTCTTGCCGTCGCAAAATGCAACGGGTATTTCAACGGATGCATCGCTGGAATGGACGCAGGTAGTGGATGTGGAGCGGTATGAAATTCAACTGAGCCGAACGGCTGATTTTAGTGTGACGGTAGTAACCATTCAAACGAGCAGCACGGGAAGCGTTACTGAAGGCTTGGACAATCTGACGCGCTATTACTGGCGAGTGCGGGCGGTCAATGCCGGTGGCACGGGACCATGGTCTTTGGTGAACAGTTTCGTCACGGTACGTCTTGGTGCAATTCTCACCGCTATAGCCGAAACATTCGGCAAAACGCCGATAGGAGATATAGGCTTTGGGCGACTTATAGTGAAAAATCTTACGAATCAAGCGCTTCGTATAGATAGGCTGCGGTTCGCCGAAGCAGAAAATAGTTTTGATACGCGCACACCTTTTCGTGCATTGACGCTGGAGGCAAAGCAAGAACGGACGATTGTTGTCGCCTTCGCACCAACATCGGTGGGGCGCAAGATTGGTAATTTGGAAGCGGTCTTCACGCTTACGGCAGCTCAGACAGTGGAACAAGAGAGTTTCTCTAATCTTCTTGTGGGTACAGGTACTGCGTTGAAGGCGCTTGTGGTGGATTACGACACGGTGATAGCGGGTAAGCCGACAATAGCACCAGCGCTTCTTATCAATCGTGGCAAGGTTCCTCTGACCGTCAGTGGTGTGGGATATCTGAACAGCACCAATGGTCTTGTGTCTGGTGTTTTTTCCTTTCAAGGAGCAAGCGGGAAATCGCTCAGAGAAGCACCAATCAATCGAAGCCAAGAATTGACGCTTAATAGTGGCGATACGGCAAGCGTCGTGACGCGGTGTGAACCAACGACGACGGGTGCAAAAGCAGAGCGTCTCGTCTGGAGAACGAGTGGAGTCGGTGCGGATACAGCAGAAGCCAATGTCCTTGCGTTTGTCAAGCCGCCGGAACCGGCAGATGTAGTGTTCAAACTGGGCATTCGTCCTCTGAGTGCGCAAGGTGTAGCATTGCCGAAATCTGCTCCGGGAAGTTCTGTGCTGTTGGAGTTGTACATTGCCGAGGGGAATCTGGACAGTCTTGTGCGTGTTACCCAGCCAGAGTTTCAAGCGACCTTGCGGTTTGACCGTAATGTATTGGCATTGTCGGCTGAGGAAAGTTTTGCACGATTATCGCGTGGAGACGCAAGTAATCGTACCGTAAGGGTGCAACTCCCCGCAGGGCGCTGGAGTGGACGTGGTCAGCGCTTGGCGTTGATACAGTGTCGTGTTGTGGCTGGAGATACCACACAAACAGCATTAGAGATTGAATCGGCCGCATGGGGTGGTATCGTTTCTACAGGTCAACGAGCTTTTTGGGAACGGAAGGTATTTATACTGGCACCGGAAAATTCTACATTTACTGCGGAAGTCTCACGTGCAGGCGGTGTACGCCTTATTGCTCCGGCAACGACAACGCTTCGTCTGGTAAGCATCGCGCCCAATCCGGCAAAAGACGCAATGGACATTCGTTACACGATAAGCGGGGAAGGCGGCTTTGTGGAAATGAGCCTTCTGGACGTTCGTGGCACGGTGGTGCAAACGCTGAAGCAAGAGGTACAGCGAGCGGGCGACTACACCGTGAACGGGGCTAAAGTGGGCTGGCTCTCCAGTGGTTCGTACACGGTGCGGGTGAGTGTGAATGGAGGGGATGTGGAAACGCAGCAGGTACAGATTGTGCGATAGTGCTGCGTGGAGTGGTGATACAACGTGAGACAACTTGTAGAAGCTGCTGGTTCGTGTTCGGTAGAACACCTTCCGGCGGCTTTGTTTATATTTGTGCGACTGGTATTTTTTTTTTATTTTTTCGTGCCGAATAATTCCGTGCAATTTTCTTTCCCATCTTTTTCTACTAACTATGCGTTTCGTTCAAATAAGTGTTCGCCTCTCTGTTGTTCTCATGGCTACCGCTATTTTTGCTGCGTGCAGCCAAAGCGCTACGCCAACAAATAACCTTACGAATACTTCGACACAGACCGCTCAACCAACAGACTTTCGGGTCTGGCTTTTTGATCAAGGGCAAATTTTTTGGAATCAACCCGTCCGTGACCGCGAGATAAAAGATTTTACCTACGCTTGCCTGCGCGATATGTACTACTGGAACGACAAAGTACCGACGACGCTTGTGCCATCAACTCTAGCAAGTCCTGAAGCTGTTCTGACTGCTTGCCAAAATAAGCCCGATGACCACACATCGTATTTGGTCAAAGATGGCACTGCTTTTCTCAAGGTGCTTTCTACGGGCGAATCTACAAGCTACGGGCTGGCAGTAAAGTTTGCTGCTCCGGGAGATTTGCGCGTAGCGCTTGTGCAAAGCGGTTCGCCTGCGGAAACTGCCGGTCTGCGGCGCGGCATGCAAATTCTCAAAGTCAACAATGGTACGCTGCGCAGTTTTGAAGGAATAGGCTCTATTACGCCAACTAATTTTCCGACGTTGACGTTGGATATTGATTCGGCGGGTAGTGTCATCAAGAAAGATTTGACACCGACAACGTTCAATGGAAAAACGGTTTTGAAAAGTTTTGTTACCGGTGTCGCGGGCAAGAATGTCGGTTATCTGCTCTTTACCAGTTTTACTGCTTCGGCGGTTGATGAGCTTGAAACGGTGTTTGCCACTTTTAAGGCTCAGAACGTTACGGAATTGGTGCTGGATTTACGCTATAATGGCGGAGGCTCCGTAGCAACTTCTCAGCGACTTGCAAGCCTCCTTGCTACTCAACTGAGCGGAACCGTGTTTGTTCGGCAAGCGCATAATGCTCGGTATAGCGTTATGAACTCTGAGCTTTCTATCGAATCCCGACCCAATGCGTTGGCATTACAACGACTCTTTGTGATTATGACAGGGAACACCGCATCGGCAAGTGAACTTATTATCAATGGCTTGAAGCCTCACATTCAGGTCATTACCATTGGCTCTACATCGTATGGCAAGAATACCGGTTTTTATCCCGTACAGCACACGAAGTCGGATTATGTGGTGGCTATTGTCAACACACTTTCGCAAAATTCGCTTGGCGATGGCAATTACAGTAACGGATTCACACCCACTCGTGCTGAAGAAGATGACGTAACATCCGATTTCGGCGACTCCAAGGAAAAATGCTATGCCGCAGCAATGACGTACATTGCGAAGGGTGCTTTTCCTGTGGTGACGGCGAAGCACTCGGCAGAAATTACAGCCTCGCAAAAGTACAGTCTCATTCGAGATACGGACGTTTGGGATAAAGCGCCGATGATTCTGTCGTTCCCGAAAAATTTCCTTCTCAAGTAACAGCGGCGTTCTGAGGAGTCCGAGGAAGATAAAAAGCCTGAAAATGAAATTTTTTCGTTTTCAGGCTTTTTCCTTTGCTAACAATAAAATTTTGCTAACTTTGCGAGGCAACCGCTTCTAATGCACTATCTATCAACCGTTTTGCGACCAATGACTTCGTTTGAACAGATGACTTCGCCCGAATTTATGCTGACCAATCACGGCGATGATTACTTTATGCGGATGGCGCTTCGGGAAGCCGAAAAAGCCTACGAAGCAGACGAAGTACCGATTGGCGCAGTGATAGTCCATGAAAATCGCATCATTGGGCGCGGCTATAACCAAACCGAACGCCTTCAAGACCCGACTGCTCATGCTGAAATGATTGCCATTACCGCCGCCGCATCGCATCTTGGCAGTAGAAGAATTTTAGACTGTACGATGTATGTGACGCTGGAGCCGTGCTCGATGTGCGCCGGAGCGATAGTGCTGGCACGTGTGCCGCGCTTGGTCTTTGCCACCACCGACCCCAAAGCGGGCGCGTGTGGAACGCTCTACAACATCGCGCACGATGAGCGTCTCAATCATCGGTGTCAGATTACAAGCGGCGTTCTGCAAGAAGAAAGCGCAATGATGCTGCGTTCGTATTTTGCAAAATTGCGTAAAAAGTAAATTGCGCAAAAAGTAAGTTCTCAACAACCAGTTCTTTATGTCCGAACGCCTCGAACCCGCATTGTATCTTGTTCCTGTGCCGATTGGCAACCGTGACGATATAACGCTTCGAGCGCTCAAAACGCTCCAACGTGCAGACATTATTGCTTCCGAAGATACTCGCACAACGGGACAATTACTCGCTCTGTACGGTATTACAGCACAGCGTTTGCAAAGCTACCATGATTACAACGAAGCCGACCGCGCAAACGATCTTATCCATGCTGTGCAAAATGGTAGCGTTGTGGCAGTCGTGAGCGAAGCCGGTTCGCCGTGTATCTCTGACCCCGGATATAGACTTGTGCAGGCGGCAATAGCTGCAAACGTTACGATTGTGCCGCTCCCGGGCGCAACAGCGCTTATCCCTGCATTGGCAGCAAGTGGTCTGGCGGTACACAGCTTTGTTTTTCTCGGCTTCCCGCCCCAGAAAAAAGGTCGCGAAACCTTCTTGCGTAAGGCGCTATTGCACGAGGAAACGGTGGTGATGTACGAATCTTCCCATCGCATCGTGGCGCTTCTGGAAGAACTGCAAGCACTTGGCGCTGGAGTACGCCGCGTCTGTATTGCTCGCGAACTAACGAAAATGTATGAAGAATTTATTCGTGAATCTCTTGACGATTGCTTGCACCGACTTGCCGCACGACCGTCACAAAAAGGAGAGTTTGTGTTTATTCTGGAAGGAAAAGGGGAAGGTGAGAGAATGGCGAATTAGGAATTAGGAATTACGATTGTGTGCGAAGGATATGCTCGGTAAAGCGCTTATCTTCAGCATTTCTGAAGAATCGTATGGGCATAGAAGCCCCGCAAAATGCAGTTTCTACTTGGTAATTCGTATTTTTTCTTGATGTTTGTATCACCATTTTTTTGCTATCACCAAGCACTGTGTTCATTGTTTTATGTTTATTACGTTTGAAGGTATAGACGGCTGCGGCAAGTCCACGCAAGCAAAACTTCTCGAAGAGCGCCTCCGTGCCTCTCTTTCCACACCCATTGTCTTTGTCCGCGATCCGGGACATACCGGTATTTCGGAATCCATTCGCGCCATTCTTCTCGACAAAGCTAATACCGCCATGACTGCTCGCACCGAATTGTTATTGTATTCGGCTGCTCGCGCACAGCTTGTTGATACGGTCATTGCTCCGGCATTGCTCGCCGGTAGTATTGTGCTTGCCGATAGATTCACCGATTCCACTATCGCTTATCAATCCTTCGGTCGTGGGCTGGCACTTCCCGATATTCACCATGCAAACGCTGTTGCCACGGGCGGAATTGTGCCCAATCTAACATTCTTCTTGGACGTGCCGCTTCATCACGCCAAAGAACGCTGCGCTGACAAAAATGCCGATAGAATCGAACTTGCAGGCGACGAGTTCTTCGAGCGAGTGATTGCGGGCTACCGCTCACTTACTGAAAATGAACCTCAGCGAGTGAAACGTCTTGATGCAACGCTTGAAGTCGAAACGCTGCACGAGTACATTTGGTCTGCGGTGCAGGCTGCGTTCGTCTCTTGATTGATTCTCAAATGTCTATTTACGTGAAACTCCGTTACTCCAACGAAGCTACCTCGTGTACTGTGCCTATCCGTCCGAAACATTCATCATTCAAAACTCATCACTCAACATTTCATCACTCCTTCCATGCCCCGTAAACTCCGTCACGATGAACTGCTCGCGGAGCGTCTCACGAACGAAGAGGCGCTTGCCGCAGAGCGACACCCTGTCTCATTGCTATTGCATAATATTCGTAGTTTGTACAATGTTGGTTCGCTTTTTCGCACCGCCGATGCTGCTTTGGCACAGAAATTGATTATCTGCGGTTATACACCCGCACCGCCGCGTAAAGAAATCGAAAAAACGGCTCTGGGCGCGGTAGATTCGGTTCCGTGGGAATATCACGGTAATACAGTTGACGCAATTGTGGCGCTTCGTAAGCAAGGCGTACGTGTCTTTGCATTGGAATTAACGTCAGATTCACGTTCTGTGTATTCTTTTGAGAAGGCAGATTTTCCGCTTTGTCTCGTTTTAGGTAATGAAATTACAGGCGTAGATGACGATGTTTTGTCGGTGTGCGATGGAGCAGTGGATATTCCCATGTACGGCGTGAAGCATTCGCTCAATGTGAGTGTTGCTGCGGGTATCGCTCTTTTTGAGGCAGTTGCAGCGTGGCGCAGGGTAAGGGGCTAAATATTTAGCACTTGAAAATGACCTCTAAACTTATGTATCTTGCAAATTGCTATTGTGTAATCATTTCGGAAGAATCTACCGCATACCTTTTTTGCCTTCAATGAGTATCGTTATCGCAGTACCGACACACCCAATTTTTGAACCGCTTTTGACAAATGCCGTCGCTGTTTGCGAAAAGTTTGGCGCGAGGCTTCTGCGCGGAACGGAGCAGGAGTGTAGTGCTTGGTTGGGTCGGCACGTGGCAGATGTGGCGCTTGTTACTCCGCTTGGCTATGCCCGCGAATCCCTTAAAACAGATTTACGGATTGTCCCGGCGAGTGCTTTGACGCTTGATGCGCTGACATATTCTGCGTCTATTTATCTGCATCGGGGCAGTTTTGCTGCCAATGCTTACGGCGCACGCTGCGTTTCTCCGGCGAAAGAGGATTTCTTGATGATGATGGGTGCAGCGGTTTTAAGTGAGAAATTCGATATTGAGCTTACGGTGGAGCAAGAGCAGGGTAGTATTGCTGAATTGCTCACGCGCTACGATGCTGTGCTGGATTATGGTTTCGATTCTCAGCAGCAAATAGCACTAGACGTTAGCGATGAATGGGGTGATTATTTTGGCGAAGTGCTGCCGATTGCTCTCTGGGCGTGTCGTGCAGAGGAAGTACCCGAAACAATTACCGAGATATTATCTGCTTTTCGTCATAGCGATGCGCCTCCCCAACAGGAAATTACGGAAGTAGAACATAATGGTACAACCGCAGCGCGAAACGGCATTATTTCTACGGCATGGAGTGATGAAGTCGAAGAAGCCTTGCAGCGTACCATCGAACTGCTTTTTTATTGGCAATATATTCCTGCGGTCGCCGCGACAAAATTATGGATGCGCGACGTGCTGGAGCGGCTTTGAGCGTGAAATTCATAGTGCTGTCAGATAAAAATAAAAGAAAATTTTCTTAATGTATCCTCTTGCTAAATTTCTAGCACGGTCTTTGCATAAGTGTTTTAATTAGATGAAAAAAACTTTGTTCTATCAATCACCGGAAATCCGGGTTTGTATTATGAAACGTTTAGCGATTACTTGCTTTTTTCTATGCTTTGCATGGATTGTTGCACCGACAGCCGCCATCAGTCAGACCGCCAGCGGTCCTGAGCAGGATTGTTTTGGTGCATTACCGATTAACCGTACCTTGATTACGCAGCAAATCTCCTACAAAGGCTCCGGTGCGAACGGTAATGAGGTAAGCAGTGGCTTCGGCTGCGCGAATTCTCCCAAAACAAATAGTTCGTGGTATCGCTTGGACGTTGCCTCCGACGGCTTTTTGTCATTCCGTATTACTGCTGCCAACGATGCGGACAATTACGATTTCCTCGTGCTGCGGTTTCCCGCGAATGCGGCGAATCAAACCGTTGGATGCGTTTCCGCGACAAGTAGCGCTTCCAATATCGTAGCGTGTAGCTTTGCTCCCGGTAGTTCGACGGGCTTAGACAATACACTGGCTACTCAATTTGATTCCTTCCGCTCGGCACTCGCCGTGAAGCGTGGCGAGATATATATGATATATGTCTCCAACAAGACCGGTCTTGGCGGCTTTACGATGGACTTGAGCGCTTCCACGCCCGGAGTGATTCCGACAGCGGCCACGTTTCCCGTGGCAGCGGCTGCCGTTAAAGCAAATCAGGCAAGTGGTTGCGGCGCATCGAGTTCTTTAGTTCTGACCTTTTCCGAGCCTGTTTTGCGCGGTTCTGTCCAGCCGGGAACATTTACCTTGACGGGTAACAATCAAACGTTTACTATCAACAGCATTGCGTGTGCAAATTGCCCCGCCAATGGTCTTGACAGTAATACCAGAAAAGGTGTCAGCTACACGCTGAATTTTACTCCTGCTATTAGTATTTCAGGAACCTATACCTTAGCACTCTCGACAACGGCTGGCTCTATCAAACTGCGTAACGTTGATAACTCGCTTATCGCAATGCCTTCTACACCTGTTATCATCAACGTTGGTGCAAATCTGCCCGCTGTTACGTCCTCGCTGCCGATTGCAAATAATACCACAACGTTTTGCTTAGGGCAAAGTGTTACGCTCACAACGCCGGATGCCGGCGCAGGAACGCAATACCAATGGCTTCGTGAAGGCAATGGCGGAGCGCTCTTGCCGATTATTGGCGGAACAAGTCGTAATTTGAGCGTCACCGGAAGCTATGCTTTTGCCGAAACGCCTTCGACCGATAGTACATCGGTGGTGATTGTGACGCGCACTATCAACTTCCGCGTCCTTGTCACCGACGGTAACGGTTGCGTGCGGACATCGAATCCGATTGCCGTGAGCGTTAGCCCGGGCTTACAGCCCAAAATTTTAAATGCGCCCACAGGTGGTAATGACTTGCGTCCGTGCCGCAATGAAGGCGTGACGCTTGTGGCGGAGTCGGGCTTCCGTTCGTACTTGTGGTATAAAAACTTTCAGGCTGTTGATACCGCAAAATCAACAACCTTCTTTGTGCGCGATGCAGGCGTGTATGCAGTCGAAACGGTTGATAATTTAGGTTGCCGTAATTTGTCGCTTTCCTTTACCATCACGCCGCGCGATGCGGTGATTCCTGTCATTCGCGGCGACACAGTGAATTGTGCGAATGCTACTACCGGTAAAGCAGATAAACCCATCACGCTCTCGGT
The DNA here is from genome assembly GCA_025363605.1 of Candidatus Kapaibacterium sp. Lineage (GTDB taxonomy): Bacteria > Bacteroidota > Ignavibacteria > Kapaibacteriales > UBA4661 > PH2015. Next base: position 21,173 of record JANYDO010000469.1, read on the forward strand.
TACGCCGGATGAATCATTCAGCACCTATCAGTGGTTCGACAATGCAACCAAGAAAGCCATTTCTGGCGCTACGGGCAGCACTGTCGCTGTTACCACAGGTACATATTACCTTCAGGTGAATTCAAGCAGTGGTTGCCTCGTTACGTCTGCTACTTTTACGGTTAATGTTGGCGTAATACCAGTCAAGCCCATTATCAATAATATTTCCGGAGGGTTTGAGGTACAACTTTGCCCGGGTTCTTCACAGCCATTATTTGCAACAGAAGGATTCCTAGAGTATAGATGGTATCTTGATGGCGTTTTAATTGCTGGGGCAACTGCCCGTCGTTTTGACGCAACAAAGGCTGGTCGTTATGCGGTGCAAGTCATTTCTCCGCAAGGATGCCCAAGTGAACTTTCTAATCCGCCCGTTACGGTGAAAAGTGGTACAATTGTTCCGATAACGCTTAACTCTAAATCTGATACGATTTCGACGTGTCGCGGAGTTGCTTTTCCTGCTACTCTGACCATACCCGATTCACTAATTTCTCGAGCCACAATCGAATGGACAAAAATCGGGCAAGCAGGCGTAATAGGTACGTCCACTATACAGTCAATTAGTGAAGCGGGACAATACCGTGTATCGGTACAATTCACTAATAATAATCCGTGTGCTGTCTCAACGACAATAACGGTAAAAGTAACAGATAACCCAACAACAGACATTAGCACGGATACCGGTAAAAATACGTTCTGTAAAGGTGATGCACTGACCTTGAACGCAGGTTCTTTTGATACCTATCAATGGTTTATTGTTAATGGTGGTGTTTCAACACCGATAGCTGGTGCTACAATGCGTACGCTTGTGGTACGGGCAGCTGGTTCGTATCGCGTTCAAGTTACAATAACTAATGGTGGATGTACGGGTTCATCAGGTGTGTTTACTGTGCAGGAACTTCCTGTGCCAGACCCTCCAATCATTGCTTCGCGCAATGGAAGTTTAGCTCTCTGCCCAAATGGTTCATTGCAACTGTTTGTTCAGAATGCTAATGCCGCGCTTACCTACCAGTGGTTCAAAGATAATCAGGCTCTGGCGGGTCAAACAGCGACATCGCTTGTGGTAACGGCTACGGGTGCTTATACTGTCGAGGCGAAAAGCGCCAATGGCTGTACATCGCGCCCGAATGCTCCAGCAAATGTGACACAAGGAAAACTTCCCACACCGCCGTCGTTTCCTGCAACGATTACGATTTGCCCCAATAGAGATACGACACTTACTGCACCAACAGGCTTTATCGGATATAAATGGTTCACAGGTACAGGCAACTCTGCACAATTTATACCGGGCGAAACAAACCGCACATTCCGTATCAACAGAGCGGGGACATTTAGCTTGGAGATAACAGATTCGCTCGGCTGCATTAATACATCCGCCACTATTACTGTTTCGCAAACAGTGGTGACGGTAACAATAGATACGATAGACGCGGGTGTGCGTTTCCGTGCATCGTCCACGCCACGCGCTCGGCTCTTCCAGTGGCTCTTGGGCGGAACGAATATCCCCGGAGCAACCGACTCGCTCTTTGCGCCGCAGGTTACGGGGTTGTACAGTGTGCGCGTGACGGATATTAACGGTTGTGATCAGACTTCCAATGCGCGAAACTTTATACCGCCGTTCATTAAGGATAGTACATGTCTTTCTAATTGTGGATCTACTAACCCGACAGTTCCTCCGGTGGTTCGTGGCGATTCAGCCTTTGCTGCACCGGGAGACACAGTTGTTTACACGATTCGTTTGCGTTCACTTGGTACACTTCGTCCGGGTGCAAAAATTGATGCGACTATCTGCTTTAATGCAACGTTGCTGGAGCCGCTTCCACCGCTTGCGGCGGGAACAATTTCCGGCGGGGTGCGTTGTATTCCGCTTACCTTGACCATTCCATCGGATACAACAGCTGCTCTCTTCAATCTGCCATTCCGAGCGGCGTTAGGTAATGACAGCGTTACAGCGCTCGTGATTACATCGCGTTTGTCGCCCGGCGGTGCGCCGCTTCCGACAACTGCAAGTTACTTCCGCCTGACGACGATTTCGTACGCCGGAGGAGCGCGTCTCATCGGTCCTGCACCGCGTATGCGCCTCACGCCTTCGCGTCCGAATCCGGTTGGTGACGACGGCACGATTAGTTACGTTATTGAAAATGCCGCGCCGAATGAGCGTACGATAGAATCCGTTAGTGTGACCATCAGTGATGTGTATGGGCGAATCGCTAAGACGCTGCCCGTCACACAACTCGTCGGGAAAGAAGGGGAAATTCCTTTCAATACTGCTGACCTCGCTCCGGGTGTCTATTTCGTAACGGTACGCTCACGCGGCTCAATGCAAGTACAGAAAATTCATGTTCTGAGATAATCGCAAAGGAAGGGATGAAGTCATAGCTATGAAGTCATAGCTCGGGCAAAAAACTATTCTTCGTAGCGCAGACATTCTTGTCTGTGTGCTCTAGAAAGCCCCGTACTCTTCATCCTTTCCTCACGGTTCTTTTCCTGTCACTATTCAGGTACACAGAACGCTGTCGTATTTTCCTCACGGTTCTTTTTCTGTCACTATTCAAGTACACAGAACGCTGTCGTATTTGCCCCCTTGATAAAGGGGGAACGGGGGATTAAACGGTTAAACACCGCTTGAAATCGCTCGTTATCCACAGAAAATCCCCCGTTCCCCCTTTGTCAAGGGGGCGAATGAATGAAATTACTGTGACACCTTGATAGCTACCTTTTCCTTAAAGTTTCTTGCTACGACGGCTTGCATGATAATATTTCTTTTGTATCTTAGCCTTGCTTGTATGCGGTGTTGTCATTGAGGAAACGAGTAAGTTGTTTCATAGTAGCAAGATAGATTTAAGACAAAATAATCGCATATTGCAAGAAATATTACCGAAATGCGTCTATTTTTTCACAGATTGTGTTGAAATACTTTCCTGAAAAATGAGAGCGACGCACCAATCAATTCATGTACATAAATGCTCCTTCGTAGCATGTAATTACGTTGTTTGTTCTACCAAAGTACCACTATGCTTGTATTCATACGACATTGGAACGCCCTGAATGGGAACGCCCTGAATGGGAATGCCCGCAGTGATGGTGGGAGAACACTCAGCATTGTCGAGACAGAGCGCTTTATTGGTAAGTATTCTATATCCGCAGAGAGAGTGTGGTTTTGTATGAAGCACGGAGTTCAATGTTTTGTTTTCAGTTTTCTCTTCTTATCGGGGCTTATGGCTTTTGGTGAGAAGGCTCATGCTCAAAGCTCTTCGGCAGGCGCATCGGCGCAAAAGCCGGTGAGTTTTGGCGGGTTTGGTGCTGTCAACATCAATCAGCATACGGCATCATTTAATAGTTTGCCGGGCGTGCCGATTTTGCTTTTCAACGGTGCAACATCGCCAAATGCGCTTAATCTCAAGAATCAGGTGCAGTTTGGTGCGGCGACGGGTTTAGGCTTTACCATTGGTGGCTTGGCTGATATTCCGATTGCAGAGACGCTAAATTTATCACTTCGTCTGAGCTATGCAACGCATAATGCAACGCTTCAGGCAACAGAAGATTTGCGGCGTGTAGGCTTTTTGAATGCAAGAGGGGATTCAGTTGCTTTTTTTACCGGCTCGGCACGGTTCAATCTCACTCCCAATCTTGGTTCGGTCGGTATAGAGCCACTCTTAGCGTGGTCGCCGATTGCATCTTTGCCAAATTTTCGGATTTTTGGTGGTGCGCGCGTTGGTTTTATGATACAAAACTCGTTTTCGCAAGTAGAGCAACTTCTTGACCCTGTGAGTAATACGGTGTGGAATAATGGCACTATTGAGCGGAATAATATACCCGGTCAGGCAATTCCAAATGTGCAGCTTCTCAATTTGACGTTGACAGGCGGTTTGGGCTATGATATTCCCATCGGGCAATTCATGCTCGCGCCGGAAGCGTTTTATTCGTACTCGCTCACTCCGGTTGTAAGCGGGATTTCGTGGAATGTCAATACGATTCGCGGCGGTTTCTCGCTGCGCTACATACCTGAGAACCCACCACCACCGAAAGAAGAAACTCCTCCCAAAAAAGACCCCGAAACGATTGCTCAAAATACTCCTAAAGACACGGTTGCCAAAGAACCTAAAAAAAATCCGCCGCCGCCGGAGCCGCCGAGAGAATTTAAGAAACAGCCTGTTTTCAAACACGCTGACGAAAATCCTAAAGGTAGCTTGAATGCTTCTATTTCAGCATTCATGGTAGATAGCACCGGTATAGAAGTACCGCTTGTGCGCCTCAAAGTAGAGCAGTTCTTTGCGTGGCAGATGTACCCGCTCATGAATTATATTTTCTTCGAGCAGAATAATGCCGGAGTGCCGGATAGGTATCGGCTTTTCAAATCGAAAGAAGAAACGAAGAATTTTAGTGAGCAGGACTTTCACAACGTCAATATGCTCCGTGTGTACTATGACGTGTTGAACATTATCGGTAGTCGGATGCGAGCACTCGCCAACGCGAAAATTCAACTTGTCGGCTGTAATAATAATGTTGGCTTGGAGGCAGGGAACATCATGCTTTCGTACCGCCGTGCAGACGAGATTCGGCGCTACTTGGTGGATGTGTGGGGCGTAGATTCTTCTCGCGTGACGCTGCAAGCCCGCAATTTGCCGGAGAAGCCCACGAAATCACGTGATTCGCTCGGTATTGAGGAAAACCGCCGCGTTGAGATTTATTCCGATGTCTGGGATGTCCTGAAACCGGTACTGGTGAATGATACCATCAATATACCGGAGCCGCCGACCATTCGCTTCCGCATGAATATCAAGGCGGACGACGGTGTGGCAAAATCAACGTTGAATGTCAACCAAGGCGAGCGCTCACTCAAGCTCTTTTCTATGTCCGGCAAGCCTGATTCGACCTTGGACTGGAATCCGATTATTGATTGGAACACCATTGCCGACCAGTCGTCTGCCCCGAGTACGCCCGACGCACTCAAATTCGGTTTGGATGTTGTTGACAAAAAAGGTGAAAAAGCAAGTCCCAATGGCTCTATTCCGGTGGAATTGGTGACGGTGAAGAAGAAACGCGAAGCCGGGCAAATTGATAAGCAATTAGCTATTTACCGCCTCATTTTGTTTGATTTTAACAGCCCATCGGTGGGTGCAAACAATTCGCGCATTATCAATTCGTTTATCTTGGACAATCTCAAAAACGGCTCAAAGATAGATATTACAGGCTTTACAGACAAGCTCGGCAATCCCGATGTAAATATGAAACTCTCATCCGGTCGTGCAAAATCGGTCGCTGACTTTATTAAGTGGCGCGACACACAGGCACGTGGCGTGGGCGGTTCGCGTCCGCAATACACCAATGAAACGCCGGAGGGACGTATTTACAATCGTTCTGTGGAAGTCCGCGTTGAAACGCCGGTTATTATTGAAGGTAAGCTGCAAGAAAAGCAATAAGTACGTTGTGATACAGCATACAGCACGTCTGAACGAATGAGAATCTCAAGGAACAAGTAGCATGAAGAAGTTAGTCGTTATTGCTGGGTTGGTCTGGAGTATGATGTCGCCTTCCCTTACCGTCGCACAGACGGATTCCTCGAAGACCCTAAGAATAGGGGGCTTTGTGGGCGGGGTATTGAATCAGCATATAGCAAATTTTGCTGCTTTGCCTGGTATTCCTACCGGTCGTACGGGCGATGGCGTTCTCTTTAGTGGTGGTGTGAGTTTTGGCATCACGCTTGGGGCGCTTATGGAATATCCGCTTTCAGACTTCCTGAGCATGGGCTTGCGTCTCGGTTATGCGGGGAATAATGGTTTGCTCAAAGCACAAGAAACGCAGCGCATAGGTGCTTTGAATAGCGATGGTACGGCAACCACGTTCTATGATGCTGTGTTTGGGCGCGAAATACAAGCAAATCTTTCTTCTCTCGGCATTGAACCGCTTGCTGTGATTCATCCTTTTTCGCAGGACGGTCTTCGAGATTTGAGATTTTATGCGGGACTCCGCTTGGGCTTGATGATTGGTCGTACTTTTAGTCAGAAGGAAACTATACTTAGTCTCACTCCTACCGATGCTTCCGCCACCAGTGTTAATTTCAATAATCTTCAGCGTGAGCGGAATGTGATTGCAACGCAAGAAATCCCCCAAATACAAACCCTTCATACTGCTGTCACTATCGGTGCAGGGTATGATATTCACGTTGGGGCGCTGGCGATTACGCCGGAAGTCTTCTACGCTCTTGGTTTGACACCGATTGTGGGCAATACACAATGGAATCTAAATCAGGTGCGCGGTGCTGTGAGCGTGCGTTATACTCTTCCTCCCTTACCTCCACCTCCGCCGCCACCTCCACCAAAGCCTATTCAGGCTGTGGAGGCTACTATTGCCGCTTTTACGACTGATACATCCGGTGTGGAAGTACCGCTCGTGCAGATTAAGGTGGAAGAATTTGTTTCGCGGCAGATGTACCCGCTTTTGCCATACGTCTTTTTTGATTACAATTCCAGCGTCATTCCGGCGCGCTATCATCGTCTGAACACCGAAGAAACAGTATCGTTTAGTGAAAATAAATTTTTTAATGCTGATGCTATGCGCGTTTACTACGACGTGCTGAACATCATCGGGAAGCGTTTGCAGGAATATCCGAAAGCAAAAATTACGATAACGGGCTGCAACGACCACGTCAGTCCGGGTGAGGCAGGAAATATCGCACTTTCGCACTCTCGCGCTGACGAAGTTCGGCAGTATATCCGTCGCACGTGGGGCATAGACACTGCACGGATGGAACTCCGCGAACGAAACCTTCCCGAAAAGCCGACGAACTCGAAAGATTCTTTGGGTACGGAAGAAAATCGCCGCGTAGAGATTGCCTCAGCAATGTGGGAAATCATGCAGCCGACGCTTGTGTACGACACCTTGCTTGTGCCGTCTGCCCCTGTGATTCGCTTCAAAACGACAGCGAAAGCAGAAGTCGGTGTTGCCAAGTCAACACTGCGGGCATTCCAGAACGAACGCACACTGAAGCAATATACCGCTTTGAACGCTCTCGATCCCGTTGTAGAATGGAATACTGCCCGCGAGCAGTCCACGATTCCACGGTCGGAAGACAAAATGAAATTCAGTTATGAAGTGATTGATTCCGAAGGACGGTCGGCAATGCCGATTGATTCTATTCCTGTGGAGCAAATTACCATTCGCAAAAAGCGTAGTCTGCGCATCAAAGACAAAGAAATTGACACGTATCGTCTTATTCTGTTTGATTTTGATAGCCCCGAAGTTGGTCCTGAGAATGCCCGCATCATCAAGGGCTTGGTACTTCCGAATATAAAACCGCAGTCAACGGTGCAGGTGTCGGGATTCACCGACAAACTCGGTAGTGCGGAGGTGAATCAACGTCTCTCCGAAGGGCGTGCCCGCAGCGTCTCGAACCTTGTGCCGTCGCAGCAGACCACAGCGCGAGGCTTAGGAGCAAAAATGATTATTTATCCAAATGAAATCCCCGAAGGCCGTTTTCTTAGTCGGACGGTTGAGGTGCGTGTCGAAACGCCGATAGATCAATAAGTACGGTGTTACCATAGATGGTGTTACCATAGAAAATTTCTCAAAGAAGGGGCAGAAACGCAAGTTTGCCCCTTGTTTGTTTTGAAACTTTTGGTAAGTTCGGTTCTGCAAGGAAATTAAACTTTTTGCCTCTTCTGTCGTATCTTACGATAAATAACAAATTAGTTCTCGTTCAAAGTGTGAGCGTATTTATGTGGCATCGTTTCTGTTTTTGCGTTTGTTTGGTTTGTTCGCTACTTGTTGTAGCATCGGAGAATGTAGCATGGGCACAGGATTCTGTACAGAGTGTTTCTTCTCTCAAGCAGTATATTGGGCAGATGCCATCAGAACTTTTCAAAAAAGAACCGACCATTCAAAGCCGTTTGCAAAAACTCTTGGGTAAAGAATATGAGCGCTTGCAAGATCGGTTTTCTAACGAATTACCGATTGAATTGTTTGGCGATGTTCTTATTCTGCGCGGCGAAAAGCCTTTCACGCCCGGTAATCCAAAAGCAATCGTCGGCATTGGGCTTTTTACGAACAAGATTCACTGTGCGTTGGTAGAGAATAGTGGACGTTCTATTTTTAGCGAAGAGCCGAAAAAGATTCCGAACGAATTTAACCGCTTTATCATTATCACTGATAAACGCTCTCAAGAAGAGGCTGACAAGAAAAAAAAAGCTGAGACACCACCCCACACCGATAAAAAGTAGCGGCGAAAACAGTTTGCTTACATCCCTCTCACCTTATCATCCACAATAATTTTCTTTGTTATGCGTTCAACCTCAAAATACCTCGCTCTCTGCGGCGCATTATTGCTTGTTCTGCTGGCGTGTACGAGCAATGCCAGCGACAAGAAAAATGATACTTCGTCAAGCGCTCAAGAGGCACAACCAAAGAAAGGCACAAGCACTATGACTAAAGTCGTTAAAACCGAAGTTGAGTGGCAGAAGCAACTCACACCGGAGCAGTACCACGTCACCCGCGAAAAAGGTACAGAACGTGCTTTTACGGGCAAATACTGGGATAATCACAGCAAGGGCATTTACAAATGCTCAAATTGTGGACTAGAATTGTTTACTTCCGATACGAAATTTGAATCCGGCACAGGTTGGCCCAGTTTTTGGCAGCCAATCTCGTCCGAAGCGGTGCATAACGTTACTGACCGCTCGTTCGGTATGGTGCGCACCGAATCCGTTTGCGCTCGTTGTGATGCGCACTTGGGACACGTCTTCGAGGATGGTCCGCAGCCGACGGGCTTGCGCTACTGTATGAACTCTGCATCGCTGGAGTTTGTGCAAGCGAAGTAATTCCGCCGCCCAACGCAATCATTTGAAAGTAACAAAGCCACCTTGCACTTAAAGAGCAAGGCGGCTTTTGTGTTTGTTGGTGGGAGTTTTTTATCGGTATACTAATAGGCTGCGACGCATAGAGCGAGGTATTTTCGGTCAAAATATATACGCGGCAGTTCACATACACACCGCCGGATAGCGCTAGTGTTCGGTTCAGTTGCGGAAGTCGAAAGACCATTTGTCCGTCGTTGTCAATACGAATAATACTTGCTTCTTCCAGTCCCTGATTTTCAAAAGGATACCGCGGATTGCCATATTGAATAGTGATAAGAACCTTTTTTACTCCTGCAAGTCCTTTGCCTCGAATTGTTAGTTCTGTATTCGCGGTTTGGTCGCTACCATTAGATACGCCGCCTCGCGGCTGTATATCGGTGATGTCCGGCATTTGGCTGCTCGGCACTTTTTTTATCGTAAAATCAAGCCCGCCAGTGGTGTGTAGTGGGTGATTTTAGCGACGTTTTCGGTGTTCAGTTTCACGTTCTCCGCGTTTCTAAAATCCCAAACCCCAAGTATAGAAGTCCGCATAACAGCACCATTCGAGGCAACATTTTTTCCGGAATTGACCCAAAAATGTTCTGCCGTTTTATGCGGTCGCAAAAGAAATGTTGGCGATGAAATGACACCATAAACGGTGTTGCCCAAACCTCGACCGCCTGCAAACGCCTAATCATGAATACGTTGTGCAATGTCGCGCACATCAATCGTTTCGTTCCTGACAATACTTTGGAGAATGCACAGCATTTGGTCGGTGTCGTCCGTCCACTCACCTTTTTTCCACCGTGCGCGATGCCTATCCGGTATAATCTGGTTGTAATGGGAGTAGCCTTTGGGGTAATACAGTCTTGAATTCAAGAGTTTTATATTCCATTTTTCTAAAAATTCTGTGCCAAGACCAATAGCATCACCAATGGCGTGTCCATAGAGTACGCCTTTTATTTTGTCGAGCAATATGGCTTTTGTAGCCTCTTTGCCATTATTTGTTGCACGTATTTGTGCTTCGTTGGTGTTGTCCGAAAATTCCTGTGATGGCTGCATAACGGAAAAGAATATGAAAAGTTTAATGTCTTGAATTCAAGTATTCATCAGGCTTTGCATCAATCTACCAATTCACGCGCACAAATATTTTTTCAACGCTGCTATTTGCGATGCGCGAAAATCCTGAACAATCGGTATGTGAAAACCGAGGGCATCAAAACCATGAAATGCGCCCGGAACAATCACCACTTCGCACTCAACACCGCTTTCCGTCAGCCTTTGCCCATAGACGACATCTTCATCGTGAAACATATCCACTGTTCCCACCCCAATCCACGCCGGAGGTAAGCCTGCGAGGTCTT
>JANYDO010000475.1 GCA_025363605.1 Candidatus Kapaibacterium sp.
GAGGTTCACGAGAAGCCCGGCGTTTCGTATCGTTTTCCCGATGATGTTGCGCCTGTTGGTGTAGTCATAACGATTGAGCCGGGTGTGTATTTGGCGGAGCGCTGCGGTGTACGCATTGAAGATGATGTGTGGCTCACCGAAACGGGCTGCGAGGTCTTGACTGATGCCACGCCGAAGCACCTCGTCGTAGTGGAATAATGCGGTGGAACGCTGTTTTCTAAACTTTTTTCCCGCTCTTCCGTCTCCAATGTGAGTGATGTTTCATTTTTTGTTCGATACTTATGATGTTTATTTTTTCGTTTCATGTTCGCATGAGTGCTTGTATCGCTCTGCTGATGCTGTTCGCAGTGAGTGTGCTTCCGGCACAAGATGTTTTCACGGGCAAAGGTGTTCGTATCCTAAATCCGGGCGCACCGCTTAATAGCGACAGTCTTGATTATGCACCGACCATTAGTCCTGATGGTAAAACATTGTATTTTGTATCCAGCAGGGTCGGAAGTAAAACTAAAATAAGCGACGGCACATGGTCGCACGATTTCTGGTACAGTACAAAACAAAACCGTCTGGACACGATATTTACAAGACCGATAAATATGGATACCATAATGCGGGTAGCCAATAATGGTCTGAATACTTCACGAAACGAAGGTGTGCCATCTATTGCCGCAAACCGCAGAATAATGTACTTTACGGGGTGTGATCGTCCGGACGTTCTGCCTGCCCCCAAAGGTATCATTATGAAATCCGGTTTCTGTGATATTTATGTTGTAGAACTTAATGAAAATGGGGAATGGGGAATTCCACGTAACCTTGGAATAAATATTAACTCCGGGTGGTGGGATGGACAGCCCTCAATTAGTCCTGATGGGATGCGGTTATATTTTGCTTCTGATAGACCCGGTGGTTATGGCTCAGCAGATATTTGGTATTCCGATTACGATACAGTACATAAAATCTGGCTTCCTGCCAAAAATGCGGGTAATTCTATCAATACACCCGGCGATGATTGGTCGCCCTTCATTGCAGCGAACAACCGCGAGTTATTCTTTTCCTCCGATTGGCATCAGCCCAATTATGGAGAAACAGACTTTTATATTTCGGTGCGGAATCAGAAAGATCAATGGTCGTTGCCGCGCAATTTGGGACAGCCTATCAATACTGCTGCAAAAGAGGCGTTCATTTGTACTCCTGCTTCGCGTGATGTTCTCTATTTTGCTTCGCAGCGCACGGACATTCCGAATGCGCAGGGTAAGTACGATATTTTCATGGCTTTTGTGCCGCAAAGTTCGCTCTCGGTGGCAATTCCGATTTCGGGGCGCGTCGTGGATGGTTGTTCGCTGGAAAATACTGCTGCGACGGTGAGCATATACAATCCCGTTACGAAGCGCACCTTCCGTGATACCTTGAACGGCAAAAAGCGCATTACCTTTGAAACCGTTCTCACGGATTTTGATTTCGGACAGCTCGACAAACCTGTTGATACCTTGCGTCTCGTGGTCACTGCCCAAAGTGCGCAATATGGTTTGTTTACGCAAACTCTCACCATTGCACGACCAAATAAGAGTGCAAGCGGTGTCTATGACGCAATGCCTGATGTTGCTCCACTCGCGCTGACCTTTGGCGAACGCCCAAGCCTTGTTTCGGTGATGCAATCGGTAAATACCGCTTTGCTTCGCCCTACGGCAGCGAAGCTCATAAAATCAGGCTTTCAGGGTTTGGCAATGGAAGAGGTGGTGAGCGTAAGCGTGAATCGTATTTTGAACTACGTCTTTTTCGATGACGGCTCAAGTACGATACCGAGCCGTTACAAACTGCTCAAGACCCCGCAAGAAGCGGACGCTTTCGATGAAGAAAAGCTGCGCGGCGAGACGCTGGACAAATACTACCACACGCTGAACGTCTTCGGAACACGCCTTCGTAAATTTCCAAAATCTACTATCACCATCGTCGGTTGCAATGACCAATCAAGTGCCGCCGAGAAAAAAAATGGTTTATCCAAAGCCCGTGCTACGACGGTGCTGGCATATTTACGCGACATCTGGGGCATTAGCGAAAAACGCATGAAACTCACGGCGCGAGATTTGCCTGCCGTGCCGTCCAACCGCGATGATAGCTTGGGTTTGGCGGAAAATAGGCGTGTGGAAATTCTTTGCGACGATTGGGATATTGTCAAACCTGTGGTGGACAGAACGCCCGTCATTAGTGCGTCGTCGCAGGCAGTGAATTTTACCTTGAATTCGCCGCAAGCACTGGAGCGGGCTGTCGCGCCAACGCTTCCGCCACAGCAGCCCCAAAAAGTTGTCATCAATGGCAAAACGGTTTATCAGCCCGCACCGCCACCCCCACCGCCGCCAATGACCGTGCGGACGCTCACGATTTTGCAAGGCGGAAAGGTCTGGAAGCGCTTTGACAATGTTGCGACCAGTGGCACTATTTCGTGGAATTGGAAAAACGACGCGGAAGATTTTCCGTCGGGCACAGAACCACTCACGGCGGTCTTTTCGGTGAAAGATAGGTCGGGGCGCGAGTGTTTCTCAGAGTCGGCGACGATTCCTGTGAAACGCATTACCACGAGCGACAAAAAGCGCGACCACATCGCCGACAAGACGCTTGAGCGCTACAATCTCATCATGTTTCCTTTTGACAAATCTGATGTCGGTCCGATGAACGGGCGTATCTTGAAGGAATATGTACTGCCGCGCCTTTTCGCTACATCCGACGCAATGGTTATCGGGCACACAGACATTATCGGTTCGGACGAGTATAATTTGAAACTCTCCGGCTCACGTGGCGCAAAAGCAAAGGAAGAACTTGCATCGTTAGCACAAAGCAAGTACAAATCGCTGGATTCCAAAGGCGTTGGCGAAGTAGAGCCGCTTTTTGACAACTCACTTCCCGAAGGACGCTTTTACAATCGCACGGTGCAAGTTATTATCGAAACTCCTGTCGCTGAGGTGGAAAATGAAAAGTAATGGTATGAAAATGTTGCGTATTTTTGTTCTGGCAATATTGTGTACTTTTGCACCAAGTTTTGCTCAAAAGCCGGAAATACGCCCTGTCGGTGTCGGTGCGTGGGGTAATGAAATGGAATTATCTGCCATTGAAGTAGCAAAAAATTCTGAAACCCGTGTGTATGCTGTACCGACGAGTATCTCGTTTCAGGAAAATTCATCAGCGCTTCCTCCGTGGGTGTCGCAAATAACGCAAATATCAGCATCAAGTTTTGCGATTGAGTACCTGTCCGGATTGCCGAGTCTTTCCGGTGAGGTGCTGAACATCATCGGAAAACGCATGAAAACTGCACCCGCAGAAACACTCACACTTTCCGAAAGCGACCCTGCACTCAAGCGGGCTACCTCTGTTAGTGAGTATTTGCGCACGGTCTGGGGTATTGCTGCTGCGCGTATCACGGCAAAAGTAAACAAGCAGATTCCGAAGAGCTGTAATTGCGTGGAACTGAGTGCCACTGCGCTGTTGAAGCCCGTAGTCATAGCCGATACCCCCGCAACAGCTACGCCGGCGATTATCCGTTTTTACTCGACTATTCCTTCGGCAGAGGAGAATCCTGCACAGTGGTCAATCGCTCTCAAGCAGGACGGAAAGTCGCTTCGTTCACCAATTTCTGCGGCGGGTAGTATTAAACCTGTGGTAGATTGGAAAATAAATAAAGAAAAAAATGCGATTCCGACAACCAACTCACCGCTGAAGGTAAGACTTGAAATTCGCTATCCGACGATGGCAAACCAGCTTTCCGAAACAGTCGAAATTCCGGTGCGCGTTACCAAGCAAATACAGTCGTATCGCTATGAAACTCTTTTACCGTTTCAGCCGACAGAAATTGTCCTGAACGCCTCGCACATTGCTGTGCTGGCACTAATACGCGAAAAAGGGTGGTTGCAGGCGACATCGAAAATGACGGTGCAATGCTTTGGCGATGTGTCAGTTGCAGACGCACCGACCAAAGAATTTGGCGAAAAGCAGCGAGTCATCTCGGCGCAACGCGTGAAAGCACTAGAAAAAGCGCTTGGAAGTGATATGCCGAAAAGCGGTTACAAAACAGAAACTGCTCCGAACCTGACAGGATACACGCCAGCGCCCAGAAATTGTATCATTATTCGCATAGAAAATCCCGTACCGTAAAAAAAATACCACGCTTCGTGTAACTTTTTCAATTCTTCCATGTTATTATTCAAAGATGCAGGATAGCAAATGAGACTTTTATATCCGACGCGAGAGCCACAATCAGCAGACACAATGACGGTTGCCAAAGAAAATGTTGCCGACAAGACGGACGAAGATCTCTTTGCTCTTGTCCGCGAAAAAGCCGATGAACAGGCGTTCCGAGCGCTTTATAGGCGTTACGATAAGCGACTGTTCGCCTATTGTCTTCGGGCAATGAAAACGCGCGAGTCTGCAGAAGATGTGTTCCAAAGCGTTATGACATTGGTCTTTGAAAAACGCGCATCGTTTTTGGGTGGCAGTTTTGCGGCATGGCTCTTTACCATTGCCCGCAATCAAACGCTGAACCACAAGCAAAAACAGCGCATTACGACGGACATAGACGACATCGCCTATTCCATTAACGACCCCGACGACCGCACGGGCGAGGACGTATTGCTCTCGGATGCGCTCAAAAAGGCAATCGCTTCACTGCCGGAAGAATTCCGCGAACCGCTTGAACTCAAGCATTTCGACGGCTTCCAGTACGAAGAAATTGCCGATATGCTCAAAATCTCGCTCTCGCTTGCGAAAGTGCGCGTCTTCAGGGCAAAAAAGATGCTGCATGAAGCACTGAAGCCCTATTTGCGCGAACTCAAGCCCGACGGCGACGAGAGTTGAAAGCAAAAACAACACCATTTATAGCACAAACCGCACAGTGTATTGATAGTTTGTACAACGTAGATTCTTCACGCAGCGTGTGCAAGCAGGGTGCGCGCGGCACATTATCGAAAAACCATGAACAACGACGAACTTTTGGCGATGTATCTGGATGGTACGCTCTCGGAGGGGCAGCGCACCGACTTTGATCGCCTTTTGCAGACCTCGCCGACTTTTGCACAGGAAGTCCGCGAAATCCTGACCATTCAGGGTATGCTTTTTGAACCAGCGCTGGATGATGCGCGAACCTCCGCTTTCTTGCGCACCGTCGAGAACAATCTGGCGACGGCAGTGATAGCCGCAGGTGCGGCAGCGACAGCCGGAACGATTGCCGCTGCAGTTGGGAAATCAGCCTTTGCCGCTACGACTACGGCAGTAGGTAGCACAACCGCTGCAAGTACCGCTACGACAGCATCTGCCGCAAGCGTGGGCGCGGGTACGATCTCGTGGGCTTCATCATTGCTTTCCACTATTTTTGCTTCTACGACTTCGATGGTCGTGAGCGCGGGGATCGGCGCGGCAACGATTGCGAGCGGAGCAGCCGTAGTAAATTACGTGGTCAAAAAGAACGCTGCTGAAAAACAGATAGCAGAAAGACAAGCAACAGAGCCAGCGGGAGAGCGTCAAACAGCTACCGCACAAGAAACTGTGGCGCAAAATCCTGAAACGCAAGTGAAATCGCCGCAAGCAAGCACGGCAGACCATACTACACCTGACATCACCGCACAGCGTCAAGCAGACGCACAAAATGGTGCGTCTGCTCCGGCGGCAGTCATTAAGGAAGATAATGCACAAAGTGATGCTCAGGCAAACGCGAAACCCCGCGAATACACTGCTCGCATCAGTGGCGGTAGTATGCAAGGACGCTATGCCGATGCGATTGCCGACTACGGAAAGCAACTCCAAGCCAAAGAAGCGTCGCATGACCGCACAGCTGCTGCCTTCATCGAAAAATCATTAGGTGCACTTTTGCGCCAAGCGGGTAATGCAAGCGAAAGCCGAGTGCATCTGAACAATGCCGTAAAAGCGGCACACGAACTGGGCTTGCAGGAGCTCGAGGGCGAAGCACGGGCGGAATTGGCACTTGTGGATGCGGCGGAAGGCAAGAAAGCGCGGGCTGTGCAAGGACTTCAAGAAGCGCTTGGTATCTTGAATACGACCAAAAGTACGACCGTAGCACGTTGGCAAAAGGAATTGGATAAATTGACAGGAAAATAAGCGCCGATAAAACGATATTGAAAGGCGCATGAAAACTGATGATGATTGGCATCTCTCGTGGGGAACCAAGGTAGCCGGCTAGGCACAACGGACTACCAACTACTATCACCAATCAAAAAACCTCCACCACTAACGGCAGAAGAATATGGCACAATTTCTTCTGCTGTTTTTTTTTGTTACCTCAGTGCATCTTCCAATGCGGTTTTGGCATCGGTTTTGGGGTCGCGGTATTTTACAATAATCGGCGTATAGACCGACAATCCCTTTTCTTTGCCAAACGGCGTGTCGAGCGGACGCGAACCGCTCACGAGTACTGCTCCTTCGGGAATTTCAAGTGGCGTGTCGGGTGTGGACTGAAGAACCGTACCGTTGACTGCATCATACACTTTGATAGAGCCGTTCAGTATTACGCCGGAACTGAGGACAGCACGGCTGCGGACAATCACACCTTCGTACACACCGCAGTTACCGCCCACAAATACATCATCTTCAATAATGACCGGACGCGCTCCGGCTGGCTCCAATACGCCACCAATCTGTGCTGCTGCCGAAAGGTGAACGCGCTTGCCAATCTGCGCACACGTTCCCACAAGCGCGTGAGAATCTACCATCGTGCCTTCATCTACATACGCTCCGATGTTGATGTACATCGGCGGCATACAAATCACTCCCCGTGCCACAAATGCCCCCGAACGAATTGCAGAGCCGCCCGGCACCACGCGCACACCGCTATCAAGATTCATGGACTTCATCGGAATAGTGTGTTTGTCGAAAAAGCGAAATGCGCCTGTGGACATATCGGACATTCTGCCATACTTAAAGCACAGTAAAATCCCCTTTTTTACCCATGTATTCGCCCGCCAGTGCTTCTGCATATCCTGTTCGGCGGCACGAACTTTTCCGGCATTGAGCAGATGGAGAAGCTCGGTCACAACGGGCATCACTTCTTGTTCAGACGGCGCGGCTTCGGCGCTGAGGAGTTCGATTTGTTCTTGTAAGGTCATAGCTTGGATTCTAGTAGTGCAAATGAACTGATGCTTTGCAGTATGAGAGGTCGTGTTTACGGCACGAAGTTCGGTAAAAGTCGTTATTCTGCCAAATGGTTTCTGTTGTTTTACTTCCGATGGGATGCACGGTTGAGGTTAAGGGTGTTGGATGTGAGTTGTGACGGTACATTGGTAGGGTGAGGTAGTTGAGTATGAAAATCTTTGGTATTAATTGAAAGTAACTGTTTAGGTCCAATGTCATTAAGTTAAGCCCATAACCAAGCTAAGAAGCGGGTTTGCGGGTGTATTTGTAAAATCGGACTTGTTGTGTGGGCGTTGGTTTCTTGCGCGGCAGACTCCTGTGTGGTCGTCTGGGAACGGGCGCTTGCAAGAACAAGATGGTCAGCTGCGCCAAGAGTTCATCGGTGGACTGGGCGGATGACAGGACTAACTCCATAACATCCCTGCGCAAAGTCGAAAACGCAACGCTATGATTGACCTGTTGGCGATAGAGGTTTTCTGCTGGTTTCGCGTCCAAAATGACCTGCGCATCAGCAGAGAAGAGGGTTTCCATGTTGGACACAAGCAGTGTTGCCCAAAAATCTTGATGGATGGATTCTTCGCTGAGTCCGGAAAATAACTCCAACCCCATCACGTTTTTCAGA
>JANYDO010000504.1 GCA_025363605.1 Candidatus Kapaibacterium sp.
AAAAACGGCTCTTGTGGCTCTACTTTGCCCGTAGCTACCATAAAGTCCACAATCCCCGTGATTTTTTCACCATTGAGTTCCGCAGGAAGTTTTCTGTCCAAAAATGCGGAATACTCTTCAGAATCGAACCGAATCATGGAAATAAGCGGTCCGATGAACTTAAACTTGAGTTCTTCCTCGTTCCAGAAGTCAACATTTCTTCGTAAAAATTCTTGTAAACTCAAAACTGCTCGGTGTATGTCCTCTGCAAGCGGTATCAATGGACTCGTTATCCACGTTTCGAGTAATGGTAATGTATCACGCCGCCGTAATTGAAATTCCGTTTTGAGTTGGTCTATATTCCACTTCTCAAAGGGCTTGAGTGTTGGCTTGCTGTTTGTGGTTTTCATCGTTGTTTTGATTGGTAAATTTGTGTATGTTGAGCCAGAAAGAATACCCGCAAATCTACGAATCATTTCTCTTCTGTGCTACCATGAACTGTTTTCCCAACAACACTGCTGCCCCGAACTATCACCACCTCGCGCTGCTGCTGCTGCTGCTTCTCTGCGGGCTGTCTGTCGCACCACGCCTTAGCGCACAGCCCCTCATCCAAACACCCGCACAGGCAGACTCCCTGCGCCGCGTGATAGCCACCGCCAAACACGACACCACGCGCGTGAGTGCGATGAATGAGTTGGCGTGGTATTTTTGGGAGAAAAAAGCCAATACGATTCAGCAATGACCTACGCGCAAGAAGCTCAGAACGTGGCGGAACGTTCTCATTACCGCAAGGGTGTGGCTGATGCCTTGGATAATATAGGCAATGTGTACCGTCGCCGAGGTAAATACACCGAGGCATTGGAGAATCACTTCAAATCGCTGCGGATAAAAGAAGAAATTGGGGATAAATCGGGTATAGCCAGCTCGCTGAACAATATTGGCTACACCTATAACAAAACAGGTCAATTCAAACAAGCCCAATCCTACCTATTGGATATGAACCACTTGGAATCGGGTGGTTTCCAACTCACGATAGTCAGCTTCGATATTGCGCCGTTTGTGGAAGCCGCCATCTATGAATACCGCACCCCGGCGGAAGCAAAAAACATCATGCTCCACTTCAGCAATGAAGCCAACGGTGAAAGCATCGTCTTTGCTGACGAGCAAGTAACCATGCAGGTTTTAGACAATCTTATTTCTAATGCCGTGAAGTATTCGCCGCATGGAAAAAATGCTTTTGTGAGGGTTCTGAGCGATAAAGATGTTGTAAGGATTGAGGTAAAAGACGAAGGGCAAGGCATTTCACCTGACGATATGAAAAAACTCTTTGGAAAATTTGCCCGCCTTTCGGCGCAACCAACAGGCGGCGAACACAGTACGGGTCTGGGACTGAGCATCGTCAAAAAAATGGTAGCAGCAATGCAGGGCAAAGTCTGGTGCGAATCGGAAGTAGGCAGGGGCGCGACGTTTATTGTGGAATTGCCAAGAGTATTTCCATAGTCCTCAGTGTATAGGGTTGCATTTTTCATGCGCGTCTGTCAACATTTCATTGACATTTTACCTCGTGCCGTTGTATTTTACCGCATAACGCTATTCAAGGAAGTTTCATGCTTGTTGCTCTGCATTATGCCATCCATTCGATATTTCTTCCTCGCCCTTTTTTGCGGATGCGTCGCCGTCGCCCAAGAGCGCCCGATCACCGTTCGCGGTTTAGACCCATCAAAATCTATCGCCGAATACCGGCATAGCGTCTGGACGGCGGAAAACGGTCTTCCCCAAAACTCTGTTCAAACGCTTTGCCAAACGCGCAACGGCTACATCTGGATAGGCACACAAGAAGGTCTTGTGCGCTTCGACGGACTCAATTTTACCGTCTTCGACAAAAGTAATGCTCCGGCCATAAGCAACAAATTTGTCAACGCGCTTCTGGAAACCTCTGATGGCACTTTGTGGGGAGGAGGTGCGAACGGCTGCCTTTTTTCTTTGCACAACGGAGTGTTTACGAGCCACACTATTGACCCAAAAGCCGATGTTCGTGTGCTGGCGGAATGGCGCGGGAGCGTTTGGATTGGTACAAATAAAGGATTATACTCGTGGCAGCCAAACGCGGCAACGTTCCGCCGCCTGAGTGTGAGCGACGGCTTGCCGAGCGATGTCATTCTTTCGCTTGCCGCCGACACGACGGCAGGTATTCTCTGGGTGGGAACGCAGGAAGGACTCTGCGCGGTGCGGATAACCGCGTCGAACACCGCCGACGTGAGCGGCACTCTTCAGATGCGCTCTTTCGGTGTGCGGGACGGTTTGGTCAACACAGCTATTCGTGCGCTGCTTTGCGATAGAGAGGGAACGCTCCAGATAGGCTCGAACGGCGGGCTACAACGTGCGGTATGGAGCGACGGCGCATTTCGCATAGTGGAAACCCATACCGAGCGCTCCGGTTTATCGGACAACGTTGTCACAGCGCTGTACGAGGACATGGAGCAAACGCTGTGGATTGGCACGGCAACACAAGGTTTGATGCGCCGCACAGCCTCTAGTGGCACAGCCTCTCGCCGCACATTTGAACGCTTTACCACCGCTAACGGGCTTGGCAGCAACGATGTGGACGCTATTATTCAAGACCGCGAGGGGATGCTCTGGATTGGCAGTGCCAATGGCGGCGGTCTCAATCGCCTCGCCAATGCTTCGTTCACAGGCTACACAAAAAGCAACGGACTTGTCGGCGAGTTTGCTTGGACGTTGCTGCAAAGCCGCGACGGCTCAATGTATTTCAACACCGCCAACGTCGGCGTAGCACGCTTGAACGCCGGCACGTTTAGCTTTTTCACCAAAGAGCGCAACGGTTTACTCAGCAATGCGGGCAGGGCTATTATGGAAGACGCGGCGGGCGTTCTCTGGGTGGGTTCAGCCGAAAGCGGTGTTTCCTGCGTCAAAAACGGTCGCGTTATCAAAACCTACACAACGGCGAACGGACTGCTTGGCAATAATATCCGCGTTTTGTTTGAAGATAGTAAACACCGCGTCTGGATTGGCTCGTACAACAGCGGTCTTCAGTGTTTGGAACATGGAAAATTTACATCGTGGACAGAAAAAAACGGCTTGTGTGGCAATAAACCGCGTACAGTATTGGAGTCGTCCGACGGCACGATTTGGATAGGCACATCCGGCGGCCTCAACGCTCTGCGTCCGGGAGCGTCGCAGTTGGAGCAGTACACCACTGCGCAGGGCTTAACCATGAATAGCGTTTTGTCGCTGCACGAAGACGAAAGCGGGGCGCTCTGGCTTGGCATGAACCGAGGCGGCTTGCATCGCTACAAAAACGGGAAGTTTACCCATTGCAGCACGGAACACGGCTTGTTCGATGAAAATGTGCACAGCATTCTCGACGACGGTTTGGGCAATTTCTGGATGAGTTGCAATCTTGGCGTGTTTCGCGTGAGCAAAGCCGAACTGAACGCATTTATGGACGGTGCAACGGCACACATCGTCTGCACGGTCTTCGGAAAAGCCGACGGAATGCCGGTAGCCGAGTGCAACGGCGGGAGTATGCCTTCGGCATGGCGCTCCGGCGACGGGCGGCTATGGTTCGCTAACGCAGTGGGCGCAGTTGTTGTGGATCCGCGCAAAATCTATAAAAATCCTGTTCCGCCGCAGGTGATTCTGGAGGAGATGCGCGTCGATGGGAAACCTTCCACCTCTGCGACCATTCTGCCGACTGACACCGAAAAACTCGAATTTCAATACACCGCCACGTGCCTTGCCGCCGCCGAGCGTGTGAAGTTTAAGTATATGCTTGAAGGCTACGATAAGGACTGGGTGGAAGCCGGAAACCGCCGTACCGCCTATTACACGAATCTTCAACGAGGGCGCGACTACCGTTTCCGCGTTATCGCTTGCAACAACGACGGCGTTTGGAACGAGACGGGGGCTTGGATCAATTTCTCTATTACGCCTTTTTGGTGGGAGATGTGGCAATTTTACGGACTCTGCGTGATATTTGTCAGTAGCGGCGCGTATCAGGGTTTTCGCTGGCGCACACGGCGCTTGCGGGCAAAGGCGCGGGAATTAGAACGAGTTGTCGCCAAGCGCACGAAAGAAGTACAAATCCAAGCTGCTGAAATTCAAACGGCAAACACCGCTTTGCACGAAAAAAATATTACGTTGGAGCGACAGCAGCAGATTTTAGAGGAACAGGCACGGGAAATTGAAATTGCCAATTCAGCGCTTCAGGAAAAAAATATCACGCTTGAAATGCTGAACCAAGAAAAGAATGAGTTTTTGGGCATAGCCGCACATGATTTGAAAAACCCCCTTCAGCATATTATCATGGTTTCGGAAAAGATAGAGCGATATTACGACCGCATGAAGTCTGGCGATATTATTCACCAAGCCCGGGCGATTGGCACAGTAGCGCATCGTATGAACGAAATTATCGTGAATCTTCTCGATATTAATGCCATAGAGCGCGGCGGCGTGAGACTCGCGCCGAAAGAATTTGACATAGAGCCGCTTGTGCGCCGCGTAACCGAAGACTATGCGCGCGTGGCGCAAGAAAAAAACATCGCGCTTTTTTTTGTCGGTATGGGAGCGGAAACACTCGCTTTTGCCGATGAAAATGCCGTCACGCAAGTTCTGGATAATCTCGTCTCGAATGCCGTGAAATACTCTCCGCACGGGAAAAGCGTGTTTGTGCGCGTGAAGTCCGGCGTGGAAGCCGCTCGTTTGGAAGTTCAGGACGAAGGACCCGGTATTTCGGAAGACGATATGAAAAAGCTGTTTGGTAAGTTTGCCCGCCTTTCTGCCCGTCCAACGGGCGGCGAACACAGCACAGGACTGGGCTTGAGTATTGTTAAAAAAATGGTGGAAGCTATGAACGGGCGTGTGTGGTGCGAATCGGTGCTTGGGCAAGGTGTGACGTTTATTGTGGAATTACCGTGCGCGTGATGAATGTATGGGAATTTGGGAATGTTTACGCTTTTCATGTATGCCCGCCGAACGTTGTTGGGTAATCGTAAGAAATCTTTCTGTTTTCGCATATTACCAAATTTTTACATTGGTGGAAGTAAGTTTTTTTTTGTTTGTCCGACTGAAAGGGAGCATCTTGAATCCAATTTTCAGCAGCACTGGCAAAGTCAAATTTTACTTATCATTGCTGTTGTTGTGGTGAAAAAGACCTTCAAGACGATACAACAAAAACAATTAACGTAATTTCACCACTATTGGACTTCATTGTATGCTTGAGCATATTTTCAGAAAGTTTTTAACAATAAAGTCAAGACACGTAAAACTCAACGTTACTACTTTTTTCGTCGTATCAATAGTTGTCGTTTCTATTGGCATTCTGGGAGTTGAGTATTTGGTGGATTATGTCGAAAAAATGTATATCCAATTACAAGTTGATGTTAATAAGCGGCAAGGGCAAAATATCCTACGTATCGTTAACACCCAGCTCCGATTGGGAATTTCGATGGAAGAGGTAGCGAAAAGTTTTCAGGGAATGGTGAGCGGTACACAAACCGATAGGGGTTATATGTGTATGATTGATAGGAATCGAGGTGTGCTTTTGTGCCATCCGGATTCGGCGCAAATTGGGCATAAGACGGGCTTGAAACCTAATTTTCTGCCTGTGGAGGCTTTGGAAAGTACGCCGACTACACCTGCGGCAATAAACCGTTCGCTCTCGTCCGAGGGAAGAGGCGGGGTGCTGATGAGCGGCGATACCGTCTCTCAGATAATTTATTTTCAGCCCGTTGAACATACAACGTGGGTGATAGCCATTCATGAAAATGCCCGCCGAATTCGTCAGGAACTAACACAATTGAGAGCAGAATTATTCTTGTGGTTTGCCATCTTGGGGGTTTGTATCATTGTCTTCTCAACGTTGGCTGCACGGTATATTGGCAGGAAATATGAAGTGGATATTGAGGAAAAAAATAATCTTTTGACCAACCAAGCTATTGAAATCAGTGCAATCAATGAGGACTTAAAAGTACAAAATGAGCAATTTGCGTTGCTGAATCAAGAAAAGACCGAGATTATGGGCATTGTTGCACATGATTTGAGAAACCCTATCGGTGCGGTGCGCAGTATGGCAGAGTTGATTCAATCAGAGGCTTTTTCGGGGCAGAATTTGAGCGATGCTGCCAACAAAATTATCACAACGAGCGGGCGTATGCTGGCACTGGTTTCCAATGTGTTGGATATAAATCGTCTGGATGAAGGAGCTATCCACTTTATGTCGGTAGAATTTGATATGCTCCCCCAGATTGAAGCCATCTGTGAGCAATATCAGTATCATGCGGCGAGTAAATCCATCACGTTGCATCTGCAAACGTCGGACTCGTCTGCAATAGTTACTGCTGATGAGCAAGCACTTCTACAAGTTCTGGACAACATTGTCTCGAATGCCGTGAAATATTCTCCGCATGGGAAAAGCGTGTTTGTGCGCGTGAAGTCCGGCGTGGAAGCTGTTCGTTTGGAAGTTCAGGACGAAGGACCCGGTATTTCGGAAGACGATATGAAAAAGCTGTTTGGTAAGTTTGCCCGCCTTTCTGCCCGTCCAACGGGCGACGAACACAGCACAGGTCTGGGCTTGAGTATTGTTAAAAAAATGGTGGAAGCTATGAACGGGCGCGTCTGGTGCGAATCGGAATTGGGGCAGGGCGCAACATTTATTGTGGAGTTATCGAAAGGCTGAAGAAAAAAATATGAAGCAAAAAAGCCAGGAACGAACCCCATAGTGACTTTCTAGGGTAATCGCATGAAAATTTTCACCCCTCATAAACACTAGCTTTGCAAAACAAGGGAGCATGCTCCCTTGTTAAACAGTGCAAGTATTTCCGCCATTTGTATTTTTCATGCGATAGCCCTAAGTGACTTTCTCCTTTCGTCCTATATTTCCGCCTTTTGTTGTATCTTTGTGTCTGCCTTCTCGTCGTTGATGATATTCTGAATGAAAATATTCCAAATGTGTCTTTCTCCCACATTGTTCCCCGTTGCAACGTCTATGCTAAAAATTAAAAAGTCCGACACGCAAAACTTCGAGCAAAATAGTGAGCAATCTGCCGGGGCGCACGTGCAGCAACGGCGCTTATTAGTTGTGGATGATGAGCCGGGTATTTTGCTCCTTCTGACGAGCCTTTTTGCACCTCTTTACACCGTGCGTGTTGCCGGATCGGGTGCGGAAGCCTTACATATTTTGCATGGAGGCTACGCACCGCAGGTGATTATTGCCGACCAGCGTATGCCCTGCATGACAGGAGCACAGTTTCTTGGTCAGAGTCTGAAGATTGCGCCGAGTGCTGTGCGTGTTACCCTGACGGGCTATACGGACATCAAAGAAATTGTTGAGAGCATCAATAACGGCTCTATTTATCGCTTTGTGGGCAAGCCGTGGGAAGACGAAGAGCTGCTGGAAACAGTTCGGCTTTGCTTTGAGCAGTACGACCTTATTACCCAAAATGTTGAGCTGGAAGCCGCACTGAGTCAGGTGCAGATGCTGAACGAGGAAAAAAATGAAATTATGGGCATCGTCTCGCACGACCTCAAGAATCCGATTAGTGCGATTTTGGGAATGACCGAACTTATGGTGCCAAATAACGGACTGCACTTAGGAACGGCAGATTATCAGCAGTTTGCGCAGCTTATTCGGCAAACCGGTATGAATATGCTGGAATTAGTCAAAGGGCTTCTGGATGACCATTGGTTAGAGTCTGGTACAATGGAACTCTCTTCCACAGCGCTTGATGTCAGCGTTTTGGCAAAATTTGTCGTGGACGATTATCGCCAACGGGCAAAGGATAAAAATATTACGCTGCACTACGACGCACCGAATGACCGAATGATTGCTCTTGCCGATGAACGCCGACTGCATCAGGTCTTGGATAATCTTGTGTCCAATGCTGTGAAGTACTCGCCTACGGGTACAAATGTTTTTGTGTCTATCACTCATGACACCGACACTGTTCGTATCAGTGTCCGCGACGAAGGACCCGGACTCAGCGACGAGGACAAAACGAAACTTTTTGGTAAGTTTGTCCGCCTTTCTGCACAGCCCACCGGCGGTGAGCATAGTAGCGGTCTGGGCTTGAGTATTGTCAAAAAAATAGTAGAGGCAATGCGTGGTCGCGTCTGGTGCGAGTCCGTTTTCGGTGAAGGAGCAACGTTTGTCGTCGAACTGCCCAAAAATTGATAAGGAGCTATGATGTCGTTACTTCGCATAATAGCAGCATTTTGCCGCCGATATGGTTTTCTAACGCTTTGTTTTGCAATCATATACCTCGTTCTTACAGGTGTTCTGGCTAATACGTGTTTTGCTCAAAACGGCGCGGAACAAACCTTTCAGCGTCTTAACCATGCTAACGGGCTTTCCAACGACGAGGTGTATTGCATCACGCAAGACCGTCATGGAATGATGTGGTTTGGTACTGCTGATGGTCTGAATTGCTACGACGGCTCGAAGATTACGGTCTATCGCCACCGCGATGGCGATTCAACGTCTCTTCCGCAGAATGGTGTAACCTGCGTTACTGAGGACAAAAGCGGCAATTTATGGGTAGGTACGCAAGATTATATCTGCCGATTTGAGCCTGTGCGCAAGAGTTTCCGGTCATATCGTATGCCGACAAAAGTTCCTATGCAGAACATTCGGAGTATTCTTGACGATGGTGCAAATACCTTTTATGTCAATGCCGGAACCAGTGTCTTCGTTGTGGATAAGCGCAGCTTCAAGGCGCAGTTCCTCGCCAATGAGGAGTTACAGGATGCGAAAACTTTTCTTGCAGCAACGACGATATTCGACAGACAGAGAAATCTCTGGATAATGACGATGAAGGGGCTTTTTGTCTATGAAACGCGCACATCCCGTTTGCGGCATATTTTGACAACGCCCATTTTTAGTGCCATGAAGACGATGGACAATAGAGGTAATATATGGCTTGCGTTGGAAGATTCTATCGCCGTCTTTAACCCGCAGACCGAGCGCGTGGTGGCTTCGTTTGCTAATTCACACACACAAGTACCATTACCAAAACGTCAATTTTGGAACCGACATATTCTTTGTCAGTCTCCTGATGGTCTCGTTTGGGTGCTGCTTGATCAATATCTCTTTACCATCAATCCGTCAACGGGTGCTGTCAAGAATCTCACCACGTCTCTTCGCAGCACGATGAATAGCAGCGATATTATCTGCGGCTTCACCGACCGTACGGGTGTGGTTTGGCTGGGCGACAACGTGCGTGGTCTGGTGCGGTGGTCGCCTTACAAGCCTAAATTTCGACTTTGGAAGCACAACCCCGCCAATCCGCAAAGTATCAGCAACGACTATATTCGTGGGATATGGGAAAATTCTAATGCTATGGCATGGGTCTGCACACAATACGGCGGATTAAATCGTATCAATCGTCTCACTGGTGCGGTGAAGCATTATCGGCATCGCCCAAATAACCCTGATGGTATTGCCAGTGACGAACTTTGGGGTGTTCTACCGGCAAAGCCGCCGTTCATTTGGTTGTATAGACACTTTTTTTCTCAAGAGTTGAATACCGCTACGGGGCGCTTTCGCTCGCTTGCCGTGCGCCCGATAACACAGATATATCAGGACAACGATGGCGTTTTTTGGACATCCGACACAGCGAAAGGGCGAAGTTATCTTGGTATGGTGTCTTCCGACGGCAAGCGATTTTTCCCATTCAAAGAAATGTCCATCAATGCCGCACGTCTGGATGCTATGCTACAAGACCGAATAGGAAGAGTTTGGTTTGCGCTCAATTCACCGCTTATTATGCGCTATGATAAGGCTCAACACCAATGGGATACCCTCGCTCTACAGCCTCCTATTCGTCGGGCTGATAGTTTTTCGAGTATGATGCAAGACCGCGCCGGAAACGTCTGGATAACCACCAAAGGCGATGGAATCTACCGATGCGATACCAATGACCATGTAGAGAACATTACGGAAAAAGATGGGCTGCCGAATAACAACGTCTATGGGATTTTTGAAGACAAAAATGGTATGATATGGATGAGCTGTGACCGAGGAGTGGTGGTGTATAATCCGATGACCAAAAAGTTTCGTCAGTACACACCCGATGACGGCTTGCAGGGGTGGGAATTCAATCGCATGGCATTTCATCAGACGCGCGGTGGCTATATCTACTTTGGCGGCACTGATGGGTTGAATTTGTTTCATCCTGACAGCCTACGTGATAATCCACACCCACCTCGGGTCAGAATGACTGCTATCTATCTGATGGGCAAATCGCTCCAGAGCGACACCGCACTTGGCGACCTTCGCTCAGTAAATGTGTCGTATGACCACAACGCACTCAGTCTTGAGTTTGCAGCGCTGGATTTTACCGCGCCGGAACTGAATAGGTATTCTTGGCGACTGGAAGGCTTCGATAGGGACTGGACGGAGCCTTCACTCAAGCACGAAACCAAATACACAAACCTTTCGCCCGGCGACTACACTTTTCGCGTCAAAGCCTGCAATAGCGATGGCGTATGGAATGAGAATGGCATCGCGCTTGTCGTGACCGTGCAGCCCGCATGGTATCAGCGCTGGTGGTTTTGGCTTGTCTGCGGGCTTGCGCTTATCGGCGCTGTGGTGATGATTGTGCGCGTACGTGTGCGGGCAGTGGAGGTGCAGAACCGTTTGCTCGAAGTGGAAGTCCATAAGCGCACCAAAGAACTCCGTGAGGCAAACGGCGAAATCAAGCGGCAGTTGGAGATTCAAGACGTACAGTCCCGCGAAATCGAACTGGCAAATACAGAGTTGGACGCGACATTGCAAAGTCTGAAATCCACGCAGACCCAGCTTGTGCAGTCCGAGCGCATGAATGCAATCGGTATGCTGACAGCAGGAGTGATGCACGAAATTAATAATCCCAATGCCATTGCCTATTCCGCTATCAATCAAACGCGGACGAAACTTGACGAGATGAATGCGTACTTTCTTTCGCTTCTGGACGAGGAAAGCAAACATTCTCCCGAAG
Source organism: Candidatus Kapaibacterium sp. (assembly GCA_025363605.1). GTDB lineage: Bacteria > Bacteroidota > Ignavibacteria > Kapaibacteriales > UBA4661 > PH2015. The sequence goes on from JANYDO010000504.1 coordinate 10,974, forward strand.
TGCAACAATTTCAAGAATTGAGCAATGATGCGCTCGCGCGTTTGGAACTCGCTGCCGACGGCGCACGCCGCGTCAAGACTATCGTTGCAAATCTTCAAGGTTTCACTAAGCATCAGGAAAATGAGGTCTTCGCAGGTGATTGGGCGCAAGAAATACGCAGTACCATTGGGCTATTCCAGTTGCAATTCCAGACTGTCCGTCTCCATGTGAATATTCCCGAAACCATGAGTATCCATGCGAACTTTGGGGAATTGAATCAAGTGCTGCTCAATTTGATGGTGAACGCCATCCAAGCCGGAGCCGATACACTCAGCATCGAAGCAGAGTATTCATCAAAGCAAGCCATGATGCGTGTAGCAGACAACGGCAAGGGAATGACCGATGCGACGCGCGAGCAAATCTTTGAGCCATTTTTCTCCACCAAAGGCGTAGGCAATAGCGGTTTGGGCTTGAGTATCTCGCGGCATATTATCGAGCGGCACGGCGGACGGCTGTCGGTGGAAAGTGAGGTCGGCAAAGGCACGACATTTATTGTCGAACTCCGAAGTGGTTTGGCATGATGAACGTACCAATCGTTGTTTGTTGATTTGGTAATTGCCCGTACTTACTGTATTTTGCTTGTTCTGCCACATTTTCACCAGCACAAGATTCATGGCAACGTACAAGAGCAATTTCACACCAACTGAGTATGCAACAATTCTACGAGAATGCGCCCGAATAAACTTTGGGCGTGTTCGGTTGTTTGCATTAGTCTTGTTTTTGGTTCATTGTTTCTTGCTCTACCGTGATTTTGCCGTGCTTCGAGTGGAAGGCTATTGGGAACGAAATATCGGCTATCAGCATTTGTGTACGATGCACATTATCTTGGTTGTCAGTACGGCATTTTTTCTTCTTTTTTCCTTCGTCGCGGAACGTTTGCCGGAGAGCAAAGAACGCTTGCGGCGTTTCTATAATGCAGCTTTTGCGTGGGGTGTTTTGCTTTGGTGCGCTGTTTTGGCGGGCTGGGTCAATCAGCACGAGCACGGGCTTATTACGGAATATGTGATAGCGATTTTCGGTATTGCCGCCTCGTTTTACTTCCCCCCGATGCAGTCGTTGTTTATGTTCGTATTGGTGCAGGGCGTGTTTATGGCGGCGGTGGCTTCTATTTTGCCCGAACCAAATCATAGCGGGCATTATACCAATACACTAGCTATGGTCATCATCGCGTGGTTACTGGCGCGAACGTCTTTCCAGCTAACAGCAAAGAATATCATCAACCAAGAGATTATTCGTCAGCAAACAGCAATATTAGCGGAGAACAACACCGAACTTACTCTGAAAAATGCCCGGCTTGAAGTTCTTGATTTGGAGAAGACCGAATTGATGGGCATTGCCGCACACGACTTGAAAAATCCGATAACCGGTATTTTGCTTGCCACCGGTATTATCCGTCATCGTCTGCAAGATATGGATAAGCAGTATGTACTTGTCGCTATGGAAAAAGCTATCGGCAAGTTGGGCGATATTGACGCAATAGCAGAGCGGATGCTGGAGATTATCAATAAACTCTTGAATGTCAATAAAATTGAAAGCGGGACGCTAACGATACAGAGTGTCGCCTTTAGCGTAGGGACAATCGTCGAAGCCGTAGTGGACTTTTATGCAGAGCACGCACGACCGAAAAATATTGCACTGCGCTTGGAGAATCGGGCAGCGGAGGCACAAGTACTGGCAGACCCGCAATTTGTGCAGGAAATTATAGAAAATCTGGTTTCTAATGCCGTGAAATACTCGCC
>JANYDO010000062.1 GCA_025363605.1 Candidatus Kapaibacterium sp.
TGCTCGCGGTTTTGACGGTCGCGTATGGGCGGAGCGCATTTGAAGCGTGTGTCGCTGTCGGGAATATCTTCCGCCGCAAAAAACAAGTATTGCGGACACGTTTCGGTTGTGAGCGGCAATCCCTCGGCGCGGGCTTCTGCAAGCAGTGTGAGCGATTGGGACGAGGAAACATGGACAATGTGTGTGCGGCACGAATACTCGCGGCACAGGCGAATCATCATGGCGATTGCATCCAGTTCCCACACATCGGGACGCGAGTTCAGGTAATCTCGGTACGAGTGCGGGTTGCCTGTGTATTCTCGTGCCGTTTCAGGGCGAATAAGTTCGGCATGAACCAGCAAAGGCAATCCTGCTTCGGCGATAAGCGGCATAGCGGCTCGCAAATCGGCTTCTGTTGCATTCGGAAAATCGTCAATGCCCGAATGTACCAGAAATGCCTTAAAACCCATTACTCCGGCGCGAGCAAGCGGCAAGATTTCGGGTGCATTTTCGGGAATAATGCCGCCATAAAACCCACAATCCACGCGGAGTTTCCCCTGCGAGGCGATTTTTTTTTCTTCCAATGCCACCACGTTCGTCGTTACGGGCGAACTATTGAGCGGCATATCCACGAGCGTCGTGATACCTCCCGCCGCCGCCGCATTTGTAGCAGTCACAAAACCTTCCCATTCTGTGCGCCCGGGTTCGTTGATGTGAACGTGGCTATCTACCAGACCGGGCATAACAACGCTTTCGCCTACGTCTTCGATGGCAAACGACGAAGGCACATCGGCACGGCTGACGACACCAGTAATTACACCGTTTTGTATCAATACCGCTCCGTCTTTTTTGCCGTCGGGAGTGATGATATAGGTGCTGCAAAGGGCAAGGGAGTTCATTATGGTAATGTTCGTTTTTTTGAATAGGTAAAAGCGAGAATAAGGTGCTAAAGCCGCCTTGTTGCAACAAAAGGGATGTGGTTACATTAATGGGATAATCATTTCCGGCTGAAATTATTGAGAACCAAAATACGGAACTTGTTCCAATTTGCTCTGCTTCGGGGAGAAAAAATATTAGCGGTAATGGCTATTTGTACTGAAAATTCACATTTTGCAATGATATTGGGAACTTTTTTTGTGTATTTCGGCGTAATCTTGCTATCTTAGAGCCGCAAACTTCCACCGTTCCTACGCTGTGGAGTATCAAAACGTCCGGCGAGCCTCCACGTTCGCCTTCCGCAAACTAGAAACAAAATACCTTCATACCACTTGCCTTGCGAGTATTCACTATGCCGACTTTTACCATAGACGACCGCACTATCGAAGCAAAACCCGGACAAACCATCATTCAAGCCGCATCGGAGCAGGGACTTGACGTGCCGCACTTTTGCTGGCATCCCTCGCTGTCGGTGGCGGGTAATTGTCGTATGTGTCTTGTGGATGTGGGAATGCCCAAGATGAATCCAGACCGTACTCCGGCGCTGGACGAAGCGGGCAAGCCGATTATTATGTTCCTGCCCAAATTGCAAATAGCCTGCGCAACGCAAGTAACCGAGGGCATGGTCGTTCGGCTCAATCACGAAAAAGTCAAGCCTGCGCAGGAAGCTGTAATGGAGTTTTTGCTTATCAACCATCCGCTTGATTGTCCGATTTGCGACGAAGCGGGGCAGTGCAAGCTCCAAGAATACGGCTATAAGCACTCCAAAGGCGAAAGTCGCTTCGATGAGCGCAAGAACCACAAAGATAAGCGCGTTCCGCTTGGTCCGAATGTTCTTTTTGATGCTGAACGTTGTATTTCCTGTTCGCGTTGTATTCGCTACGCGAAAGAAGAAGCAAAGCAGCCCGTTCTGACATTTGTAGATAGAGGCGACCACGTTACTATTGAGACTTTCCCCGGAACAGAATTCGACAGCCCATACTCAATGAACGTTATCGAAATTTGCCCCGTCGGTGCGCTCACGAGCCAAGACTTCCGCTTCAAAGCCCGCGTTTGGGATATGTCGTTCAACGAAAGTGTTTGCACAGGCTGTGCTCGCGGGTGCAGTATGCAAGCCGGAAGCCGCAATAACGAAATCTTGCGCCTTGAGCCGAATACCAATTTGGACGTGAATCAATACTGGATGTGCGACCACGGACGCTTGACGCAGTACAAATTTGTCAATGGAAACCGTGTTATCAAGCCGCTTGTACGCATAAATGGTGCGCTTGTAGAAGCTGAATGGGATGCAGCCACCGCCAAAGCTGCGGAATTGCTCAAGTCCGTGAAAGCAAGTGAAATCGCGGTTATCGGCTCGGCAAATGCAACGAATGAAGATAACTTCGCTCTCGCCCGCTTTGCCAAAGAGGTGCTGAACACGCCCAATGTTGATTTCTTCCGCCATGAAGACGCTTCCTTCGGTGACGATTACTTGCGCCGCAGCGATATAACCGCCAACACGGCAGGTGCTCTCGAAGTTGGTGTGAAGCCCGCTTCCGGCGGCGTTTCAGCAAAAGACCTTGCGGCAAAAATTACTTCTGGTGCTATCAAAGCATTATACGTCATGGAAGAAGACCTCGCTGCAATTTCTCCCGAACTGTCGGCAGCGCTCGATAAACTGACGGTCTTGGTTGTTCACGCTGCGAACCATACCGAAACGGCGAAAAAAGCGCACGTTGTCTTTGCTGCCGCTACCTACGCCGAACTCGAAGGTACATACACAAACTTCCAAAACCGTGTGCAGCACGTCGAACCCTTTATCATCACCACAGAGAACGAACGCAGAATGGGCATGAAAATGAGCCGTCTGGATAAGTTCGGCGCCCACAATGACCGATGGACACACGGCGAACGCCGTAATTGCCGCCAAAGCTGGCGTGTTATCAGCGCTCTGGCAAAATCTATGGGCGCTGAGAGCGATGCCTGGCGCTACCGTGCATCGGAGGATGTCTTTGAAGATATTGCCGATACAGTTCCGTTCTTTAGCGGTATGAATTACGGGCTTTTGGACGAACGCAAAGGAGTAATTTCCGGCGAGACGGAAAAAGAATTTGCAGAAGTATTTGAGTATGAATCGCACACGCTCAAGCCGAATTAATCACGTTCGCTGCAACTGTTGGTCATTGCGGTCAATGTAAAATTATTTTATTCCATTATTACTGAGAGCCGATATGAAACGCATTTTTTTAGCATGCCTTGCGGCAATATGCTGCTTTTGCAGCCCCGTTTTTGCACAATCCGGACGTTGGATACACCAAATCGGTGTTGAAATCGGACCCCAATATGTTTTCAATGCAACAGTAAAAGCACCAGATGGACAAACCCGCACCCTCCAAGATGTAGGCTTGGGACTTGGTGCTGCGGTTAATTATTATTACCAATTTGACCGCGCCTTATTTCTTTCCGTCTCCGGCGTGGTGGGATATTTTGCTAATGGGTACTTTCGTCTTCAAAATGCCGATGGCTCGTTTCCGGTCGTCAATAGCTATTATTTTAAGAATAACGCGCTTCTCAATCTCGCGCTGACAGCCGGTTTGCGTTACAACTTCACCGTGACGGGTGTTCAGCCTTACGTTGGTTTAGAATTTGGATCCTATACGGTGGGCGGTATTCCGCGCGAAGACAACGGCGCTGCCATAAACCTTGCTGCCACTCCGAAGTTAGGTGTCCGTATTCCGCTACAACCAGGGCTAAACTTCGACGCTTCGGCGAAATTGATGTATATGTTTAGCGGCTATGTGCCTTTCTCGTACGCAAGCGTCAACGCCGGCGTATCGTACTCGTTGAGCTATGCAAATGATTAAATTCCACCATTCTTCCGAAAGGGTGCTATTACCAAATGAACGATATGAATCGCGAAGAAAATTTCGCAGCCTTTGTCGAGAAAAAAGTTGAATACTACCTTGCAAAATGGAATGTTTTCGAGAATTCCAGCGAAAAAGCAAGCTGGAACTGGGCAGCATTCTTTTTCTCGGCATACTGGATGATATATCGTAAGATGTATATTCCGGCAGTGCTTGTGTTCACCGGAACGCGAGTATTCAAATATATCATTGCCCTTGGCGGCGGTAAGTCCTATCGCATGACGACATTGCTGGTGTCCGTAGCCATCGGCTTGCTTGGCAACTGGATTTATTATGTCTATGCCTCACGCAAAATCAGCGATGTGGCAGATACCGCCGGAACGGACGATCCAAGCGTTATCGGGCGCACGCTCCGAGACATCGGCGGCACGTCGTGGCTGTGGGTCTTTGGGCTGATGATTATTGGCAATGTTGTTGATAAGATTTTGACATCCGTTCTTGCCGGACGCGCCGTTTCCCTTGACCACTTCGACGAAGATACTTTCTGGGATATTATCTAAAAGTATGAGGGCTGAAAGCCGCATTAGATCAGCCCCCTTGACAAAGAGGGGGCGACGAGCGGAGCGAGTGGGGGATTTACTATCACCATCGCACAACTCATTAAATCCCCCCGTTCCCCCCTTTATCAAGGGGGCGAAGGAGTAAAAGTGAAACCGCTTCAAACCTTGCGTACAACTCATATTGAAATTGAAACCGTACCACTCATTAGAATTTTTCGGAAAAAGCTATGGATATATTGATGCTTTTTGCTATTGGGCTGCTGAGAGCCGCGATTGTATTTTTTCTTGTGCTGCTGCCCGGTGCAATTATTTCTGTATATAGCGAGCGCCGTCTGGCGGCGTTCATACAGCTAAGGATTGGACCGAACCGCGTTGGTCCTTTCGGTCTGATGCAAGCATTTGCCGATGTGGCAAAGCTCATTTTCAAAGAAGACATCGTGCCGTCCGGTGCGAACCGCTTTTTCCATACCCTTGCGCCAATTCTTGCTATCACCACAACGGGAGCGCTCTTCGCCGTGATTCCCTTTGCCGATTATGTGATGATAGGCGATACGCGCATTGATTTTACCGTCGCGCCCAATGTCAGCTTGGCTATTCTGTATATCCTCGCCGTGAGTTCCATAGCCGTCTATAGCATGACGTTTGCCGGATGGTCGTCGGGCAGCAAATATCCGCTTTTGGGTAGCTTACGCTCGGCAGCGCAGATGATTTCCTACGAGCTCACGCTTGGCTCGTCTCTCATTGGTATTATTATGATGACCGGTTCGTTCAATCTGAACGAGATTGTCCGTGCGCAAGCCGATTTGAAATGGAATATCTTCTTTCAGCCGCTTGGCTTCCTTATTTTTCTTGTCGCATCTTTTGCTGAGACCAATCGCGCACCCTTCGACCTTGTGGAAGCAGAGCCGGAGCTGGTCGGCGGTTATCACACGGAATATACAGGCATGAAATTCGGACTCTTTATGCTGGTTGAGTTTGTCCACACTATCATTGCCCCTTGCATTATTGTTACGCTCTTTTTGGGCGGTTGGCAGCTCCCCGTCCCAACATTTGTCCTGACCGCCATCGGCATCCACGAAGGTACGCTCCCGATGCTGCTGCTGCAACTCGGCACATTTGCTGTGAAAGTTCTCTCCATGATGGCATTTTTCATCTGGGTTCGCTGGTCGCTTCCGCGCTTCCGCTATGACCAACTAATGAATTTGGGTTGGAAAGTAATGCTCCCACTTTCGCTTTTGAACATCATCCTCACGGCTGTGGTGATGTATTTCCTGAAGTAAGGCTGCGTCACTGCTCTGCAATATCGTTTGTCAAGTCACATCGATTGATTTGAAATTGACTACAAAACAGGTCAAATCCCGTACAGGAACGCGCGTACGAGGTTTGACCTGTTTAGATTTGAAGGAAGACTACGTATCTCGTGAAATTTTCTAAAAAACAGGGCAAATCTCCATCTTTATTCTACCATCTTCAAGAACTATGGCTGCTCCTGATACCATTCTCCGACTTGTTGAACGTTTCGATGGGAATATTGCCGAATACAAGAACACATCCTACCTCGAAGCACAGCTCCGCGTGGATTTCCTCAATCCGATGATGCAAGCACTCGGCTGGGATGTGACCAATGCCCAAGGACTGGCAGAACACCTCCGTGATGTGCGCTCGGAAGATAAAGTAACCGTGAATGAATTTGAAGAGTATGCCACCAAAGCACCTGATTACGGCTTCTACACGCATGGCAAACGCCGATTTTTTCTTGAGGCGAAAAAACCGTCCATTTTTTTGTTCAAAGACATAACGCCCGCTTTTCAGCTTCGACGCTATGCGTGGAGCGCGAAAATGCCTCTGTCAATTTTAACCGACTTCGAGGAATTTGCCGTCTATGATTGCCGCGTCAAGCCCGACAAATCGGATGCCGCAGCCACAGCACGAATCCTCTATCTCACCTATACCGATTACGCCGCCAAATGGGATAGCATCGCCGAACTTTTCCACAAAGATGCCGTGCTTGCGGGGTCGTTGGAAAAATTTGCACAGACAAAAGTCAAGAAAGGTTCTGAGCCGGTTGATGAAGCCTTTTTGAGCGATATTGAGCGGTGGCGTACAAGCCTTGCCGTGAACATTGCCCGCAACAATCACGCACTTTCTGAGCGCGACATTAACCATGCCGTGCAGACGACCATTGACCGCATCATTTTTCTCCGCATTGCTGAAGACCGCGCTATTGAGGACTACGGACAACTTCTCCAAGCCGCAGCAATGAACGCTGTGCAGGAAAGTCTGGTGCGACTCTATCACAAAGCCGACGACACCTATAACTCCGGTCTATTCCACCTCCGGCATGAAAAAGGACGCGACGACGAAGGCATAGACACTATCACGCCGCGCTTGAAGATAGACGATGCACCGCTTCGCAGTATCATCAATAAACTCTACTTTCCCGAAAGCCCTTACGCTTTCGAGATGATTCCCCCCGAAGTGTTGGGGCAGGTCTATGAGCAATTTTTGGGCAAAGTCATTGTGCTGGATGCAAGGCACACTGCTACCGTTCAGGAAAAACCCGAAGTCCGCAAGGCAGGCGGTGTTTATTATACGCCACAATATATCGTGGAATATATTGTCCAAAACACCGTTGGGAAACTGCTGGCAAACTGCAAAAATCCGAAAGAAGCCGACAACATCAGCATCTGCGACCCTGCTTGCGGAAGTGGCTCGTTTCTTCTTGGGGCGTACCAATTTGTGCTCGAATGGTATGCCGCTTGGTACACGGCGAACAGCCCCGAAAAGTACACTAAAGCCGTTTGGAATGCTGCTCCCAAAGGGGAAGCGGCAGAATGGCGGCTCACGATTGCTGAAAAAAAACGGATTTTGCTCAACAGTTTCTACGGCGTGGATATTGACGC
>JANYDO010000170.1 GCA_025363605.1 Candidatus Kapaibacterium sp.
CGTGAACCGTAAAGAGCTGCTGCTGTTGCGCCTTTCAAAACGTTCATGCTTTCAATATCATCGGGATTCAAGGAAGAAATACCGTCGCCGGCATCGAATCCGCCCCATTGTCCGGCGCTACCGAGATTAGAGTTATCAATCGGAATACCATTGACGACATACAAAGGCTGGTTGTCGCTCGAAATGGACGTGTTACCGCGAATGACTACGCGCGAAGAGCCTGCTGCGCCTGCAGCCGGAGCCGAAACGTTCACGCCCGCTACTTTACCAACGAGTGAATTTGCGATATTGGTCTCGCGTGCTTGCGTCATGGACTCGCCCTTGACGACGGCAGTGGAGTAGCCCAATTTTTTCGTTTCTTTTTTCACACCGAGAGCCGTCACCACGACATCTTCGAGCAATTTCCAATCTACTTCGAGCGCCGCATCAATCGTTGATTTGCCGGCAATAGGCACTTCGACTGTTCTGTAGCCGATAAACGAAAAGGTAATAACTCCCTGCGCTGCCGCACCTGAGGGCAACGTGAGTTTGTACTTACCGTCTTTATCGGTGATTGCACCCGATTTGCCACCTTTTAGGCGCACGGTTACTCTTGAAAGAGCAGAGTTGGTTTCTTTGTCAAGAACTTGACCGGAAACCGTACTTTCCTGTGCAAGCACTGGTAGCCTCAAGAGGCATACACACGCAAGCGCAAGGACACTATGGAGAAAAAATCGTATCATAAAACAACAAGGAATAGTACTATGAAAAAAGGAAAAGAATTAGGCAGTCTATTTTTTTTACGCACAAACCAATGAACACACGAATACACACCTCGCTTACGAACCTCACTTCGCACACACGAAACACAAGTGTGTGTGCATTTGCTCCTGAATCACATCGTCACGTTCGTCTATTCACATTTGTACAATCGAATTTGGTTGTCAATTATTTTGGCTTGCCAATCATCTGGGGTCAAAAATACGATATAGGAATACCAATAGCACTACCAGACGAATGCCAGCATCATGGAGAATTATGGAAGAAGGAATGGCTTAATAACAGGGGTTACAGCAGAAGGGCGAAAAAAAACTATGGTTGTGCTGGCACTTTTAGCCTGAAATTTTTGCGAGTACTGGTACGAGACTGGGATTGGTTGGGATTATTTTGATTGCTGGGATGATTGCGATATTATATGCAGGACTTTCGCAAATCGTATCTGTCATACCGACGTAGGTCGGTATCCATGCCGTGTACACGTTTCCGATAGATTCCGACCTGCGTCGGAATGACAGCAAATATGGAGAGTTTGCGAAAGTCTTATTGGTATTAGGACTTTCGCAAAGATCCTCTTTTGGAGTCCGAACGGAAGTTCGGTTGACAAGGCAAAGGCAGTATCTATGCGAACTCCCGTTCGCACTCCAGCTTGTTTGCGAAAGTCCTAATTTTTTACAAGTGACTCAAAAACGACGTGAGGTTTTGCGAGCGGGGAATATCAAATTTCTTGCGCACATTCAAGCGGTGGAATTCGACAGCATCGGAGCTGACGGACAAAATATGGGCTATTTCTTTGGTGGAGAGATTGATTTTGAGGAGAGTGCAGACTTTTATTTCCATTGGTGTCAGCGTCGGGCAGAGATTGTAGAGGCGTTGCAAAAATTCGGGATTGGCATTGTAGAATTGCTTTTCAAACGGCTCCCATGCTTTTTCGTCCGTGATGCTGCTGTGAATCTCTTTGGCAATCTCGTCCAGCACGGAGGTTGTACTTTGAATCACTTGTTTCAGACGGTTTTCTAATGCCTCCAAGAGCTCGTTTTTTTGAGCAAGTTGCAGCGCCATAAGCGTAAGTTCGCGCTGCATGAGGCGTTCGTTCTCTTTGTTTTTTTCGTCCAGTTCGCGCGTTCGGTGTTCTACTTTTTGTTCCAAAAGTTGATTGTGTTCGGACAAATGCTTCAAAAGTTCTTTGTTCTCGCGCTGTAATTGGTGGACGTGTACGGCGCTATCAATCGTCATCTTGAGGTCGTGATTATTCCACGGCTTTGCGATGTAGCGATAGACCTGCCCCGAATTGATAGCCGCAATCACCGCTTCGATGTCGCTGTACGCCGTCAGCAAAATACGCACCGCGTCCGGCGCAAGCACAAGAGCTTGTTCCAGAAATTCTACACCCGTCATCTCCGGCATACGCTGGTCTGCCAGAATGACCGTGATGGGACGGGATTCAATGAGGGCAAGTGCTTCAATGCTACTCGATGAAGTAATCACCTCATAATGCCGTTCAAAAAGACCCGCGAAGATAAAGAGATTTGGCTCTTCATCATCCACATACAAAATTGTAGGACGTTCGTGCATTTTTGTTTGCGTTGATTTTTAGAATGACTGCTTTTACTCAACTCTGATGAAGCGGCAAGCGAATACGAAACTCGGTGCCTTGTTCCTCAGCGCTTTCGACACTAATGTCTCCTTGATGTTTCTCGATAATCGTGAAGCTAATGTACAATCCCAAGCCCGTACCTTTGCCAATATCTTTGGTCGTAAAAAACGGTTCAAAAATCTTTTGCCGATGCGCGGAGCTGATGCCTTGTCCGTTGTCTTTTATGCAAATATACACTTCTTCGCCTTTTTGTTCAGTGCGAATGATAATTTCTCCTTGTTGCTTCGGCGGTATGGCTTGTATGGCATTGACCAAGATATTCATAAACACTTGGTTCAGTTCGCCCGGCACACATTCTATTTCGGGTAATGCGCCGTAGTGTTTGACAATCATAATTCTGCCACGGCATTGATGCTGAAGAAATTCCACCGTCAAGTCCAGATTCTCGTTGATATTACTTTTCTTGAGTGCATTGTCATACGGACGGGCAAAGGTGCGCAGCCCGCGAACAATTTCTTCGGTTCGTTTTGCGCCCTCAGCAATTACTTCGACGGTCTTGAAGGTATGCGGTATCAGCACGTCGAGGCGTTGCTCACGCTTGAGCGCTTCGATTTCGGAGAAGTATTGATGCAAATGATGTTCATTCGCCGCTCGGTCGTACAATTCCAGCATCTGTTCTATCACGCCAATATTTTCTTTCAGCAGCGTCACACCACCAACGATATAATTTATCGGATTATTGATTTCGTGCGCTATTCCGGCGGTGAGCTGCCCCAAGGATGCCATTTTTTCGGTCTGAATGACCTGCGCTTGTGCGATTTGGAGTGAGTGATAGACTTCTTTTAGTTCGTTGTTTGCCTCCTCCAACAGCATATTTTTTTCCTGCAATGCTGCATTTGTTTCGCCGATTTCGTGCGCTTGGGTGTCCAGAATGAACAACTGACGCTGGATTTCTTCGTTTTTGCTTTCCAGTTCGCGTGTGCGCACAATCACTTTTTTTTCCAACAGCTGATTCGCTTCTGTTTGCATGGCGAGCATTTGTTGTTGGGTTTGCTCCTTGTCTAAGCGCATAATACGGTAACGGTCGGCAAGCGCTAACGACAACACGACGACTTCAATCATCGAGCCGATGTGCGTGCCGTATTCTGTGACGAGCATACTCGGCACAATATCGGCAATTCTGAGCATATTGATGACCGAACCCAGTAAAAATGTGGACATGGCAATCACCAAAAACCGCGCGGAATTATTTCCGCGTTGCCATGCGGCAGCTCCTGAAATCAAAACAGTGGTGGTAACGGCAATCACCTGAAAAGCTCCTGCTACGCGCACAAATTCTGTGATGAAAAGCATACTGACAACAATCATTCCCAAACTCACTCCGCCCAGCGTGACGAGTGCGTACCGAAGCCACGCGGGAAGAAATACTTTTGCGTCCAGAAATTTGTAGGCAAAAGCGCAGAGCGCCGCCCGCCACAAACCATTCGTCACCAAAAATACTTGGTTCTCCCACCACGACGAGTGAGACCAGCAATACTGGTACGCATGACCGCTTCCGGCGAAATACTCTACGCCCAAAGGAATAATATACAGCACGTAAAACAAATACGACACCGAGCGGAGGGAAAAGAATACAAAAAGATTGTACAGCGCCATCACACTCAAAATTCCGTAAAGCAATCCAAAGAGAATTTCTGTTTGCTGACTTTTGGCATAAAAGGCGTGGGTGCGCGAAATCGTCATCGGGACTTGTAGTGAACCGGAGGCTTCGACTTTGATGTAGAATGTTCGCTTCGTCGTGTCGGGTAAGTGCAGGGGGATGACAAAATTGCGATGATTGATAGAGCGGGTGTCGAAGGGTAAAAAATCGCCGTACTTTTTCATCTTCCACTCGGCGCTGTTTGCGCCTGCGCTGCTTCCTTCTTGCTCGTAAAACTCAATGATATCCAGATGCGGATAACTAATTTCGAGCAGCCAGTCGTTTACGTCGGTCGTCGTGTTCTGAATGGTGAAGCGCAGCCAGTAATCGGAGCGCGTGAAACCAAAATTCAGATTTTCTTGATAACTCTCAGCGAATCGAGAAAACGAAGGCGCACTCACGCTGTCAATCGTCAGAGTTTTGCGGATGTCCTCTGCGTATTGGCATTGTGTACCAATCATCACAGCATCACTTGCAAGCGAAAGAACGATAGTTTTTTCTTTGCGTTCGCTGTTTTCAGCATTGGCGGTATGAAGAAAAAAAATGAAACTGTGCAGAATGATAATAAGGAGCGGGATTACAGCATATGATAAAAATCTTTTCTTGGTAGCACAGACATTCTTGAGCGTAATGCTCAGGTCTGTGAGTCTTTGACTGATACAGATTACACAGACAAGAATGTCTGTGCTACCCAAGCCAGATTTTATCCCGTAGCACAGACTGAGCGCCACGCTCACGTGTCTGTGCAAATATTTCACAATAATTCTATTCATATACTTCAAAGTGTACGAAGTTTCTCCAACTCTTTCCACATCAGCGCCGATGCACCCAGCACGGCAGCATTTTTGTCCATGAGTTCGGAAAGGAGCAAGCGTGTTTTGCCTTGAAAGATATTCAGTGTGGTTTCTTCCATTGAGCGGCGTGTGGGGTTCAGTATCAAATCTCCGGCATTTGCCAGCCCGCCAAAAAGAATCACGGCTTCAGGGCTAAAACACGAAATCACATTCGCCAGCGCTTTTCCAAGAGTTGCGCCCGTCAGTTCAAATGCCGCTTGTGCCAGAGTATCGCCCGCTTGCGCTGCCGAGCTGATAGCTGCTGCGGTCATAGCATTAAAACTCACATCGCGCAAAGCGCTGCTTTCGGTGCGCTCGGCAAAAAGTTCAACCATCGTGCGGCGTATTCCGCTTGCCGAGGAATACGTTTCCAAACATCCGCGCCGCCCGCAACCGCACATTCTGCCGTTTTCTTTCACAATTGTATGCCCCAATTCTCCTGCGAAACCGTCCGAACCATACAGCACATCGCCATTGACCACAATCCCGCTTCCCAGACCCGTTCCCAGTGTGACGACAAGAAAATGTTTCATTCCACGTGCCGCACCGAAAAGCATTTCGCCCAAAGCTGCTGCGTTGGCATCATTGGTGAGCGCAACGGGAACGCGAAAACGCTCGTGGACAAGTTGACGGATATGGAAGACATTACCCCAATTCAAATTTGCTGCTTGCTCAATTGTGCCGGTGTAATAATTTCCATTCGGCGCACCGATACCGATACCTTTCATTTCGCACGCTGCCGAAACGGTCGAATAGAGCGACTCAATCGAATCGTAGAGACGCGGTAAGTACAACTCAACCGGCTCGGAGGCGCGAGTCTGAAGAAATGTTTCGGCAAGACAAACGCCTTGCGCATCTACTACCCCCAGGACAGTATTTGTGCCGCCAATATCAATTCCAAGAGTAACTGCTTGCAGTGCCATAGTGACAAGAATGGAGTGAAGAAGAAGAGTGCTGTGCGATGAATCGTTCCGTAAAAATAACAACATTCCGCTCGCAGAACCATATATTTGCAAAAGGAAAAGCACAAGGAAAATAAGAGGAAAAGTGCCGATTGCCAAACGTAACGCCGTCAAACAAGGCTTGGTCTATTCGCACGGAACAATACTGGCAATCGCCTTGTAATGGAGATAAGCAAATCTTCTGGTATTTTCAGGCGAAAATGTTTGTGTTGTGTTGGCATCACTCATTCGCTCCTTGATAAAGGTTTCTGTTCAGTTCTTTTTACAAAGCGGAGTACAACAGTATCACTCATTCGCCCCCTTGACAAAGGGGGAACGGGGGATTATCTAACGCAAGCATTTTCGATACGCCCACAAACAGCTTCAAAACAATGCAACACCTCATTATTTGTAAAACGAATTATCTGCAACCCATATACCTGTAAGAATGCCGTTCGTTGTGCATCATATTCTTGTGCATCGTCTGTGAAATGGGAATCGCCATCCACTTCGATAACTATTTGTCTCTCCGAGCAGTAAAAATCAACAATATAGTTCCCAAGAGGCTTTTGGCGCAACCAGCGTACATGATGGCCACGCAAAAACTCAAACCATAATTTTTTTTCTGCGGCTGTCATGGTGGTGCGCATTTCCCTCGCCCGTTCTTTGAGAATCGGATTATATGGGATGTATGGAGTTTGTGTGTTCAATTTTTTTGGTGTCGAAGGTGGAACATATCCCATTCTTTATTTGTCAAAGCAAGGGCTATAACGTAGGATTGTTATAGTAAGCATTGCGACCAATCCCCCGTTCCCCCTTTATCAAGGGCGAATGTGGGAAGCAGCTTTACCAGTTTTTTTTCCTACAAGAACATCACGCTTTAAGGACAGCTGTACCAAGCCCACAAACTAAAAAAGAATGACGGAAAATGATAGAAAAAAATTCCAGGACAGAATTACGCGGTTTCCCTTATGGAATGAGGTCTTTCGATGCAAATATTTTTCACTGCTATTCGTTTTTTGCATACACATATTTGCTTTTGTCAAAAAAAGTCCGTAAGTTAGTCGCGCCAAGTTCCAAGGCGGAATTGGCTTTTTATCACGCTTTTTTTTATTATCTCATTTAGGAGAGTTGTTTTGAATTTGTTTACTCATTTCGCTGGTCATCGCACGCAGATTTCCACACTGTTGACTTCTTTGTTTGTATTGTTTTTTGTGGTATCCACACTGTCCCTTCAAGCACAAACACGTGTCCACCTACCAATAAAAATTACCCCGAAACAACAAACCGTATTATTTCTTGGTTCACAAGGTGATGGCGGAAGCCCATGTCAGGGCATTGGTATGTGCCGCGGTACAATGCTCCGCGAAAACGAAAGCCTTGCTTCATTTCCTCGCACTGAAAAATCCGTTACTGCTGAAGGGCGTTTCACCATGCAGGACGGAAAATTACATTTTATTCTCACACACGTTTCTTCCACAAGCGGCGCAAATCTTACAAGCATTGCTTCTTTCCCTTTCGACCGCAACACTGAACTCCCACAAGACATGGCACGTAGCCTTGGCTTTACAAGCGTAACAGTTATTAAAAGCCGCTATTCTGCGTCTATGGAAGGTATTTTTCCCGTCCAAGCAAAATTCTCGGTAGGCTTGAACGCAGCATCTATGCCCGCACCACGCGGTGAGCGCCACGCTTCAGTTTCCTTTGAAGTTCTTCGTAAAATGACTGTAAGTGTCATCGTCATGGATGCAAGCGGCAAACGCGTTGCAACATTGATGGAGAACAAGAC
>JANYDO010000184.1 GCA_025363605.1 Candidatus Kapaibacterium sp.
AGGTACAGCACCATCCACCCACGCGCCTGTGGAAATTGGAGTTGTCCATAACGGCATGGGTGGAGCGTTATCATTTTCAGTAAGAGGCTTACAGGAAACGATATTAAACAGTAAGGCTGATAATAATAGCCACAAGCAGAAATTATACATAGCTTTAATTTTTTTTAAGAACTTCAAACGCCGGACCTTTACTTGTAAACACATTATCAAACGCCGCTCTAACACTGGGATGATTACTTTGCGCGAAGTGGTCAGCCTGCTTAACCGAAATGGCATCGACATTTTTGGTGGCGGTCTGTGTGGTTTTGCCGACAATACCGTCATTCAGGTCGGTGAGACGGAGCATGACAGTACGAGTTTCTTGATAGGGCGTAGGGTCGCAGAGTGGGTCATCGGCAGCGCAGCGCGGGCGGACGGTGCGGGTGACGGTAATGGGAATCTCATAGTTTGCCCCGATGCAATCGCTCCATCCGGCATCCGCGCCTCGGTCGAGCCATTCTTCGCCGCGGAGGTATTGCTGTCTCATAGCAATACGAAAAAAAAGCCGCTTACCGAGCGGCTTTGTAGCAGAAGAGAGAAAGATACGAAGAAACATAGATTTTGCCATCCGCTCCGGTAACGGTGTCAAAGAACCACGCACCGTCGTTACGCTTG
The DNA here is from genome assembly GCA_025363605.1 of Candidatus Kapaibacterium sp. Taxonomy (GTDB): domain Bacteria; phylum Bacteroidota; class Ignavibacteria; order Kapaibacteriales; family UBA4661; genus PH2015. The sequence continues at coordinate 655 of JANYDO010000184.1, forward strand.
AGATCAGGAGATTCGAGCTTCCAGATGTGCTGCCCCGTTTTTGCATCAAGGGCGTGTAGCAAGCCGTCGCCTCCGCCTGTGAAGTAAATCACGCCGTTCATAACGAAGGGACGGCTGCTCGTGCCACTTGTGCGCTCCGTCCAGACGATATTGCCCGTGTCGGGGTCGAGGGCATACATATTCTGGTCTTCGCAGTTTCCGATGATTTTGCCTTCGGCGAGGGCGATGCCGGAGAAGAGGAAGTCAGCAGGGAATTGCCGTCGCCAGAGTTCTTTGCCTGAAAGAAAATCAAAACCAATAATTGAGTTATCAGCAGCCAGGATAATTTTATTGTTATAGATAATGGTGCCAAAAAAGCCTGGTGACCTTGTTGTGTCAATTACGGTCTGAGTATAGAGCAATTTATTTTGTGTGGCGTTAAATAGAATAAAAGCACTAGTATAAGTACTGCTTGTTAGAGGTAAAATATATGGAATAATTAGTAATGTATCATTATTTATGGCAATAGCTTTTGGCGTACCAAGATATGTTTGTTTATCAGGATGTACGGCTGTTAATACGTTAATATTACCAGTCTTAATATCCCCCGAAAATACTTGAATTTTTGAAGCAGAAAAAAATACAGTATTTCCCAAACCTTCAACCTCTGCATCAGCAAAACTTGCATTAGCTTTTACTCGCCAATTTGTTTTTCCAATATCTAAGTTCAGATTATGTAATCTGCTACCGTCTCTAAAGGTGAGGGTATTGTTTTGAAAATAAATTTGCCCATTGATGAATAACCTTCTATTATCGAAGGTATCCTCCCATTGCCATTGAATATTTCCACTGTTTTTATCACGAGCAATAAGAGAAGGTTTATTGCCATACCAACCATACCAAATAATTTTACCGTCATAGATAAATTTAGGAAAAACACCGTCAATAAGAGACCCATCAGATTGTGCAAAAGACCATAGCATTATTGGTGCATTGTCATCATTACCAGTGGGGTATTTTATACAGGCAGTTGCTGCTATTGATAAAAACAGCCATAAAATTTGCAAGAGCAAAGATTTAATTATATTCATGGCTTTCTCGGGACTTGAAAATTGATTTTGTTACTACTAAAAATATCATCTAAGACATTTCTCACATTTGGATGATTACTCTGAGTAAAGTGGTCAGCTTTGTTAGCAGTATAATTTAAGATACTTGGAATATTGGTCTGCGAGGTCTTGCCGACAATGCCGTCATTATCTTCAATCACAGTAGCCGTAACTTGTACTTGATATGGTTCGGGGTCGCATGGTGGGTCATCTTGTCCATCGGCGCAGCGACGACGATAGCGAGTATCAGTGTAGGTAATGGTTTTGGTAGCTCCGATAATAGGAGCCCAACCGGCATCCGCGCCACGGTCGAGCCATTCTTCGCCGCGGAGGTATTGCTGCCCAAGATGGTCGATTGATGCTATAGTAAATGGTATTGAAAGAAGTGTATTCCAAATATGTTGTAACCCGAGTGCTACTCCTGGATCTAACGTTGTAATTGTGAGAAAGATAGAAAGTCCCGTAAAAAATACATTAGCTCCAATAATTGAAGCAATGCCTGAAACACGGGCAGTTTGTTGTGAAGAATGAAAGAAATGTGCTTGCCCGATACCTGAGGAGAAATCATTTTCATTATTAGATTGGCATTGCACTTGAGGAGCAATCTGGGGTTTCGTAGTATGAGAAATACGAAAGAATGACTGATCAGCACCACCCGATATATTAATCATTGGTACTTCCGGTGTTTGAGAAAGTTTTTGTAGGAATGGACTTTCCTGAGGAATCATATCACTCAAGCCAGGACGATAGGTCGGTGAGTAAGCGCCTATAATATATTTGGTGAAGTCTTCGTAGACCTGAGATGTTAAGGTTCTCATGGGATCTGCAATAACTTTTGAGAAATCCCATGGTGGAATTGTAAAACCTGCAGCTGTACCCAATAATGAAAATCCATCAATTAGTTTTTGAATTGCATCTGTAAGAAATTTATCGGGGACTCCTAATGCTTCAAGAATAGGACCAACAAATCCAAGAATGCCCTGGATAAAGGTTGAGGTAAACTGTAATCTATATTCTGTTGCTCCTGCATCCAGTTCATCTTTCATTCTATCCTCAAACCCTTTTACTTTGCCATCGCGCACAGAGCGAACAAGCTCCACGCCGTCGTGCGCTCCGCCAATACTGATAACGCTTCCAAAACGTGAGTTTCTGCTAGTGCGCATGATTTCGCGTGTTAGTAGTGTCCCCGAACCTTGAGTAATGGCAATAGGGCGCAGTGGTCCGAAAATATCTGCATCATACTCAAAGGTCGCACCAACGATAGAATCAGCGAGTTGCGATAAGGATTTTGCATCCCCCAGAACATCACGTTTATAGTCTTTAATACCATAATTGGATTTGGTAAAGTCAGGAATATAGCGATCGCTGTAATAGTTCAGAATATTAGGGGACATCTGGCGGTACTGAGTAAAATACCCTTGTGAAATCTGACAGTTATCGACATTAGGGATACTAGGAATTTGTCCTGCTCTTCCGGCATACTGCTGCCAATAGCGAGAGTCTGTATGAGCTGCGATACCTTTTTGGGGAATATCCTCATTGATGTCGTGCAGCCAATAGACAGAACGGTAGTCCGTGGTTTGTGCATGAACGCTCAGAAAGCAGCAGAGCGTGAGCAGCATGAGGAGGAAGGAACGTTGTCGGGTCATCATAAAAAAGTCCTTGAAGTGGATAGATGCAAATTGAAATAATTTCGTGATTTAATGAAGGTAATTCGTGATGGTAAACTCTTCAAAGTCATCGGTCACGACGTGTACCATAGGTGTACCGGCAGATGAGGTATAGGAAGAAAATGAGACGGTGCGTTGAAGCGTAATATTGTCGGGTTTATACCATGAGTAGAGGCTGTGAATTGTTTTGTACACACCATTCACGAGCTTTTGCGTATGCGCGGCATAGACGTTGTTGGCGACAGTATTGACAAAGAGTTTTACTCGTGCGCCGGGAGCGAGGGTGATATTACCGAGCGGGTTGGCGGGGTCGTTGATACTACTTGAAATGGTAATAGCATATAGTGAACGAGCGGCATCAATAGTGGTAACGCTGCATTGCAGCGGATATTGTTGTGCAGCCCGCAGAAACATATTGGAATCGGGCAGCTGCGGTGTGGTCGTTGCCGCGACAAGCGTTGGAGTTTGTCGTGCGCGGGCAAGAGCATTGGTTATGACATCCAGTAAGGGCTTGAACGGCGCTTTGGGTGTGGGAATACTCAAGACAGTATCGCCATTTTGCTTGAAGAGCGCCAGCGTTCCGGCTGCGGTATTGATAGTAGTGTACGCCACCAGAGGCTGCACCGATGAGCCGGAGAGCCGATTTCGAGCCGGCACGGGGTCTTCCGGCACGGGCAGTTCGCGCATGGTGATTTCCATATTGCCGTTGTTGAGGAGTTTTCCTGCGTAGGAAGTGCGGGAGAAAAAGGGAACGGCTGCGGCATTCACATTCGCTTGCTCGATGGCAGAGAGCGCTCTTCCGCCAAGTTCGGTAGAATCCACGTCGTGATAGGCACTTTTTTTGATGGTGATGGTAAAATCCGCTGCGATGGGATTCACCGTCGCACACGCCACCACGAGCGGCAGTGCCGCCGACGAGCCACCTCCCGCCGAAGGATTCACCACCCGGACATTATTCGGCTGTGCCGACGAAAGCATCGTTTGTGGAATACTGACGCGAAGGGTGTTGGGGCTGACAAATTCAGGCGCAAACTGCGCCGTACCGATAAAGACTGTGGACTGCCGTGTGAAGTTCTCACCCGTGAGGGTGATGATGACGTTCGTTTGAGCCGTAGCGGAGCGCTGTCCCATGCAAAACAGGAACGCGATAGCTGCGAGCAGGAGAGGGAACTGCCTTATAGAAAATCGTTTCATAGCGAATGAAGGAAAAAGTAGAGGATAGTTGATAGTTATTTAATGCGCTGAACGGTGATGGTACGTTGGAGATGCGTACCGGCATCGGTCTGTGCGATAAGCTGCACGATGTAGGCACCGCTTGGCAGCGACGAGGGTGGTGTCCACTGGGTTTCGTAGCTTCCGGCTGTTTGCCTCATGCGAAGAACTTCAGCAATCACGCGCCCGTTGATGTCTTTGACAGTCAGGCTGATAGTGGCATCATCTTGCAGGTCATATCGCAAAGTAGTGGCATCGGTAAAAGGATTCGGAGCATTTTGGTAGAGTCGGAGCGTGGTGGGTGTTTCGCCCCCCATCCGAATACCCGGTACGGGCGCGAGTTGCGTGATTGTTGGTTTCGCTGCTGTGGTTTGAGCACCTCCTTTGTCGAGGGTTACAAAGGCAAACGTCGAACCGCAATTCTCTACAATGACCGAAGGAGTAATACTAAAGAGTGCCGGAAGCGGGTTCAGCACTTGGAAGGTACGTTGTCCGCGCGTGTTCGCAAGCAGTATGCCCTCAACGCTAAGACTATAAATGTCGGCGGGATTGACATTCGCTTGGGCAAAGAACAAACCACAGACTTGGTATGTTCCTTGCGATATACGATTGCTGACCGAGACCGTGCCGATTGAAGAAATCGTTCCGGAAGCATATTGGAAGGACAACGATGTCCCGATACCGGGTTTTATATCGGTCAGATTGCCGAGCGCATCCCGAAACGCGAGGGTAACGCAGAGTTCGCCCGTGTTCATTACCACCGTTGGTGCTGAGAGCGCTATATCAACCGTTAGCGGGAGCATAGGAATAACGATAAGGGGATTGATGCCGACAATTCCCGGAGCGCGGTTGATAGCGGGTAATACATCCATAGCAAATTGGTACGTTCCCGCCGTGCTTGGTGTGATGGTGGTCGTGAACTGCGGCAGTCCTCCCACGACCGAGCGCGTCAGCACGCGCAGAAGCGAGGCATTGCCAAGATTCGGTATAGTAGAGCTGGTGCTTGCCATCAGGCGTACCGGAGGTGCTGCATCGGCAACATTACCAAGTGCATCTCTCAAACTGATGGTCACCGGAACGGTTGTTCCGGCAGTAACCGTGCTGTCGGGATTGAGAGTGGCAAAGGTGAGCACCGCTTTGACGGGGCTTCCGGCTTTGACCGTAAAGTGGTTATTCCCACTTACAGGCAGCCAATAATCAACATCGCTATAGACTTTCAACGTATCAACACCGATTTTTGCGAACACAATGGTCGAATCAATATCAAAAATGCCGGAATGCTGTTGGATAATACTATCACGTTGGGTGTACGGCACTGGGTCAATGTTCTCTACGCCGCGTGTACTGAGCGTGATAATGCCGGTATAATTATTAGTGGTTCTACCTCGTGCATCGAAGAGCGTCATAAATGCGCCGGAAAGTGTTCCTCCGGCAACAATTGCGCTGGGAACATAGCTAAAGCGCACCCGTACAGGTTTACCGGGCGAACAGCCAAAATTATTGTTTCCGATAATCTCCGCCCCAGCAGGCAGCGTATCCAGCGTGAGGTCGTAACTTCCGGGCTGCGTAACGAGTTGTGTTGTTTTATATGTTCCGAGCACAATCCGTGTCAAGGTGAAGGTAGCGGTCGAAGCGAGTTCCGCGTTGACTGCCGAGACGGTAGATTGCCAGTCGGTCGGATTATGGAAGATGTCGAAATATTTGAGTGTCAGTGTGACATATGAGCCGCGGGCGGTCATTGGGGTTGTCGAAACGGTAAATTCAACGGTGGTCGGCAAAGCAGGACGGACAACGACGGTTCTTCGACCTTCGATATTGAATGAAGCAATACCGCTGACGCTCAAGGTATAGGTTCCGGCAAGGGTTGCTTGGGTGCTATTCACGGCATAGACCCCCGTATCCACGCGCGTCAGTGCCACACTTGCCGTGGAGCTCCCTCCCGCTCGGGCATACACGACCCGTCCCAAGGAATTGTCGGTGGGATTATCATTACGGTCAAAGTAGCGCACAATCACGTTGTGACCATCATTGCTGATACTATCGCCTACGATGAGCGTATCGGGTACATTCTCAAAGACGATACGGTAATCCACATTCGGACGGACGATAAAGGCGGCTGTACCTGACGTAGAGCTTATTCCCGCTATTCCCAGCGCATAATGACCCGCTTGGAGGAACGGCAACCCAACAACGCTCAGGGAGTCTGCAAGGAACGCACCAAGACTGGTACGCTGCACGGTAAACGTGCCCGCGTTTGCTTGGCGGGTGCTGTCATCCAATGTCGCATCGGTGGAGAGACTAAAGGCAACCTGTGTCAGTTGCACAATAGTCGTGCTATCTTGTTGGACGTTATCGGTCAGGTTGTTGTAGGTATCGCGCAGGGTTGCACGGAACCGCGTTTGCACGCCACCGGAGGTAATGACAGGACGCACCCCCATAAAGAGTACACTCGCTGCGGTACGCGGTGTCACGGTAAACGCACGGTCGCCCGTGATGTTCGCTGTCACAATACCAAGCGGGGTAACGGTATAGAGCGCCGCACCGAGGTAGGTTTTGGCAGTGGTTTGATAGATCCCAGTTTGCTGACGTGTCAACAAGAGCGTATCGCGGTAGGCAATGCCGTTGACCGTTGCCGTCACGACGACGGGACGAATCGTCACATCGGTCGGATTATTTTGCGTGTCGAAAAACTTCACACTGAACGCCGGTACGGTATCACCCGCTTGGAGTGTTGTCTGCAGTCCGGCGAGTTCCACGCGGACAGGCGCACGGGAGAGAACAGTAAAGGTGGTAGCGCCACTGACGGCAAGCGCACCCGCGGAGGCGGTATCCACCCACAAATGATACGTGCCTGCTTGGAAAAACGAGAGCGTATCGGTGCGATAGGTGCCAACACTCAGCTGCGTAATGGTAAATGCGCCCGTTACCGTGGCATCGGTCGTAGCATAGTTCACCACCACTGCCGTAGGGCCGGCAAGATTGCCAAGCGCATCGCGGAACCGGAGGGTAAGGGAGGGCATCCGTCCTCCGGCATTCAGCAAGGTATCCAATCCGCTGACCTGCACAGAGGCAAGAGTGGTTTGCGTTACCGTAAATGCACGGTCGCCCATAATGTTGGCAGTGACGATCCCGATAGGCGTGACGGTAAATGTTCCGGTGGTGGGATAGATGATGGTTTCGGCATCATAGACTCCCGTTGCACGGCGTGTCATGGTGAGCGTATCGCGGTAGGATGTTCCGGTGATAATGACCGGACGAATACCAACATCGGTCGGATTATTCTGCAGGTCGAAGTAGGAAGCCGTGAACGTTTGTGACTGTCCGGCGGTGATGCTTGGTAGCAGTCCCGCGAGTTCCACCCGTACCGCCGAGCGCGTCAGCACGGTAAAGCGGTTCTGCCCGATGGTTTGGAGTGCGCCGGAGGTGGTTGTATCCACCGTCATCACATAGCGTCCTGCGGTGGGGAACCGGAGCGTATCAGCACGGTACTGCCCCAGCGACAAGCGTGTGATGGAGAACGAGCCGTAGATTACCGTAGAATCAAGGTTTGTATAGTTCAATGTCACGGGATCATTATCCACGAGATTGCCGACGTTATCACGGAACCGCAGCGTCAGGAACGGCATCCGGTCTCCGGTGTAGAGGAGCGTATCCACGCCAAGATATTCCACCGAAGCCACCTTTCCGGCGTTGACGGTAAGGGTTTGTGCGGCAGAGAAGCCGCCACCCAGAAGCAAGGTGTCCGGCGGAACCATCGTTGGTGCCAGCGCGGGATTACTGACGCGGAGCGTGTACGCGCCTTTGGTGCGCGTGAGAGCGCCCGGCACGGTGACGGTCAGTCCGATAACACTATCGCGGAGCGTCGGCGTAAGGAAGGTGTTGGTTGTGCCGTAGGTCAGGCGCACAGTGCTGGTGGGCGCAAAACGGTCTCCGGCAAAAACAATCGTCGTATCGCGTCCGGCAAGAATGGTACTTGGTGCA
>JANYDO010000188.1 GCA_025363605.1 Candidatus Kapaibacterium sp.
GGTGAACACCGCGCTGCGGCAAGGCGTTCAGGTACATAGGCGCAACAGCGACAAGCGTTTTACCCTCACCGGTCGCCATCTCCGCGATTTTACCTTCATGGATGACAATGCCGCCCATCATTTGCACATCGTAGGGAATCATTTCCCAGAGCGCGTCGCGCCCGACAATGCTGTATTTGAGTCCTGTAATGCGCTTGCAAACTTGCTTCACGGTCGCAAATGCTTGCGGTAAAATTTCGTCGAGTGTTTCTTGGATTGCTGCGTATTCGTCGTTCTGAAGAGCAGAGATTTGGTCGTAGATGTCGCTTATTTCCTCGCCGGAAAGCTCGCCATTTTTGAGTTGGTCGCGGAGGTTATTGATTTCGTCCTCAAATTCTTTGGTTCGCTCTGCGAGTAATGCGCGGAATTCTGCGGTTTTACCGCGAATTTCGTCGTCCGAAAGTTTGTCGTATTCGGTATAAATTTCGTTGATGTCGTCAACGATGGGAAGCATTCGTTTCACGTCTTTGTCGTGCTTGCTTCCGAAGATTTTCTCAATAAATTTGAGCATAGCTATAAAAAATGTTGAATGATAAGGTTTGAATGTTGAATTGCCGTTGGAAATACATACTCGCAACCATCGTGGTCAATTTTTGACAGATGATGCGGCGATATTCTTACAGTCAGACGAAAGTATCGCTTACGTCTGTACCGCAGAAGTTGATATAGATTATTGAGTTGGCGCGAAGCAGGTATTCGACAAGGGGATAACAATGCGAAAGCTGCGTCAGATGACGACCGGAAGATGGTCGTAATCATCGGGGGGAGCCGAAGCAGCGAGGAGATAGGCAGCGTGCGGGGTGTGATATTTTTGTACTGTAAACGTCTTACGAATTTTAGCGAAATGTTCGCCTCGGGGAAGCCGCAGCACAGCATTCTTGGCGGGTACATTCCACAATGTGTGGTTGTAAGCGCCCGGCAGGGGAAGCGTTCTTGCCGTAAAATGTAGCGCAGGAACGAAAAATATGCGCGGTATGCCGTTTATATGCGGACTTTTACGGGTCGGCTCAGGACTTTTTTCGGTTTGCTTCTCAGCACCGCTCTGCACACTTGCGGCGATACTTTGCCGGACAACAGCAAGCGCCCATTGCTCATGCACATCCGCACTTCGTCCCGACGCTGAGAGCGCCAGAAGAAGCGTATGAATCATGGAATGAACAATGCCGAGAGTAAGCATATTTTCTCAAGAAATACTGGCGGATACAGTTTTTTTTTGGTACAGATTCGCAATATACTACTTTTCTTAGAGGTAGGCAATTGCAGAAAAAGTGTAATCAGGCACTAAACTCATACATTGCTACCCGAATATCAAATGTATCGCCGGAGTTGTACGGAAGCGCCGCATCAAGAGATTCGGTAACGCGGACAGTCGCCCAGCAACCACCGCCATATTTCAGGATTTCTGCGGCATAAACAGGAGCGCCTTGATGCAAAAGCGTATATGTACCGCCTTCTTCGGGGCGAGCATCTTTGGGGAGTTTTTCATGCTTAATATGGATATGCGTTTTCATACCAACCTGAAAAAAATGAAAAATATGGAATTGCGTCGAGATTGTATAATCGGTGCTAATTGGATTTAGTTGGAAACCTTTACTGTGAATGCTCGAAACACCGTTCAGTCATACCGACTGAGGTCGGTATCCATATCGAAAAGCACAGTACTGTCCGCTTCCAATGGATGCCGACCTACGTCGGCATGACAGAATTTTCCAACTAAACCAACTAGAGCCGTATAATCTCTCATGGAACACAACGATACAAACCGTCAGTTATTGTGCCAGTGCGTTTTTGAGTGCTTCGCCAAAGCGCCAGACATCTTCAAACGAGTTGTAGAGCGGTACGGGGGCAGTGCGTATCACGTTCGGTTCGCGCCAGTCCAGCATGACACCATGTGCCATTAAATAATCAAAGACCGCTCGTCCATTTTTTTCGACGAAGAGTGATAATTGTGCGCCGCGCTCGGCGGGATTACTTGGTGTAATAATCTGAACACGGCTTCCTGCAACGTCTCGTATGACAAACTCCAGAAAACCTGTTAGTATCTCGCTTTTGGCGCGAATGTTCTCCATCCCCGCTTCTTCAAAAATATCAATCGCGGCTTTATGCGCAGCCATGAGGAGAACAGGAGCGTTACTGAGCTGCCACGCTTGAGCGCCTTCCGAGGGACGATAGCCTTTTTTCATGGCAAAGCGTTCTTGCTCGTCATAGCCCCACCAACCCGCCAGACGCGGCAAATCCTTATTCATTGCGTGTTTTTCATGGATATAAACTCCGGCAACGCCGCCCGGACCGGAATTAAGATACTTATACGAACACCACGCTGCACAATCTACATTCCATTCGTGAAGCGCAAGCGGCACATTCCCAACAGCATGAGCAAGGTCAAAACACGCTATTGCGCCTACTTGATGGGCAGCAAAGGTAATGGACTTCATATCGAACACTTGTCCGGTGTAGTATTGTACTCCGGCAAACATCACGAGCGCGAGACTTTGCCCTGCTGCGCGAATAGCTTCCAGAATATCTTCTGGGCGAAGTGTCTGTTCACCTTGTCTCGGAGCAACTTCAATAATTGTATCTTCCGGTTTTAAGCCACGCATTCGCACGTGCGTTTCCAGAGCATAGTCGTCGGAAGGGAAAGAACCTGCTTCGCAGAGAATTTTGAACCGCCCGGCGGTCGGCTGGTAAAATGTCGCCAGAAGAAGATGCAAATTGACGGTGAGACCATTCATCGCCACCACTTCGTGTGGCTGTGCGCCGACAATGTGCGCCAGAGGCGCTTGGAGCGGAGCGTGATATTTCCACCATGGCGTAGTAGCATGAAAATGACCCTCCACACCAAGCATTGCCCAGTCGGAAAGCTCCTGTTCAAGCGCCGTTCGCACGGACTTCGGCTGCAAACCAAGCGAATTACCTGTCAAATAAACGACTTCGCGGTCTTTATGTTGCGGAAAAAGAAAGCGATGACGGAAGTTCTGAAGCGGATCGTCTTCGTCTTGCTGACGTGCAAAATCAAGCGTGTTGTGGAAAACAGGGAGCATTTATGCAATCTGGAGTGGATGGATAGGGTTACGGAACGATTTTCGTAAAATTGAGGAGCATTTGCGGCTTGACGAACATTACTCCTTTTGTAACAATCGTATCGCCTTCTTCCAAACCACGAATGACCTCGACTTTATCAGCAGTTCGTGAGCCTGTTTCTACGGGGCAAATAACGGCTTTACCATCGCGGGCGATAATAACACTTTTGCCGCGTGTTTGCGGGATAATAGCCTGTGTGGGAACCATAATGCCGCGCTGTTGCCGCAGCATGACACGCACTCGCGTAAAGGCTCCCGGGGCAAGTCGCCCTTTGGAATTGTCGAATTGTGCGCGGACGCGAAGTGTGCGCGTGGCGGGGTCAATCTTGGAATCTACTGCATACACGCGAGCGCGGAGCGTATCGTGAAGGCTTTCAGTCGTGAAGTCAACATTCATGCCTATTTTGATGTCATCGCTGTATTTTTCGGGCAATGTAAAATCCATTTTGAGCGATGATGTCTGCTGAATGGTCGTGATACTTTGGGTTGGCGAGACGACTGCGCCCACACTAACTGTTCGCAACCCCGCTTTACCACTAAAAGGCGCTCGGATTTCGGTTTTTGCAATATTCGCTTTCACAACTTCAATATCGGCACGCGAGGCAGCAAATTGCGCTTCAATAATATCAAGTCCTTGCTGGCTCGTGCCTTGTATTGCCAAGAGTGCTTTTTCGCGTTCCAGAGTCTTTTGCAGGACACCGAATTGTGCTTGTGCGCGTTGGCATTGGGCTTGCAGGTCACCGTCGTAGAGTTTCACGAGCAACTGCCCCTGACTCACGTTTTGTCCTTCGGTGAAGTTAATTTTGGTGATACGTCCCGTGATTTCTGCTTTGATTTCCGCTTCCTCATTAGCAAGGAGTGTTCCGCTACTGAGCGCTTCGCTGGACATCATTACCCCTTTTGCAATCGTGCCTTCGACCATAACGGGCGCATTTTTAGCAGCATTGGCACTGGCGGCAGATTCGGGTTTATTGGACTTGGCGGATTGGCTGCGTTGATAGAGGAAAATTGCCCCAAGTGCAGCGAGAATACAAGCAGTAACGAGAGCAGGCTTCAAAAAGCGTCGCATGGTGCTGAAATAAAAGTGAAATACCCCGATATGACCATCGAGTGTTGGTGTGTCAATGTTACTATGGTTTTCAATGGTAGCTACAAACTTAACGTATTACCTTCATTTTACCACGCTTTTTCGTGGAATTTATTGCAAAATTTCTTCAGAAGCGTCGTGTTTCGTATGTTGCAAATTCTTGTTTTCAATCACCTATTCACAACACACCATTTTATCACGCTATAATGGATACCACTACTCCTCCTGTTGATACTCTCAGCGCCGAAGACCGCAGCCGGATTATCGAAATGGCATGGGAAGACCGTACGCCGTTTGAGGCTATTTTTGCTCAATTTGGCTTACGGGAAAATGACGTTAGAAGACTGATGCGTCGCTCTATGAAAACCTCAAGTTTCAAACTTTGGCGAGAGCGTGTAAACGGCAGAACTACGAAGCACGAGAAACTCCGCACTCCGGAAGAACATCGCTTTAAGTCGTCTAATCAAAAATAGACTGACGAGATACGGTAGCTTGCTGTTTGGCAAGGTCAGGATAACATTGCAGATTGAAACGTCTAGCATCATATTACACTAACCTTGCCGAAAGCAAAGCAAAAAGTCCTTCCACGCCACATATTATTCCGCTTCACCGCTCGCGGCTTCTTTGCCGACATTGGCAGCATCTACTTTGGCGCGTTCTGCCATGTAGTTGTCCAGCATGAACATTCCGCCGGGATTATCAGCGACCATTTTTACTTTTTGTAGAATACGGTCTGCTTCTGCTTCCTCTTCGATTTGCTCTATCACAAACCAGTGCAAGAACGCTTCGGTTGAGTGGTCTTTGTGCTGGCGCGAGACATCCATAATTTTGTGGATGGATTCCGATACCTTACACTCGTGCTTGTAAGCGTCCTCAGCAGCAGCAGCAGGCGATTTCCACGTTTTGACGGGCAGTCCGATAGCCGTCATGTCGCGCTTACCACGGCGGTCGCCGATGTAGTTGTAAATTTTCATTGCATGGAACATTTCTTCATGTGCTTTGACCTTGAACCATGCAGAAAAGCCCTCCAAATCAATGCCTTCAAAATAAGATGACATTGCCAAATAGACATACGCAGAAGCAAACTCCATATTGAGTTGCTTATTCAAGCCTTCTAAAACTTGTTTATTCATAACGGTAAAAAATAGAGTGAGAGAAGTGAGGAATGGTGCGTTGTTACAGATGTTACTGTTGAGCGGACTTCCCTGCTTTTTCCGCTTCTTCTTCCTGCAATGCCTGCTGAATATGGAAAATATATTGCTGGGCAATTTGCGAGCCGGGATTGAGCTTATATGCCGCTTGGAAAGCGGAAAGTGCTTTTTGGAACTGTTTCTGCCGTCCATAAACCATGCCGAGATTGATATACGCATTTTCGCTGTTTGGATTGAGCGAGAGCGCGGTTTGCAAGTCTTGTACGCCGGCATCAAGTTTTTCTTCGTTAATGCGCTGCGCACCGCGTGAGACATACACCGAAGCCAAATTACGCTTGAAGATGGGTTTTCGATGAATAGCGAGGCGCGTCGTAGAGTCCAGCGCTAATGCTCGTCCGGCACACGCAATTGCTCGGTCATAATCGCGGCGCTGCAAGGCGGAAAGTGTTTGAAGGTCGTAGAGAGCGGGGTCGGCGGTAGAATCAGTCTGCAAGCCCCTTGCAATGACCATGTCCGCTTCGTCCAGCAGAATACCACGCTCGGTATCGTTTTGTGACCGTCCAGAACGCAGAATGAGCTGTGATGCGTAGTTGCGAGCGGTCATTATGCTTTCCGGCGTAGAACGGAAGTCTGCTTGCAGTAATTTGTAATCCGTTTGCCAGTCCGGAAGCCGCACAAAACCACGCACTGTATATGCAGCGGC
>JANYDO010000199.1 GCA_025363605.1 Candidatus Kapaibacterium sp.
GCAGGTCATCTTGGACGCAAAACCAGCAGAAAACCTCTATCGCCAACAGGTCAATCATAGCGTTGCGTTTTCGACTTTGCGCAGGGATGTTATGGAGTTAGTCCTGTCATCCGCCCAGTCCACCGATGAACTCTTGGCGCAACTGACCATTTTATTCTTGCAAACACCCGTTCCCAGACGACCGAACAGGAGCTTGCCGCGCAAGAAACCAACGCCCACACAACAAGTCCGATTTTACAAATACACCCGCAAACCCGCTTCTTAGCTTGGTGATGGGCTTAACTTAATGACATTGAGAGTTAGCATCTGTTGTTGTAGCACCTGAATATGACTTTCACACGAAAACCAGAACACCGCATTTTTTCGTAGCTTTCTTGTGAAATATTCTGCATTTTCCAAACGCTTTTTCTTAGGCAATTACAGCGAAAGCATGAAGCCGCGCTTTCGCATTTCACGATAATTGTCTCTTGTGTGCAGGCAGATTTTATGCGAATACTCAACCATCTTTCCATAGCCCGTAAAATTGCTCTTTTGGCAGGGGGTTCCCTTGTGGCGCTTGTGCTTGCGCTGCTCTTTTCGGGAGCGCAAATCCGTACCCTTCAATCTACGATTATCGAACTTGACACAAACCGTCTGCCCAGCGTTCAGCACATATACGGTATGCGTGCTTCCCTTGCCGACTATCGGGTGTACGAATATCGTCATGCGCTCACCACCCAAGAGCAGCAACTAAGCGAGGTCGAGGCACTCTTAGCTTCGGAACGCGCACGTTTTATCAGCCATGAGCAATCATACAAGGCAATTCTTTCCTTGCCGGAGGAACGCCGAATCTATGAAGACTACAAGCACCTTGAGGAACAATATCTTGCCACGCACGAACAGGCAATGGGGCTGTCGCGCAAGAATCAAAAGGCAGAGGCATTTGAGGTGCTGCGTGGCGCAGGAAAGCGTCAGTACGACTCTTGCCGCGCTCTTTTGCAATCGCTTATCGCTCTCAATGTCGCTGTCGGGGAAGAAGCACGAGCGAAAAGTGCCGTTGCTATTCGGAATGCATTTGGCGTTATTCTCGTCTTCGCCGGTGTGCTTGTTATTGTTTTTCTCGGTTTGTACTTGCTCTTCCGTCAATTGATTGTTCGCCCGCTCCAAGGATTGCGTTTGGCAATGAAAGAAGCCACAAAAGGCAATCTTGGCGTGACTGTTCGCAACGAGGCGCGAGACGAAATCGGCTCGCTTACGCGCTCTTACAACCGTATGATAGAGCAGATAGCTTCCGCGCACGAAGAAATTCAAATGCAAAATGAGGAAATCACACGACAACAGCGTATTCTGGAAGTGCAATCGCAGTATTTGGAGCGAGCAAATGCGTCGCTTCGGCAGAACAACACGGATTTGCGTGAGTTCATGCAGCGTGAGTTCATGCGGATTGAAGAACTGACGCGCCATAAAGACATACTCGTAGAATTTTCCAAACGTGACGAACTGCACAACGGCAATCTCCAAGCCGCGTTCGAGGCTATCACCGAATGTGGAGCAGTGCAGCTGGATGTGCCGCGCGTGAGCGTGTGGCTCATTCGGAAGCGCAGTTTCTTGGGGTCGCGGGAAACCGTTGCGCTGGAATTACGCGATTTGTACGACGCAATTGCCGGAGCGCATGAAACCGATAAGCGGCTTGTCATGGACGATTATCCTGTCTATTTTCACGCCTTGCATACTCAAGATGTGATTGCCGCCGATGACGCTTCCACCAATGAATACACCAAAGAATTTGCGGAAACCTATTTGCGACCGCTTGGTATCGGTGCTATGCTGGATGTACCGATTCGTGCCGGGCAGGCGCTCGTGGGAGTGATTTGCGCCGAGCATATCGGCTCGTCGCGCCGTTGGACACTGGATGAGCAGATTTTTTTGCGAACCCTCGCTACGTTTGTCACGGTGGCTCTCGATGCCGCCGAAAAGAATGAGCAACGCACACTTCTTGCCGAACTCAACCACGAATTGCTGCTCGTCAATACGGAACTTCAGGAGAAGAATATTGCTCTCCAACAGGCGCAGGCGATTGCGATAGAAGCGCTCAATTTCATTAACGAGCAAAATATGCTCTTGGAAGAAAAAACGGCAGCGCTGGCGGATATGAACGGAGAACTTCAAGAAAAAAATGGGATGCTGGCAGATTCTACCAACGTTCTTGCCGATGCGTACCAGCAAATTCGGAAGCAAAATGAGTTATTGGAGCGCACCACTGTTGAAAAAGTCGTTCGGCTTTCCTCGCTCGAAGGCAAAAACGCCGTGCTTCAGCAAACCTACGAAGACCTTTCTGAGGCATATAGCGAAATCAAACGGCAAAACGAACTTTTGGAACAGCAAGCCCGCCAAGCTGCTTCCATGTCGCACCTGATGAACGACCAAAACGCTCGCTTGCAAGATGCCAACAGCGAACTTGCCAAAACCTACGCCGAAATTCGTCGCCAAAACGACCTCCTGCAAGAGCAGGCGCGGGCTATCGAAGAGGCAAATACGCAATTACAGGAAAAAAATCTGGCACTCGTACAGGCAGATAAAGAGAAAAATGAAATGCTTGGCATTGTCGCGCATGACCTCCGCAACCCGCTGGCTTCTATTCTCTTGGCATCATCTATCGTGCAGCGCAGCATTGAGCGCACGGGCGATTGTCCGCCTGTGGAATTGAATCGGTATATGGGGCGTATCAGTGAAACTGCCGAGCGGATGAATAGTATCATTACCGAGTTGCTGGACTTGAACGCGATTGAAACGGGAAATATGCGTATCGCTCATAATGATATTGACCTTGTGGCGCTTGCAAGCGTTGTCCACGAGGATTTTTCTAAACGCGCGGAGGATAAAAATATCGCGTTCTCGATTTTCGTACCGGATAAACGTGTGCGAACATTGACCGACGGGCGCTTGTTGCGTCAGGTCTTAGAAAATATTGTTTCCAATGCCATCAAATACTCGCCCTTGGGGAAAAGCGTCATGCTCAGGCTGGAGGAACTTGTACACGAAGATACCTTGATAGCACGGTTTACGGTGCGCGATGAAGGTCCGGGCATTAACACAACAGACCGAACACATCTCTTCAAAAAATTCACTCGACTCTCTGCAAAGCCGACGGCGGGCGAACACTCCACAGGCTTGGGATTGTCTATCGTGAAGCGTTTCGCTGAAGCATTGGGCGGAAAAGTGCATTGTGAAAGTTCGCCCGAAACAGGACAAATCGGGGCAGCATTTATTGTGGAACTGCCGATAATAATAGGCTCACCAAGCTAAAGCAGCCTTACCGAATGAGAAAATCTGAGGAAGAAATACTGGAACTGTGGTATATTGCAGTCCTTGAAGCTGATATGTTCCACTTTCTTGATGTTTCTCCATGAAAACCGGCGTTGTTATTTTTCCCGGCTCTAATTGCGACCGCGACGCGCTCTATGGCGCATCCTTGCTTGAGGGTTCGGTGTCCGTTCCGCTTTGGCATAAAGACACTTCCATTCCCGACGACCTTGATTGTATCATTCTTCCGGGTGGCTTTTCGTATGGGGACTATTTGCGCTGCGGTGCGATTGCTCGCTTTTCGCCTGTGATGCAAGAAGTAGTGCGCTTTGCCGAACGAGGCGGCTACGTGATGGGGATTTGCAACGGCTTTCAAATTCTTGCCGAAGCGGGTTTGCTGGAAGGGGCACTCTTGCGTAATACCAATTTGTCGTTTATTTGCCGCGATGTCTATTTGCGTGTGGAGCGCACGGATACTGCCTTCACGAATGCTGCCACGAAGAACGTACTCAGAATGCCGATTGCGCACGGCGAAGGGAATTATTTTGCTGACGACGACACAATAAAAGCACTGGAAGACGAGAGGCGCATTCTCTTTCGCTATGCCGACGCTGCGGGCAATATCACGCCCGAATCAAATCCAAACGGCTCGCTGCACAATATCGCAGGCATTATGAACAAACGTGGAAACGTCTTCGGTATGATGCCGCATCCCGAACGTGCTGCCGATGCGGTACTAGGGAATACCGATGGACTGGTGATTTTTCAGTCAGTGCTTCAGGCGTGCGTGGAAGCGGTGGTGTAGATGTTCGGGAATGTCAGCGGTAACTCAAGGAATTACAACGAAAAATTCATACCCACCGACCACCCAAAGCGCCCCGGCTCACGTCCGCCAACGCTCCACGCAGCATCAAAGCGCAGCGTCAGAAAGTCAATCACAAACACGGGAATACGCCCAATGCCGAAGCCAAGTTCGAAATACCAGCCGTCGCTTGGGCGGGGACTGTTTTCCGCTTGCTGTGTTGTATCCTGCTCGAAAAGCGCCGTTCCACCTTGCAGAATGAACTCCAAGCCGCGTCCTTTGTAAGTCGGCAAGCTTATTGCCCGCCAAGCGAGGTCGGAAAAATTATGTTCTGCGCGAAGGCTCAGGGTGCGCGTTCCGCCCACAGCACTGATACCGGGCGTGAGGAAATCCGCCGCCGCTCCGACGTAGGAATAGCGCCGAAAGAGAATAAAACTCTCTTGCGCAGGCGTGTTCTCACTGGCAAGCCCCGCATGGGCGAAAAGTGCCAGATACATCGGCGAATATCCTGTGAAAAACGTTGGTTGAATGAACGTTGCGGTGGCTTCCAGTTTGCGGAAATACAGGTTTTGTGAGGTCTCCTCGCCAAGTGTTCCCGAAAGGCGAATACTGAAAACAGTTGTATCGCTTACTGTGAAGCCAAAGAGTCCATTAGTGGCATTAGGATTCCACGCCACTTCTGCGCGGGCGGTGCGAAAATCACCGTTGGCGATGGGGATGTTGGAGCGGGTATCGTTACGAGAGACCATGCTAAATTGCCGCGCCCATTGTCCTGAGAGTGAACCTTCCAATGAACCCAATACTCCTTTCACACCAGCACTTACGCCGTCTTCACGGAAAAAGTCAAAATGCTGCTCGAATAATCCGTAATCGGTCGGTAGTCCTATCCATCCCAAGCGCCCGTATCGTTGAGGCTGAATACTGCGCACACGGGAAAATACATCGCCAAGAAGCGCTATGCCGCCCTCTTCACTGCTCAAAAGCCTCTGGATAAGCCGCACAGAGCCGAACCATTGCCACTGCTCGGAAGCCATCGCCTCCAGACGGACAGAACTCTGCTGCCAGTCCAGAGCGGTTTCTACGCCGTAAACGCGCCCCGTGACGCGCGGCTGCATGAGAATTGGGCTAAATCCCACAGTCGCACTTGTTCCAAGGGGAAAACGGAACAGCGACAGCGACGTACAATACGGAACAGAACTTTGCTGTGCTGCCAGCGCTTCTTCAACGGCGGTGATGGTGGAATCAAAAATCTGTGTCGTTGTGCGTCTTCCTCGTGCTATGAGGCGTTGAGCAACGCTGTCAGTGGCGCGGTAGAGGGAATCTTCTTTTGGAGTGTATTCCAGAAGTGCTGCCGTTTTCCAGAACTGCGCGTCCACCGAATCAACACTTGGGGCAAGGGTAACGAACACGCTGTCGGATAGTTTTGCCGAGCGTGGCGCATTTGTGCTGCTTTTGCGCTGAATTTTTTGCAATGATGTGGTAACGCTCGGCTTCATGGATTCCTTCGGTAAGGATTGCAACACTTCGACATTGCTGACGATGCTTTGAAGTGATACCTGCCCGCCTGCCCGTACAAGACCTAATTCTGTCGTGAATCCTGCCGTAAGTCGGAGATAGGTCGGTATCCAGACCGCACGAGCGCTGTCGCCAAACGG
Source organism: Candidatus Kapaibacterium sp. (assembly GCA_025363605.1). Classification (GTDB taxonomy): domain Bacteria; phylum Bacteroidota; class Ignavibacteria; order Kapaibacteriales; family UBA4661; genus PH2015. The sequence goes on from JANYDO010000199.1 coordinate 5,740, forward strand.
CTCGAAGGTTTGTGTGTAGTGGACGTTCTCCAAAACAGGAAGCACCGTGGACTGCGAGGGCGTGAAATCCGCCGAAACGGGCGCAAAAGAGCCTTCCAGCAAGGAAAGCGTACCTTCAAATCCCGGAAAAGAACGCGATTTTGGCTTGAAGCGGAGCACATAGACGGTGTTGTTGTCCGCTTGAGCGCCTTTGCCGGAATATGCTTTGCGTTCGGTAAGGGTGAAATCGTAGAAGTCTAGTGCCGACGAAGCCAGTGGCGACCGCAGTCGTGCCGAGCCAATCACAATTTCGTCCTCCAAGAAATTCACGATTTCGCTGACACTCGCGATATTTGCTTGCGGCGGAAAATTTGCCGTTTGCTTGCGCTGAAGCACGACCGTGTGCGTGGTGCGCTTGGGCGAGAAGGATTCATACACCTGCGAGATTGTTTCCGTCATAAAGCTCTCGGAAACTTGTCTGAGCAAAAACGCTTTGACCGATGTTGTGAAGGACATTTTCGTATAGACACGTCGCGCAATGGAGTTCACACTACGGAGGTTTTCCCGCTTGCGCTGAATAGCTTTGCGAATAATTTCTTCGGCGGAAATATCGGCGCGTACTTCCACGCTTTGGAGGCGGACAGGAAGCGGCTGAAGCGTGATTCTGGTCAGTGTGTCCGCCGTAAGGACGATTTCCTGAGCCGCATAGCCCAGCGAAGAAACGCGCACCGTTGCTTGTTTCGTGGGTGAGCCAAGGCGGAAGCGTCCGCGCACATCGGAATATGTGCCTTGGTTAGAGCCGACTATCCGCAGACTTGCGCCGGAAATGGGTTGCCCGTCGGGGGTTTCGATAGTGCCTTCCAGTATGACGGTAGTGTTTACGAGGGTGGCGTTTTGACTCTGCGCATACAGAACGAATGAAGCCGCGATGCAGAGTACGCAGAAGGCAGCGAGGAGGCGGTATGGGGGAAGGAAGGAGAGTTGCATTTATGATGACAAAGTGAACGGGATAGGGTATTTTCTGGGTTTAGAGCGGCGACGAAAAGCGAAGATTAAAGCGAACAGTGTGCGGGGCTACATTGCCAATGCCGCATACTGCCTCAAAGCGCAGCATAATCACATCGGAAACAAATGTTGGTATTTTTCCGATAGCAAGCCCCGCTTCGGCATAGATGCCATCAGTCGTGCTGTAATGCTGTGGTTGTGGATTGGTATTGCCCATGTACCCAATGCCGCCCAAAGCAATAAACTCTAAACCGCGACCATTGTATAACGGCAGCCGGAGCGTGCGCCAGAGCAAATCGGAGGTGTTGTAGTCGAGATGCGCCGAGGCGTAGAACGTTCCGCCATACAGTCCGAAAGGGACGGTGTAAAATTGATCGAGGCGAGGGATGAGGTACTGACGCTGTATCCACGTGTATTGGTACTGAAGGGGAAGATTTGCCGTTCCCACGCCACCGCGTACAACAAGATTGAGCATCATGGGCGTAAATCCTGTGAAAAAAGTCGGTTGCGCCCAATGAATTTTTGTATCGAAGGCTGCGAAAATTCCTGCTTCGGTTGGTGCATTGGCTGAAGCATCAGCATCCCAGCGTTTGCCCACGAAGCCTGACCATTCGGCAGTCACCGCAGCTCGTTGATTTGGAGTTTCGAGAACAAATGCGGGTTGATAATTGCCATAGCGTGCTGTTGCGCTGAGCGTCGCATAACGCCCGTCTTCGATGACGGGATTCGGACGAAAGGGCTTGTCTTCTCTGGCGTAACGCAATGAGCGCAACACAACACTTTTGAGGCTTGTATGTTCCTCCATGCTTGCGCCTAATGAGGCACTAATGAATGGTGCATTACTCCAGTCAATATGAACATGAGCGCCCGTGCGTTTAAAATAATCAAAATAATCCTCGTGATACCCAAATGGGGCCTGTGCATATAACATCGTCTCTGTAAGCAACGAACTGAGATCAAGACCTTTGGCTTCGTTGCCTATACGACTCACACGTGAGTAGGTTTCTGCGCTTACGCCCCAATATTGTCGATTAAAGCCGAGTGTCTTGCCGATAACCACAGCGCCTGTGTCCAGAATTGGCACAGATACCTGAGCATTCCACAAAAAGCCAGGCAGACCGAAACTATACGCCGCCGATGGTATAACTACGCCGTAGCGCGTTGTTAATGTCCCTTCTGCTCCGGCTGTGAGGCTACTTGTACGGTTAAAATCAAGAATCGGTTTTGTCCACTGCCAGCAAAAATCACACTTAGTGTTTGCTTGAATTTGCGTTGGTGCTTCGCCCTGTTCGTCATAAATGAGCTGCTCTCGGTGGGAAAGCTCAATCGGTGCGTAGAGTTTCCATTGGAGCGGCTCACGCTCATCAGCATCTGCCGCAATACGCGTTGTGAAGCCGTTAGGCACAGAATCCGGCAGCGGTTTGTTAAATATTATGTCAGAATAGAGGTTGAGTGATGTAATTGCAAGTGATAACTTGGATTTATTATCAATCCGAAGCGTTGACATCGCATCGGTCTGTAAATACGTCGGATACCAAATTCCATCCGCCAATTCTGAAAAGCGCTGTGTGTATGCAATAGAGTCAACGAAGGTGATGTCTTTATGCTTGCCTATTTGCAAGCGGGCTTCGACAAGATTATACGAGCCTTCCAGGATATGAAGCACTCCTTCGAGTAATGGCACGGTTGCTGGTTTGGGTTCGACGCGGACAACGTAAATATAGCTTTCATTATGCGGAATACGTTTCAAGAGGGTATAATGGTAGTATGCCGAGGCGTTAGCAGCAAGGGGGGAAATTATTTGCGCTTGAATGACCTCAACTATATCATCGTATAAGTTGATAAATTTGACGATTGTACGTGTGTTCGCTGGTGATTCGGGGTTTGCCGATTGGCGGCGCTGCGTAATTGTGGCGAAATATCGCCTACGCACAAAGTCTTGTTGCACCCGTGAAATGGTCTCTTGTACACGGGTCAAGCGCTTAAAATCGCTGCGCACGTTCCGCGAATCGGAGAGTGTTTGAACTGACAGTTTTGAATAAAGTGTACCGGAGACGGTTTTGATTGCTGCCACATTTGCCTGCTTGCGCTCAATGGTGCGACGCATAATAACTTCGACAGGGATTTCTTCGACGACATCCGCCCGCTCGGTTTTGATTGCCGCAGGCACGAGGCGAACACTGCATTGCTGCTGCGCATTGCGAATAAGGAGGGTATCGTTTTTATAGCCAAGAGAAGAAACGATAATGGTGTGCGCTCCAAAGGGCAGTGTTAGGTGAAAAACACCTTGTTTGTTCGTAAATGTGCCGCGTTTCCCCGAAGCAAGCCGCACGGAGGCACCAATAAGTGCTTGTTCGCTTTGGCTGTCCAGAACTGTTCCATTGACAGTATATGTTTCCTGTCCCAACGTATAAATTGGAAGTAGAAAAAAAACAGTAAAAATGACAAGAAGTGGCATAAATAGGGACAGAAAATGATGCAAACCAAAGACTAAAAATGAAAACAGGTGGCGCAATTTACGATTGAACCACCTGTCTTTTTCATTGAGTCTGCTTATGGGGTTGGTGGTTGATTACCGCCAACAGCTGTAACAAGTGCTGTAATACCCCACAGTATTAAAATAACAACGACAATATCCAGTCCAATCATGATTGTCTCCAAAAAGTAGTTTTTCCGCCTGCAAATGATTAAATTTGCCGTACAAAGGAGCGAGTCCAATTGTTCCTCTATGCGGGCGGTGCAAACCGGAGGCAGAAATCGGTTTGTGCCGCTTGTCTTTTTATGACGAGTGCAAAATATCCTTCTCCCACCAA
>JANYDO010000364.1 GCA_025363605.1 Candidatus Kapaibacterium sp.
TTCACCCAATAATCCTACCGCAAATGTTTTTGAGCGTGAAGCGATAGAGCGCATTATAACAGGCTTTGAAGGTATTGTTGTTGTGGATGAGGCGTATATTGATTTTGCACCGGAACACAGTTTTCTGCCGCGCTTGGCTGATTACCCAAATGTCATTCTGCTGCAAACATTCTCGAAAGCGTGGGGCATGGCGGCTCTTCGGCTAGGCATGGCATTTGCAGATGAACGTATTATTGCTGTTCTGAACAAGATTAAGCCTCCGTATAATATCAACATCCTGACACAAGAAACAGCCCTGCAAGCACTCTACCACACCGAATGGAAAGACCGTATCGTGAACACGACCGTCCGTGAGCGTGAGCGTCTCGCGGCAGAACTTGAACAAATCCACATCGTCGAGCGTGTATTTCCGTCGGATGCGAACTTTATTTTGGTGCAATTTCTGGATGCACATAATGTTTACGCAGCTTTAGTGCGGCGCAACATTATTGTCCGTGACCGCTCCGGCGTTGCGCTCTGCGACGACTGCTTACGGATAACGGTCGGTACGCCTGCCGAAAATAGATTGCTACTGGACGCGCTGGCAGATATTGCGAGGTAGCCGTTTACAACGTCTTATTCTTCCTCATTGTTCTTCATTGTTCTTCAATCTCCCCCACAACACAAGGAAATATCATGGACACAAGCACTACATTGCCCACAATGGAATACCGCCGACTTGGTAAGTCCGGCGTACAGGTAAGCGCTCTCTCGCTCGGTTCGTGGCTCACCTTCGGCAGTCAAATTGGCGATGATGTTGCCGAAGAACTCATGCGTACCAGCTACGAAGCAGGAATTAACTTTTTTGACAATGCCGAAGCGTATGCACACGGTCGCTCGGAAACAGTCATGGGCAATCTGCTGGCAAAATTTAATTGGGATAGAACGACCTACTTGGTCTCCAGTAAAGTCTATTGGGGCGGCGATAAACCGAATCAACTTGGGCTTTCGCGTAAGCACGTTATTGAAGCCTGCCATGCGGCATTGAAGCGTTTGCAGGTAGAATATCTGGATTTCTATTTCTGTCACCGTCCCGATAAGCACACGCCCATTGAGGAAACCGTTTGGGCGATGAATACGCTCGTTCAGCAAGGAAAAGTCTTGTATTGGGGAATGTCCGAGTGGAGCGCCCAGCAAATAACCGAGGCGTATTCCATAGCACGGCAGTACAATCTCATTCCGCCGACAATGGAGCAGCCGCAGTATCACCTTTTTCACCGTGAGCGTGTCGAGCAAGAGTACAAGCGCTTGTACAGCACTATCGGTTTGGGAACGACCATTTGGTCGCCTTTGGCTTCGGGTGTGCTGACGGGTAAGTATTCGTCAGGCGCTCAGGCAGATACTCGTCTGGCACGAAAAGGTTTGGAATGGCTAAAAAACAATCTGCTCACCGAAGAAAATATAAAGAAGACGGAACTCTTAAAGCCGCTTGCTGACGAGCTTGGCGCAACATTGCCACAACTTGCGATTGCATGGTGCTTGAAAAATCCCGATGTCAGCACGGTAATTTTGGGAGCTTCCAAAGTGGCACAACTCAAGGAAAATATTGCCTCGCTGAACATCCTTCCCAAACTGACGAGCGAAGTAATTCAGCGCATTGAGGACATTGTACAAAACAAACCCGCAGAGCCTGAGTATTGACACTCACTTGGTATTGACGCTCACTTGGGTAGCGCTTGGCTTATTCCCGAACACAATCCAAAATACAGAGCGGCTCTTTCCCGTTGCGGAATTCCTGCCGCACGACCACGCCGCCTTGCCCGACCACTTTTGTCTTGATACCGGCTGCGTGAAGTAGCGTTAGTGCGCGGCGAACACTCATGCCGCGCACATCGGGAATGGTAGAGGCAGTGATTTTTTCAGCAACAAAATCCGGTTGAAGTGTGCCGACAAGTATCTCTGTACCCGATTTCACTTCAGTTCCTGCCTTGATTCTCTGACTGCTGATAATAATGGAACCGGTTTTGGGGTTCGGCGAAAGTGGTTTCAATTTTAGACCAAGATTTTGCGCAATATCAAGCGCGTCCGCCCACATCAAACCGCGCAAATCCGGCACTTCCACGAGATTGGTTTCCGTGGGATGGTTTGTAGCCGTATCGCCGGAATTGGCAACCATATCCGCACCATTAACAGAAACCAAGCCCGATGAAACAAATTTTTGTGCAATGCGCTGAAAAATTGGTGCTGCTACATCTGCTCCATAGTAGCCTTTACGCGGCTTATCCATACGCACGACAATAACTACTTCCGGCTTGTTTGCGGGAAAATATCCCACAAAAGAACCGTTGTAATCGCGCTTTGAGTACTTTCCTTCCGTGATTTGCTGCGATGTTCCGGTCTTTCCTGCGATTGCCAAGCCCGGTATTCGCCCCGACATACCTGTTCCCCGCTCCACTACGCCGCAGAGGAGTTCGGTGAGCGTTTTTGCTGTTGCTTCTGAGACCACACGACGAACCCGTTGAGGTTCAAAGATTTGTACATCCTCGCCTTGAGCATTGATAATGCGTTGCACCAAAAATGGTTTCATCATTACGCCGCCGTTGGCGATAGTCGCGTATGCGTTGGCAAGTTGAAGCACGGTTGAGGAAAGCTCGTAGCCATGCGCCATGTATATCTTTGTGGTATAATCGAACTCATGCGGTTTTTTGACCGTCCCGCGCACTTCGCCAGGCACGTCAATACCGGTAAAAATGCCAAAACCGAAATCGCGCGTGTACTTGTAAAACTTGGGATTAGGAATTCGCTGCGCCAGTGTGGCAAAGACCACATTGCTTGATTTTTCCAATGCCCGCGCAAAGGTCACTGTTCCCACAGGATGCTCGTCTCTAACAACCACCACGCCGTCGCGTCCAGTGATGGTCTCGGCACCCGTCACGGTCTCATTGGGTGTGATTTTTCCTTCTTCTAAAAGTGCGGCTGCGGTGACAAGTTTGAACGTAGAACCGGGTTCGTAGGTATCGGTAAAGCAGGCATTTCGTGTGAGTTCAGGCGTGGCGCTCAGGAGATTATTAGGATTAAATGTCGGATAACTTGCCATCGCGAGGATTTCCCCTGTCGCGGGATTGAGCGCAATCACCGAGCCGGAGACGGCTTCGGCACTTTCTACGCCCTGCTTTAATTCGTTTTCTACAATGGTTTGCATATCCATATCTAATGTCAAGACTAACGAGTATCCGGACTGCGGCGCAAGCATCGGTGCATCGGGAACGGGACGTTTTTTGCCACGTCCGTCGCGCTGAAGGAACATATAACCATTCTTGCCCGCCAACACTGAATCCCAGCCAAGCTCAAGACCGCTTGCACCTTGGCTGTCGGAATTAGTGAAACCAAGTATTTGTGCTGCAAGAGAGCCGTAGGCAAAGCTACGACGCGGTTCGCGGACTTTGATAAGCCCCGACGCTTCAAGAGTGTCCAGAGTAGCGTTCATAACGCTTGAAGGAGAATCAATTGCCCTCTCCAACCAGACGAAGCGGGAAGAAGTATTGCGAATTTTTGCAAAATAGCTTTCCACCGGCTTGCCCGTGACTGCAGAAATAGCACGAAACACCCGTATTGTGTCATCAAGCATTTTCGGGTCAACGGCAAGCGAGGTTTTCTCAACGGTCGTGGCAATCAGTCGGCGCTTGCGGTCATAGACTTTACCACGCTCGGCTGCCAATTCGATTTTGGATTCGTACTGCCGCCGCGCAATGTCTTGGTAGTAGTCGCTCCGAATGACCTGAATCATAAACAGCTTCGCCAATACCAGCACAAAAGCAAGTAGAAACACTAAAAAGATGAGCTTCACTTTAGCATTCATGCGGCGTGTGGTGCGGTCGTCGCGCTCCGGTACTTGCCCAACGGTTGCGTCGGTAAAAGTCTGTTCCGGCGGCGCATTACGCATATATTCAGGGTCTATCGGCTGAATCATGGCGAGAAAAATTCAGAAAAGAAGGAAGGAATTCAGGAGCGATATTCAGCAATATCAAAGCGCACTGCTGCTGTGCGCTTTGGGAGGGAATAGCTCTGCGGCTTTGAAACGTTTATTTTTTTATTTGCTGTGCTTGCTCGACCATCAGTATCCACCACGGCTTGCTGTAATCCACTTTATTTGCAGGGACAACAACGGCTTCTTTGGGTACGTCGAACATTTTCCAGAAATTCTTTTTGTATGTTGCATCAAGAATCTCGAAGGATTTACCTTTTTCCTTGTCTTCGAGAAATTTCTTGTACGCACCAATTGGCTCAAAGGGATTTGCCTGTTTCATTACGACCGTACCGCCAAATTGCTTGTAGAGCGATTGGTCGAATTTCCAGACCTGTACCGTGCGCTGGGCAAAGTCTTTCTCTTGCTGGCTTGGTTCTGGAAGTGGCTTGGAAAGCTGCGTGAGAGCATCTTGGAATTGCTTTTTGAGTGCTTCGGCTTGTTGCTTTTGCTGGGCGTTTAGTTGACCGCCTTGCATTTGGGCGTTTAATTGCTGAAGATTCTGCTGGAATTGCGTTTTCTGTAATTCACGAGCTTTTTTGGCGTACTCGAAGAAGGTTGTTACTTCACCGGATGCGACCGTGATATTTTTTTCCTTGAGAAATTGCTGCTGAAGCGGTTCCCAGATAAGAGCTGCCATCTTGACGTAGCGTATTTGCGTGAGCCATTCGTTATATTTGCCTTTAAGCGCCTGTTTTGCTTGTTGCTTTGTTTTGTCGTCGGGTTCGAGTTGGGAAGCGACGATAGGCTGTTGCAAGACTCGTGCGAGCGGTTTTTCAGATGAGGCTGCGGGCGCTTTCTGCGCGATTGCCGCCAGAGGTATGCAGAGAAGCGCAATAAGGACGGAAGAGAGTGTTGATTTCAAGTGGTCTCCAGAAAATAGCGGTCAAAGAAGTGATGGTAAAAAAATGTGCTTTGCTTGGATAATGGACTGTAAACACAAGCACAAGGAGCTAAGTTACGAATTTTCTGCCAAAAAATTTTCTGTCAAAAAACGTTCTGCCAAAATAGTCAATACCGTGTCATGGGAATATCCAGCCATTTTGGGCATGATATAAAAAATCTGCTTGTTATGTCCTCATTTTTTCCCATTTTAGCGGTCTTGTTAATTCAGCGTTGAGCGGCTGCTTCTTCAGCTTCACTCTTGCCCGATGTGTAGTTTGCACAATGGCTTGCGATTTTGGAGAAACGCGCGAGGCTATCAAGACTGCCTTCAAAAACAGTCATAAAAGAACGCCGCAATATCAACGAATCTCCATTTTTCTTTTTCTTACTTCATCATGTCTAATTACACAGGACCAAAAATCCGCCTTTCGCGCAAGCTCGGTATCGCGCTGACTGCCAAATCCGGCAAGTACATGGAGCGCAAGCCGAATCCGCCGGGACAACACGGTGGCAACAAACGCCGCGCAAAAGTTTCCGACTACGGCAAGCAGCTTTTTGAAAAGCAGCGCCTTCGTCTTCAATACAACGTTCACGAGCGTCAGCTACGCCGCTACGTTGACCAAGCACAACGTTCGCTGGGCAATACCGGTGAAATTCTCGTGCAGTTGCTTGAGTCACGCTTAGATGCGGTCGTTTTCCGCGCCGGTCTCGCCCGGTCGGTGTATGCTTCTCGCCAGTACGTTACGCACGGACACATTCGTGTCAACGGCAAGCACGTAAACATTCCTTCCTACCGCGTCAAAATCAACGACGTTATCACTGTCCGCGAGAAAAGCCGCAAACTCGTGTGCTTCCAAGAAGCTATCCGTACTTCTGCTCCTCCGGCATATCTTGAGGTATCGAAGTCGAATTTGAGCGTGAAAATGCTTTACGTTCCACCACGCGAAGAAGTACCAATTATTTGCGAAATGCCGCTCGTTGTCGAATACTACTCACGCTAATAGTTGAGAAACATCTCTACCCAGAGATGAATCAATAACGGGTTTGGGTTACGTTTGAACGGCTTCCTTAGAAAACAACAAAATGCGCATTTGACGATGGTAAAACATTTGTCGAATGCGCATTTTTTTTAGATGTGTATATCAATCAACCTGTGACAACAACAACGTTTTCTGAATGATTGTCGAAACTCGGTACGGGAGCGGCTTCGGCAACAATAGCTATGACGGTCATATCATCGTGCTGCGGCATTCCTTCGGAAAATTCAGAGACACGACGCACGACTTCGCCAACAACAAAGCGGGCTTCAGGATTCTTTTGCATAAGAACGCCATGTAGAGGCTCCATCCCGAATTCTTCTTGTTGTGCGTTCATTGCCTCGTTCACACCATCGGTAAAGAGAAGGCATACATCTTTGTAGCCCATCGGTACGCGAATTTCTTCCATGAATTGTCGGAATTTCGAGGCTTCTGCAAGTGCTACTCCGATGCCTTTGGGCTGGAGAAGGCGTATTTTGCCATTGTGGGAAAGTGCAATGGGCGTGTGTCCGGCGCGAGCAATAATAAGTTCACTCTTCTCCTCATCTATTGCCACGGCAGTCATGGCGATATACGAACCGCGCTCAATATTGCCTTTGAGAGCAGTATTGATGCGGCAGAGAACATCTTTTGGCGACTCGCTTTCACTTGCCACTGCCAGTACGACACCTTTCAGTTCTGCCATGTAGAACGCGGCCGAGATACCTTTGCCCGAAACATCGCCGATAATCACACAGTTCATACCGTTTTTCAACTTCACATAATCGTAATAATCTCCACCAACTTCCAGAGCGGGAGAAGTATAGGCGGCAATGTCGAATTTGGTCAACTCAGGCTGTTGCTTCGGTAGGAGCTTGTACTGCATCTCGCGGGCAAGCATCATTTCACGCTTGAAACGCTCTTGCTCAAGAGAGTTCTCAAAGAGCCGGACGTTCTCAATGGCGATACTGATATTGTTCGCAAAAGCAGAAAGCAAGGAAATATCTTCGGTCTCAAAGAGAAACTTGTCGCGGTGTGCCGCAAAAAGCGTCCCAATGCGGCGATTATCAAGCGTGAGAGGTACGGCAATAAGCGACTGAGCAAAATCGCGGGTATATGGATAGATTGGCATAAAAGCCGGCTCCTCGTCAAGTGCCTCGAAGTGCATTGCGCTTGCGCCCTGCTGCGCCAGAAGTGCCCGCAGCACACCGTCCTTGTAGAGGATTTGTAATTCTTGTTCGGAAATTTTAAGCTGCGAGGCAATTTTCATTGTTTTACTCTCGCCGTCTTCCAGTTCCACCCACGACGAGGTAGCACCGCAAACATCGCGTATCATTGTCGTCACAATGCCTAGAAGCCTTTCCAAATCATAGACCTGCGAGATAGTACGGCTGAGATAGGCAAGTGAGCGCACTTCGTTAATTTTCCTATCCACCACTGCCGCCGTCGGTAGAGCAAGACCAAGCGAGAAGGCAATGCGCAGAAAGAAAATTGCCGAAATGAGCGAAGAAAATATCGAGAAATTACGCGCTCCGGGCAGAAGATTTTCCATGAACTGCACGAACTGTTGGTTGCCTTCTTGACGAACCATAAAGGTAATACTGGCAGCCAGAGCAATAGAAGCGATACCAAACGCCTTCCACTTTTGGTCGCGGCTAAAGGAAGAAATCCATGAGATACGCGAAGAGGAAACGAGCAAAAGCATCCCCAAAATCGCCATCCCGATAACAACGCCAAAGGTCGTATCAATGGTGGTAACAACCGAGAAGACTTGCATCACCACCAGCAAAATGCCAATGACGAGCGCAATAATGCGGAACTGAGCAGTAAAGGTCGTACGCCGAATCTGAATGAGCACGTCAAGCCATTGTAACTGCCGAACAATCACTGCGACAAAAAGGAGCGCTGCAACGGAAATACAAAAGCGCGTCAGCACATCGTCGTTTATGCGTAAGTGGTCGCCGGCAAGCAGCGACACTGCGAGCATGGCGACTGTCGAGACAATAACGAACAATCCGCCCTGTTTCAATTCAGCAAATGGCTTGGCGACCGAGACAATTTGCGGGTCGTCGGTTTCGCGCAGAATGGGGAATGTGGTGGCAAAGAGTCCACCGAAGAGCGCGGCAATCGTAATTTTGAGGAGTGCTGTGAAGCCAAGTGAGATATTGTGCAGCAGCGAACCCTCTTGCGCCAAAAATGCGGTATCCACAAACGCCATCAGAGCGGCACAGAGAGCTGTTGCCACGAAAGCGCCGGTGTACTTATGACCGCCGAGACTGCCGAATAGACGTTGGAAAAAGTGTTTCATCGTAATTATACACATTGCAAAAGTGTTCGCTAATGGACACTACTACGAAGGCTTTTGCGGAAAGTTTCTCGAAACTCATACTGCTGGAAATTCAAACTGATTTGAAAGTGAAAATGCAGCCCGCTCAGTATGAGCGCTATACATTTCCTCTCTGACTAAGCGCAATAACCATTCAATTCTCTCGTACAACAACCTCAATTCACCGGTAGGAACACAGACTGTGCGACCATGGTAATCTGCTTTTGGTTGCCTTTTATTTTCTTGACTTCTGACTTGCTCTTTCCGGCATCCTCAGCATAATGGCGGGCATCTTCTTCAGGAATAATTTCTTCGGTAACAAGCCCTTCGGCAATAATTGTTTTACCGGAAATATCCTTCGGTACAAAAAATCCATAATCCTTGAACGTAACGCGCATTGAAGCATTACCGTCGGTGAGAATCATCCAACAGCCTTTATTCTGGCAGACCTCCGATATTTTTGCTGAAACGCGCACTACATTGGTCTTCGAGGGTACTTTCATCACATCGGCAAGAGCAAGAGGCGTAGTGGTGGACTGGACAGAATCCCCAAAAGCCTTATAGGTAGGTGCTTTGGGCTTTGTGGCTTCTTGAGCGGTGGATGGTACAGGTTTATTTTCGTCAGCGGATTGTTTGGCACATCCGATAGCAAGTGCAAACAACAGTGTTCCGCCGAGAACGAGAGTACGATTCATAATGATCACCAGGTTGAAAAATCAATAGGTAAAATAGTAGATTGAGAGGTTATCCTACGTGGACTCAAGCCGTTTTTTCTTTTGGCGCTTGCTTCCGTGTCATTCGTGCAATGATAATGCTGATTTCGTACAGAACGTAGAGCGGAAAAGCAAAAATAAGCTGGTTAATTGGGTCTGGGCTTGGCGTGATAACGGCAGCAATAAACAAAATAGCAATAATCGCATGGCGGCGGTACTTCCGCATCATTGCTGCTGTGACCAAACCAATCGAAGAAAGAACAAACGTAATCATCGGCAGTTCAAAAATCAATCCTGCACCCAAAATGGTCATAATCATAAAGCTGAAATACTCGCCGATGTCAATGATGTTCTTGATGTTCGCCGTTCCGAAACTTACGGTAAACTGAAGCATTCCGGGAATCATAACGAAATAAGCGAACGATACGCCAAGCATAAAGCATATCGTCGTGAGTGCCGTAATGCGTCCAGCCCAGCGTCGTTCATGCGCATACAAGCCCGGCTCAATGAATTTCCAAAGCTGATACATGACAAGCGGAAAGGCAACAACTAAACCGCTTACTAAAATTACTTTCACATACAGAAACTGTTGCCCAAAGGGGCGCAAATTCTGCAACTCCAATTTTGCGATGACTGCGGGCTTGAGCAAAATAAGATTCATAATATCATTCACGAAATAGCCCGCTGCCACACAGCCCAGTAAAATTGCCAATACCGCTTTGAACAAGCGCCCGCGTAACTCTTCCAAATGCTGAAAGAAGCCTTGCTCCTGGTCTTTGGGGTTATGTTCAATTCCGACTTTGTTATCGTTCATACAAGTAAAAATGATGTAAACTCAACCGTTAGTGAAGGTTATACGTGCACAATATCACCAATGGCGATGCTCTCCGGGAACATTGCCTGTACGGAAGCATCGTGCGTGATAGCTAGTATGCTCGTTCCTTCGTCGTGCGCCAGTTCGCGCATCGTGTCTATGACCGTGCGTGCGTTTCGTGCGTCCACGCTGGCAGTGGGTTCGTCCGCAAGAATCAATGCGGGAGTGTTCACCAGCGCCCGCGCTACCGCGACGCGCTGCTGCTCTCCAATAGAAAGTTCGCGGGGGCGACGGTGCATTTTTTCCTTGAGTCCGAGCCGCGAGAGCAGCATGGTGCAGCGTTCTTCGGCATTACTACTCTTTTCTGCAAACATTGTAGCCGTAAGAACGTTCTCCTTCGCTGTCAAGCCTTGTAGCAGATTGAATGTTTGATACACGCAGCCGATATTGATGGCGCGAAAGCGGTCACGTTTTGCTTCAGAAAGTATCGAAATCTCCGTTCCATTCAGCGTGATTGAGCCTTCGTCGGGTGTGATGATACCGGCAATAAGATTGAGCAATGTTGTCTTACCCGAACCGCTTTCGCCAACGATGACCATTTCTGAACCTTTCTCCATCGTGAAGACGGGAATCCGCAAGGAAAAAGAGCGTTCGGCATCGGATGATGTCTGCTTGCCGGAAGGCTTGCTTGCACCAAGACGTTTGAGAACGTTCTGCACGTGAAGAAGGTTCATACAGAAAATGGTTTGTTATGAAATTCCATGATATTGATACGCTGGGCAAAGTGGTTCTCATTGGATTTAGTTGGAATCTGTCCTAATCGTGCTGTCATGCCGACGCGGGTCGGCATCCATTGGAAATACGCGTACTGTACCTTTTCGATATGGTTACCGACCTGCGTCGGTATGACAGAGATTTCTCACTAAATCCGATGAGAACTGAAGAAGTGTTCAAACGTGTTCCAAAACTGCTTTCAACTTACAAGGACACCTGCGCTTGCATGATAAATTCGGTTCTGGTCTCTTGGAAATTCCGCAAGGCATCGTACACCGGACGACCACGATAGTGGAAATTCAAGCGGGCGTTGTGTCCTTCCAAAAACCAATTGAAGCCGGCTTCAGGCAAAATATACGGCTGATTAAGCGCTTCAAAGTTACCGTAGGTAGCAGCTAGATATGGCTGAACGCGCGTGTTACTGAAAATACCGTCGGGCAAGAGTTTCACTCGTCCCGGAAAGACATACCCGACCTCTGCATAGCCACCATGCCCCGTACCCACAAGCGGATACGCATTACCGCCGCCATTGAACGAGTTTGGTGAGGTTGCTGTCGGGCGAACACTCGTCACGGGATTCATAATGCCGATATTCCGAATGTAGTTCGGTCCCATTGCGTAATTGTAGTATGCTGCATACACCGTGAGCGCATCGGGATCTTTGCCCGCTTGCAAGGGCAAATCCATGAAGAAGTCTGCTGCGAGTACCCGATAATCGGTGTTCGTGGTGTCGTAGCGGCGTGTGGAAGTGTTATACTTGTTTGTCCACATTCCGTTTGGCTGGAATTGGAAGCCCACACCAAGATTCAAGACTTTTTTTGTCCCGACGTATGTGCCGACCATAAAAGGTAATGTCCGATTTTCTTTGTCCCAGAATTCATACGCTATGTAGCCCTTCAGTTCGCCTGTAACTTGGTTCGGCGAGAAATTACTTGCCGACCGAGTGGTGTCGCGGGTGAGATTAGTAAAGGTATTGTTGACACCGATACGAAAAGGCATATCGAAAGCAAATGTGTAATCAAAACCAAGTGCCTTGCCCTTGATATATGTGCCAATCATTCGTATAAACTGGTCTGTCGCATCAATAGTGGGCCAGCCGAGAACCGGTGAATCATTTGCCATATAGTTGATGGTACTGCTCATGCTCATACGCGACAGCCCGTTCCAATAGTGCATCCCGAAGCCCCAGAACAAGCCGTCATCGGTAGGCGTGTTGCCTCCGGCGACGCGGAGTTCACCGTAAATATCATGGAAGAAGATTTGTGGTTTTTTGGCACTGGCATTGGGGTCAACAGTCGTACCGGGAGCACCAACGCCGCCGGTGGACTCAGTTTGGTTGTTGATCCCTAAGTGCATTAAGACCAAGAAATCTTTATCAATCTGGGTATGCAAGAGAAAGCGGGAGCGGCGGATGCCAATATCGAAGGAAGTGGGAACGGCAGCTTCTTGGATATAGGAATTGGGATTGGTCTGCAAATAGCGAAACCAGATTTGATGCCATGTCAGGAAGCGAATGTAACGGGTTTTGTCATCATTCAGGTTGATGCGAATACCTGTGCCGTAGAGGTCACTGCCTTGTGCCAGTACGGGTAGCGATGACGAGAGAACGTATGCAATGAGTGCAGCAACAGTGAGAAAACGAAGCAATTGGGAAGCCCTCACACTATGTCGAAATCTGTTCATACCAATCTCCCTAAAAAAATAAAAAAAGAATACAACGTGAATTCAAGAGTGAATAGAAAATACGGAAAACGCAGAGCTATTGAGAGCAGGTGTGCCTATCGGATGTATTTCGGAATAAGAAGCCCCGCAATCTAGGGAAAATGTTGTATTGATACAAGCAAAAATGCGTATTAAGCGAATGTTCTGATGCCCAAGGATGTAATTCGCAAATACCCTTGATTTTGTCCAAATTTTGTTGTAAACTTTACCGTAATAGTCGGTATCTCATACAATAAACGCCTCTTTTGCATTATGTTCTATGCTACGCATTATGTCCACCCATTGTATATTCACCCATTGCAGATTTTATTGAATTTCCATTTCCCAAGGAGATACAGCCATGTTACCCGCACTTTCTATCAATACTTTTGTTCATGCTGTCCATGACACAGAACGCACTCGGTTTGAGATTCTGAGCGGCTTAAAAACAATACGCTCCAATTTTCAACATAATAGAATTTTCCCCGACTTGAATGCTCTTATTGAGTTATTCAACACGCTACAATCCATCACTCAAAGCGCAGACGATTTGCGGCAAAAAGCGCACCGAAGCATCAAGGATTTGAATCTCAAAGAACGTACCATCATCTACGAAGAAACACCTATTAGCGATAATGATTTCGAGCAGATACGCGACCTGATATTCTGGGCATTACCGCACTTGCAAGATGCAATTGAAGAGGGAAAAACAATGTTTGAATTTGTGGACGAGAACCTCGCACTTGAAGTCGTTGGTATTCTTCCTTCCTATTTGGAAGAGGGGTATCTGTTTATTCCTGACAATACTTCGTCAGTACTTCATCTTATTAAGTACGAAGTGTCTATTTTCACTGGTGCGGGCGAGCGCTATCGCAGTCTCAAAACATCCGTCGTGAAGTCTCTTCGGCAAAGTTCTATTATGAAGCCCACACAAAACATCAAACTTGATTTAGTACAAGAATTTCCCGACCTACCGAATCCGGCGACGTACTCCTTTGAAACCGACTTGGAGTTCCCATTCCAAGAGACTATTTTGCCTGTCGCCAAGCGTCGTCTCTTGCGTTATCTGTACTCCTGAGATTAGACTATTTGTTATCGCTATGTTTTTTGTATCTTGCGCGGCTAAACCTGCTTTCAAAGCAATTTTTTCAGGCTTTCATTTCTTGGTTCTATGATGCGATTTACGCTGCGTCCGACACCCATGCGTTCGTTCGTTGTTCCTATATGTACCGTACTGGTACTATTTGTCTTGCCCTTATCTCTTTCGGCGCAAAGCTCTAAAAGTACCAAAAGTTCTCAAAAAAAATCAACGGCAGAATCAGCTAAAACAGCGCCTAAAGAAATATCCAAAGATGCACCCAAAGAAATTGTTTTTACGAAAAAGTCTCCTGTTATTTCCGTTACAACTTCCAGTATTCGTCCCGATGCGCCAAAGCTCATTGTGGTCATGTCGTTCGACCAGATGCGCGGCGATTATCCGAATAGATGGGGTAATCTCTGGACACAGCAGGGCTTTAATCGTATTATTCGGCAAGGTGCTTATTTCCCTCAATGTTACTTTAATCACGCATCGAACATCACCGCACCTGGACACTCTGTCCATCTGACGGGTGTGTATCCATGGAAATCAGGCATTGTATCGAATGATTTCTATGACCGTGCTGCCGGTCGGCAACTCTACTGCGTACAAGACACGGTGAATAAAACTTTTGGTATGTCGAAGCCCGAAGAATGGTGTTCCCCCATTAACCTGCAAGTCTCTACGCTTGGTGATTATCTGAAAGCAATTTCTCCCAAAAGCCGTGTGGTCGGTATTTCCCAAAAAGACCGCGCAGCTATCTTAATGTCCGGTCATAATGCCGATGCGGCCTACTGGTTTGAGTTTGAGGCAGGTGGCTACACTACGTCCACCTATTACTTCAAAGAGCTACCCACATGGCTCAAGAAATGGAACGAGAAAAATAGTGTAAAAGAATATTCCGGTAAAGTCTGGAATGCAGAGGTCAACGAGGATTTTGCGCTGCCCGACACCGCACGCTGGGAGGGTAATTTTGGCAAGCTACGCAGTGTCTTCCCTCATACGGTGAACAATATGAATACCACCGCAAGCATTGACTCCTACAACAGTAATTTTCTTGTCACCCCACAATCGGTCGAGCATTTTTTCAAATTTGCTAAAACCGTCTTTCGGGAAGAAAAAATTGCTCAAGACAATGTGCCGGATATTTTCTGTATGAGCATTTCTGCGACGGACTATGCCGGCCACGCTTTCGGACCGGACAGCCGCGAAGTGCAGGAAATGTACGTTCAGGTGGATAAAATGGTCGGTAACTGGATTGACTTTTTAGATAGTGCCGTCGGGCGCAAGAACTATACCCTCGTCATTACTTCCGACCACGGCGTAGCACCGGTACCGGAATACACGAAATATAAAACCCCAGGTGCAGACGCGGGGCGCATACGACCACTCGAAATGATTGAGTCTATCGAAGCCTATATGCACCAGACGTTTCCGGCAGGAGCTACTTCCCGATGGGTTGATTTCTATGAACCACCTTCGATTTTTCTCAATCAGCAAGCTCTCGAACTTGTCTCCACAACCCCCTTTGGCACAAGCTCTGCTCCGACAAAAACGCAGATTATTGATTCTTTGGCAGCTTTTCTGACACGCATGAACGGGATTGGTGTTGTGCTTACTGCGGCTCAATTAGAGGCGAATAGATGCCCGGAGACCGTCTCGCCGTGGCAGTTTGCACTTGTACGCAATGATTACTTCCCGCAGCGCACAGGCGAAATTATCTTTTATCCCGCAAAATTTTGGATTATTGGAAGCGCTACCGCTACGCACGGCACACCGCACGACTACGACCGCCATTCGCCACTCATGTTCATGGGGGTAGGCGTACGCTCCGGCTATTACAAAGACGCCCGTGTTGCGCCCTCGGATATCGCGCCTTCGCTGGCGCAAATTCTCGGTATTACGATGCCAAACCTTGACGGAAAAGTGCTACCGTGGAAATAACGGCAGCACTTTTTGCCATAGCTTTAGTCATATCGTTTCGTGCCGTTAGACCTCTTCGACAATCACTTCCGGCTGAATCACTTCCTTTTTAATCAGCGCTGGGAAGTATGCCACCACATCGCTCGGTTTCGGGCGACCACCTGCAAATCCTGTTACCGATGGTGGTCCCGTCAGGATGAGCGGTGCAATTTCCTTGCCGAAGCGCTCCACTGCTTTGAAGTCGCGTGAGCGCACTCCTATCCGCATCATCACTTCATTTGGCTCAATCACTTTGGCAATCCCGCCATGACAAGCATTCATGCCGATAAACTCTGTGCGAATCTCATCGAAGTGTAGTTTCAAATTGTCCAGCAGCCGCGTGCGCAAAATTTTATCGCCCATCTGTGCTTTTTCAAGCGCGTCCGGTGCTGAGTACGTGAGCGAGCTAAACGCCAAGTAGCCATCGGCATAGCTCGCCGATACCTTCAGGAATGGCGTACTGGGCTTGCCCGTAATCCCGAAAACTCGCACACGGTCTTTGCCCACATCTTCCAGACGAATACTCGTGAAATCCGCCACCACGTCGGGTGTGATGTATTCCGCAGGGTCGCCAATTTCGTAGAGGAGCTGCTCGCTGACGGTCTCGCGGCTGACGCGCCCGCCCGTGCCGTCATGCTTGGTAACAATAAACTCACCGTTCGGAAATGCTTCAATAATCGGGAAGCCTACGTTTGCCATATCCGGCAAGCTCCGCCAATCGCCGAGGAAGTTTCCGCCCGTCGCCTGTGCGCCGCACTCGTTGATATGTCCTGCGACGGTTCCCGCCGAGAGTTTGTCCCAGTCGTCCGCGCTCCAGCCAAACTCGTGAATCATCGG
>JANYDO010000297.1 GCA_025363605.1 Candidatus Kapaibacterium sp.
GGAAAATAACTCCAACCCCATCACGTTTTTCAGACGGTCGAAATAGGTTTCTTCTTCCCAGCGCATAGCAGCAATTTTCGGTCAGCGTAAGTCATTGATATAAATGCAACCAGAGGTTTTCGACCGTCCGCAGCCGCATAAAACAGACCTCATTTTTGTTGTTCCTATCGTGCAGAATGGTAATTTTGAAGTCTATGAAAACACCCAATCTCTCTTCTCTGAGTTTTGAGACGCTGATGACGGAACTGAGCCAACAATTTGCCGTCATCACCGATACGCGCTCGCACAAACGCTTATTGGAGCATTTGCGCCAGCACTATGCCGAGGAGAAACTGCTTTTTGTCGAAGATGCGTTGTATGCCAATGCGCCGCATATCCGGCAGATTCTTGAAAGCAGCCCTAATTGGCAGTATCTGTTGGCAATCAAACCCCTGAGTCATAAAGGGCTTTTTGAGAGGTTTGCCGTGCTGAAAAAGAACCGTCCGCAGCGCGTCCAAGCGCATCAACACACCGACCCTGACGGTACACGCTACCGGTTTGAGTACGCCAACGACCTTGCGTTATCGGAATCAGCGAGTGATATTCGGGTCAATGTGCTGCATTGCACCGCAACGACCAAGAAGGGCAAAACCACGACCTTCACGTGGATAACGAATATACACCTTCACCGCACCAATGGTTATGCCCTGATGAAAGCCGGACGTGCACGGTGGAAGATTGAAAACGAAACCTTCAACACCCTCAAAAATCAAGGCTATCATTTTGAGCATAACTACGGACATGGCAACAAACACCTGTCCTCGCTTCTGGCGGCAACGATGCTCTTGGCATTCTTGGTGGACCAAATCCAAGCGGCTGCCGACACCCTATTCAAAAAGGTAACTACCGGGCTTGCATCCAAGATGAAGTTTTGGGAAGCGCTTCGGGCAGTGTTCAAACTCCGCCGGTTATCCTCTATGAAGGATGCCTTTTGCATCATTGCTCAATCCTATTCCATTCAACGTGAATAACTTACATCGTTGACCGAGAATTGCTGTGACATTGCCTATAACACCGAGCGTGTTCATTCGTCTATTGGGATGACGCCCAGTGCATATGAAGCGCATTTGGCGGCATTATCCGAACAGCAACGACCACAATTCACCATCTATGCCGGTTCGCCAAAAGTCGAACTGCCAACTCAGCAGTTGCCCATCGAATGGGGTAGATAATTCTCTCATCGTGGTCAACCTATTTTAGGCAAGGACAGCTATTGCGTTCCTGACAATAGCAGGGCAGTCATGGCGGGCTGCGCGGCAGAATCCTGTACATTCGCTCAGAAGCGAGTAACAAAGACGTTTACAGAAGCGTTGCAAGGTCGAGGTTGATTGCTTCGCAGAATGAAGGCTTGTCAAGAATGTCACCTACGCCACGCTTGTACTTGTACCATTCGTTGCGTTTGTAATTGTACACAAAGCCTTCGATAATACTGTAATCACCTTCATCAATGAGGTTCTTCACTTTGCGTAAATCTCCCGCAACACCGTTGGAATGAGTGATTTCGATGATGACGGGCGTTTGCTCAAGCACATTATCGTAAAGAATAATATCCGAGGTTGGGCTTGTTTGCCCTTCGTCGAGCATTGTTTCTGGTAATGGCTCCAGTTGCAAGGAACCCGCAATGTAATATTGATAGCTCAGATGCGCTAAGAGGCGACTGATAATACGTTGATGAGGTTTTGGGGCGTTTGTTCCCATTTGTAACGCTTCTTCTCGTGTAATCATAGCATTTTCTAAAATTTGGAAGAGTGTATGGCTAATCTACCATATTTAGCTCATTTTACAAAAATGCTTAGCTGTTCGCAAAGGTCAAGCTGTTCGCAGGTGAACAATCAGTGTTCATTTGTGAACAGCTTTTTTATTTTATCGGAATGCTTGGGAGGCTGCAAGCCTTACCGAATCTATCTTCGAGGATTTGGCATATATCTTGGTTTCAATCTCCGAAACACTTTGTTGTTACCATTTGTTGCTGTTACTATTTCTGTACAACCATGCTCACAAATTATCTCAAAATCGCTCTGCGCAATCTTTTGCGTCAAAAAGCCTATTCTTTCATCAACATTGTTGGGCTGGCAGTCGGTATGGCGTGCTGCTTGCTGATGATACTCTATGTGCAGCATGAACTCTCGTTCGATCGCTTTCACACAAATGCAGACCGCATTTATCGCGTGAATATCTCTGCAAAAATGGGGGAACGTGATGAAGTATCCGGGCAGACACCGCCACCCATAGCAGAGAGGCTGCGACAAGATTTCCCCGAAGTAGAGCGGGCGACACAGATATTTCCTCTCAGAACTTCTACCGTGCGTTACAAAGATAAAGTATTCGTCGAACCAAATGTATTGGCTTCGGATGAACATTTTCTCCAGATTTTTACCTTCAAACTTCTTGCCGGTTCCCCAAATGGTTTACTTAAAGAGCCGGGAACAGCAGTGATTACCCAAAGCATAGCAGAGAAGTATTTCGGCAAAGAATCTGCCGTCGGAAAGACCATGACGCTTTTTAATGAAAACCGCGAATTCAAAATTGTCGGCGTGGTCGAAGATCCACCGTCTAATGCGCATTTTTCCTTTGGTATTCTCACCTCCATTTCGTCCTTTCGCGTCGTAAAGATTTTTGATTGGAGTTGGGTGTGGTGCCAGCTTGTTACCTATGTTCAATTGCGTGAAGGCGCATCGCCGACAGCACTGGAAGCGAAATTTCCTCAAATGGTGGAAAAGTATGCGCCCGCAGCGTTTGACCAAATTGGACAGTCATTCGCAGAACTCAAGAAGCAGGGCGGGCATTGGGATTTCTTTTTGCAACCAATAACGGCTATCCGCTTATATTCCGACCGAGTGGGAAATCCCTTGGGTGTGACGGGAAGCATTGTGTATGTGTATATTTTCTCTGCCGCCGCCGCACTGATAATTTTACTTGCCTGCATCAATTTTATGAACCTTGCCACAGCCCGTGCTGCACGGCGTGCGAAAGAAGTGGGAATTCGGAAGTCGCTTGGCATTGCCAGAAAGCAACTCATCATGCAGTTCTTGTCCGAATCAATGCTGATGGGCGTATTGGCAATGTTCTGTGCTTTGTGCTTAACGGAGTTTGCGCTGCATCCATTTAATACGCTTTCAGGCAAAACACTCTCGTTGGACTTCATAGCTAATCCATTGCTTGGTATCAGCACGATTGCGCTCACGTTCATTGTAGGCATTGCCGCCGGTTCGTATCCTGCGCTGTATCTATCGTCTGTCAAGCCCGTGGATGTGCTGGCGGGCAGACTTAGACTTGGTGTACGAAGTAGTGGGCTTCGCAATACGTTGGTGGTGTTTCAGTTTGCGGTTTCTGTGTGCCTTATTGTTTGCACGATTGGTGTGTATTCGCAGTTGGAGTTCATTCGCACCATGAATGTGGGATTCGATAAAGAAAACGTCATCGTGATAGACAATGCCAACCAGTTAGCCGCACAAAAAGAGAGTTTCCGTCAGAGTTTGCTCGGTCAATCATCCATTACAAAGGTAAGTTTTTCTACTATGGTGCCCGGAAGTGGTTCGTTTGATGATTTCTATAAACCGGAAGCCGCACCACTCAAAGATTTAACCCTTTCGTCGTATATGGCAGATGAAGATTTCATCCCGACACTTGGTTTGCAGATGGTAAAAGGGCGTAATTTCTCGAAAGAATATCCGGCAGAGTGTGAATCTGGGGTGCTGCTGAATGAAGATGCAGCAAAAAAAATCGGGTGGGCTGACCCCATTGGGCAATTTATCACCTATCCGGGCGGAAATAATGCCAAATTCAAAGTGATTGGTATTGTGAAAGATTTTAACGCCGCATCAGTACACACCCAAATTACTCCCTTTGCAATATTCCACCAAGCATCCAAAACCTACAACATTCGGTCGTCGTGTGTTGTGATTCGTATTCGGGCAGGGCAGGCACAAGCAGCAGTCAAGGCTATTGAACAGCAGTGGAAGCGCTTCACCGGCGATGCATCACCTGAGTATTCCTTTCTGGACGAAGATTTTGACCGCCAGTATCGTTCCGAGCAGCGTTTGGGCAAGGTGTTAGGCGTGTTCACGGTGATTGCTATTTTTATTGCGTGTCTGGGGCTGTTTGGTTTGGCAGCATTTATGGCAGAATCGCGGACGAAAGAAATCGGTATCCGTAAGGTCTTAGGGGCATCGGTAGCAAGTATTATCGGGCTTCTCTCCAAAGACTTTTTGAAACTTGTCCTTATTGCCATTGTCATCGCTGTTCCCATAGCGTACTGGGCAGCTGGTCTCTGGCTTCAGGACTTTGCCTATCGTGTGGATTTGCCGTGGTGGGTCTTTGCGTCGTCGGGCGCGGGCGCGGTGGTGATAGCTTTTTTGACTGTAGCAGTTCAAGCATTACGGGCAGCGCAATCAAATCCAGTCAATGCACTCCGAAGCGAATGATCCCTGAAAAACTTCTGGACAAGGCAATTCTCAAAATGTCCGCAAATGAACGCACAATGCTCATTTGCGGACATTTTTTATCTCTCTTTGTACTACTTTGTACAGCAAGAAAGACCCTCAAAGCGTAGATTTTACCTTGATGAGCCGTCCTAAAGCGTGAGCATTCTTGGAATCAAGTTCTAAAGCACGCTCGTAGTATTTTGCTGCAAGCGCGGTATTGCCAATTTTCTCATAGCCTTCGGCAAGAGAATCGAAGCAGTTTGATGACTGCGGATAAAGTTGAGCATTGATACGAAAAATGGTAATTGCCTCTTGCACCTGTCCTCGCGCGAGAAGCACATACGCAGCACTGTTTAACTCGCTTTCTGTGCTGACTGCGTAGCGTAATTTCGCTGACAATCCTGATACGCTGACGTTAGAATCTGCAAGTAATCCGCTTTGAAGCCATGCTTGGAGAATAGGGAAACTGCGGTAATTGGGTGCATAGTTTGCATGGCTCAGTACTGCGAATACGTCTCGTTCCAACGATTCCACAGGAAACTCAACGATGCGACCAACTTCTTTACCGTTCTGAGAAAAAATGACCGTCGGGACGCGATAAATCTCTCGCCCGCGCTCTTCGTGTGTAGGACTTTGTTTGTAGAGAGAATCTGCATTGTTGACGCAAATGAGTTCGAGAGCTGTTTCCGGCATACCTGCTTTATTAAGAACTTTTATCAAGCGCGGAACCTCACGCTTACTATCGCCACACCACGTTCCGAGAAAAATTTGGACTTTTGTGCCGGAAAATTCTTTTTGAATGTTTGGCACTGTAAGCCTAGCTATAACTGATGTCGTTGGCGAATAACTATTGTAGTTTTTCTCAAACCATTCTGAATAGGGCGCTTGACTCAGTGCGCCGAGAGAAATTTTGCCGAGAAGATGTGATTCTACGGGCTTTTGAGCGCTGCTTTCCTGAAAAGGAGTTTTCGCTGTTTGGGCAAAGACAATGACTGCGTTACTAAGAAACAGCAACACAAGAGTACGAAACGTATTCATAGGGAGTACAAAAATAAAGAGTGCAAGAAAAAGCACAACGTTGAGCCAAGGAAGACAGCGCTTTGTTTGGCTCACCATAGTTGGGTTCGCCTAGCGCATTCGAGGAGCGACCTCATGTCTGGGGAGTTGGACGAAGGGGAATCAAAAAAGGTTGACACGGTCTGATAATAATGAACGGATTGTTTGCGAAAAAGCAAGCAAATACGCAAATTAGTAGCGCCGATGCTATAAGTATCGGCTATAAGCATCTAACCAACATTACGAATAAGCCATACATTTATGATAGTCGTTGAATTTATTATCGCTGCCATAGCCTTAGGCGGCATCGTCGTTTATTTTAGCGATAAGTTTGGCAAAGAATTGAGAATCAAACCGCCGGGTATTGTTCAGATGCTGGATGAGCACTATGATTCCACCATCGAAAAACACAAGACGCTGCTTCTCATGGAAAACTCCGGCGATAAAAGCGCAGCAATGCTGACCGATGAAGCAATGCAACAGTACGTTGACGAGGCGTTTATTATTTTGAAGCCCGATGTGGACACGCTTATCGGAAAAATTAACTCTAAAAGTCTTACCGATGTCAACCTTGAGTATAAGGCGCGGTATTTCAAAAACCTTGCATCGCTCACCGAAGCTCTTATGGAAAAACGGCGCAGGACAGGAGAGGAACTTAGCGAGCGTGACGAAGTAAAACTCTATGCCGCACTCAAGGAAGCAATGCTGGCAGACTTGAAGGAACGAGCGTTGAACTGGAAAATTGGCAATCTGTGAGGTAAAGAAACCCCAAGTAAAAAAACTGTTCGTAGATGAACATTCGGTGTTCATTTACGAACAGTTTTTGTTTGGTGTCATGCTTGAAGTATTGTGAACGGCTCTTCAAACCTTGCTGCCTAGTTTTGGCACGTATCTTTAGGTCTTAAACTCTAGGATTTAAATTAAAGGATTTATTCCTGAAGCATCTTTCGCTACTTATCTCTTTCGACTATGTTGTACAATTACTTTATCATTGCCCTACGCAATCTCAAGCACCGCAAGGGAATGGCGTTTGTGAATATCTTTGGACTTGCGCTTGGTATGGCGTGCTGCCTCTTGCTCATGCTTGCTGTGCGCGACCAACTCAGCTATGACGGGTTTCACAAGAACGCGGCAAATATTTATCGCATTGCGACTTTTTCTCAGAATGCCTCCGGCGAAGAGCGCACTATCGCTCAACCGATACCGCTCGCACCGGCGCTGAAGGCGGAAATCCCACAAATAGAACGAGCAACGCGATTTGCTAGTAGCGGACGAGTTACGGTTAAATATAATGGAACAGTTTTCCGTGAAAATCCGGTCTTTGTGGATGAAGATTTCTTTCGCATTTTTAGCTTCTCTTTTCTCCAAGGCAGTGCGGATGCTGCATTGCGGGATAAAGCAAGCGTTGTCTTGACCAAAGAAATTGCTGATAAAATTTTTGGTGTTGGCACGGATGCTATTGGAAAAACTGTGCAAGTGCAAATGGAAAATTCATTCAAGGATTTTCTTGTTGCGGGAGTTATTGCTACCGTACCGGAAAACTCCTCGCTCGAACTTGGTTTGGTGATACGTTTTGAAAATGCCGCGTGGTACGGCGAGGCGCAAAATAGCTGGGATTCGTGGTCACATGATGTCTATGTGCAGTTACGTCAGGGTGTAGAATCGGCAACACTCACTTCGGCGCTTCAAACATTTACGGAAAAGCATTTTGCAGAAGAAATATCGAATAGAAAGCAGGAACACGTCAAGCCAAATGAGCATGGCAAATACATTGAACACCGCCTTCAGCCTCTTGCCGATGTGCATTTCAATACCATGCTGGAACCGACATCTTCCGAAGGAAAATTTGTCTATGTGCTGGTCGGAGTTGGCGCATTTATTCTGCTTATTGCGTGTATCAATTTTGTGAATTTATCCGTGGCGCAATCCCTCATGCGCTCCCGCGAAGTGGGCGTGCGTAAGGCATTGGGTGCGGGCTACAGACAAATTGCCGGACAATTTTTGGGGGAATCGCTGCTTGTGGTCGTGCTGGCTGCCATTGTCAGTATTGTTGTAGCCGAAGTGCTTTTGCCAATTTTCAATACAGCGACAGGACATAAACTCTCTCTCTTTATTACTTCTGAAGGCTCATCAAATCTGCCATTTATGGTGTTTTTGTTGTTCGTTTTTGTCGTGATTGGTATTCTTGCCGGATCATACCCGGCATTTTTTGTTGCACGAGTTCAAGCAGCTTCAGCACTAAAAGACCGCTCAAAGGGTGTAACACCAACGCGCCTTCGCAGTACGCTTGTCGTGGTTCAGTTCACGATTGCTGTTGGTCTTATCGCCTCAACACTTGTTTTTTCAAGTCAAACGCAGTATTTACTAAATAAAGACTTAGGTTTTGACCGTGAAAATATTGTGATGATTCCCATTGGAAATGATGCTCAAGGGCGGAAAATACTCTCAAAATTCAGAACAGCACTCAGGGGAAACACAGACATTCTCTCACTTACTGCATCCGGCAAACCCATTGGTCGCGGCGCAGACGGTTCGGATTATTCAAGTAATTCCAGTACAATCTTTCGTGGAAGTGCACTCAAAATGGCACTGTTAGCGGTAGATTTTGAGTATCCCGAAACGTTTGGTATTCCCATAGTGGCTGGGCGTAGTTTGTCGGAGCGTTTTATCACGAGCGATACCAGCCATTCGATTGTCATCAATGAAGCAATGGCGCGTCAAGTCTGGAATTTTCTTCCAATAGATGAACGGAAAAAACTTTCCATGGGAACGGGTGAATTTGCACCATCTGCTCTCATAAATTTTCCACTTATTCAAGCGCCGGACACGACGAAAATGCTTACCATCGTTGGTGTGGTTCGTGATTTTCATTTTGAATCTCTCCGCAAAGAAATTCGTCCCGCAATGATGTTTGCTTTACCTTTGCCGAATATCGGAGCAGTGCGCTATATCTTCGCTCGCACTCGTGCCGGAAACACGTCCGAAGCCTTGAATAAACTCAAAGTTGCTTGGCAACAGGTTTCGCCGGATGTTCCATGGCAAGGCTCATTTTTAGATGAAAATATTGAACGTCAATATCGTCAGCAAATCCGGCAGAAGACGCTTATTATGTCGGCTTCAAGTGTTGCAATTTTACTTTCTTGTATGGGCTTGTTCGCTCTGGCAGCAATCATCATCACACAGCGCACCAAAGAAATCGGTATTCGGAAAGTTTTGGGAGCTTCAATAGCAAGTATTATCGGTCTTTTGACGAAAGATTTCTTGAAACTTGTTGCCGTCGCTATCGTGATTGCTGTTCCAATAGCATGGTACTTAATGACCAACTGGCTCCAAAGTTTTGCGTACAAAATTGAGCTTCGGTCGTTGCTTGGCGCAGGGATGTTTGTTGTATCGGGTGCTGTGGCTGTGTGTATTGCTTTTCTGACGGTCGCTTTCCAGGCGATTCGTGCGGCGAGGTCGAATCCAGTCAATGCACTGAGAAGTGAATAAAAATCTTCCCACTCTTGTACTTTTAAGCTAAGCGCTGAACATTTGTTCAGCGCTTGCTGTTTGTTGAGGAGGCAATTCTCTTGAGATAATTTTGCAATATTGGTGATACGCTTTATTGTGCTTTGCGCTTTGCCACAAATCTGCCCAAGATTTCGTCCGCAGACCATTTGCCAGCACCGAAAAAAGCAACAATGAGCGCTGTTAGCAAAAAGAGAAACGGCGAAGCGGCGGTGAAATCATCGGGTTTGGTGAAGATATTGCCAAGAGCTTCGGCATCGGCTGTGAGATAAGCTACCACCATGACCACAGCAAGCTGGAGACTGATTAAGCGCGAACCCAAGCCTATGATGAGGAGCAAGCCGCCCAAACATTCCGTTGTTCCGGCAAGTGCAGCATTGACGGCAGGAAGCGGGATATTCAGGCTGGTGAAAAATGCTACCGTTCGGTCAAAATTTATCAACTTGCCTTTGCCGGTTTGGAAAAACTGCCAGCCCCAGTACAAGCGCATTGCAAGCAAAAGTACGCTTTGACCGTGATTGAGCAGATTCACAAGGCGCGAGTAGAGGCTGTCTAACGTGCGGAAAAGCGGGGAGGTGAAAAACATAATTGGATAGAACAAGTGTGAAAAAATCTATGGAATTGTAGTCATCGTCATCGTGAATATCGTAAGGGTTATTCTGCCTTGAATTCAAGTGTCAAAAATTCAGTACGGGCAAAAAGATTCCTTCCAGATGCAGACTTGAAGCATCCGAAAAGGAGGAAAATGTTTTGGGAAAGAAAAAGATTAGACCTCAACGGTCGCAAATACGCCCTTGGTCATCCATTCTTGAAAGCGAGAGGTAATAGCAGTTTGTAGCTCTTCCAGCGTACTCTCTTCACCGACCATTTGCTGCTGAATCGTTTCAAACGCTTCTCCGAGCGGAGTTCCCCGTATCAATAGCTCAAGCAGTTGATATTCTTCAGCACCGAGCGCATAATGAGTGGTGCGGAAGTTCGAGCGGTGGATATAAACATAATTTGGGCGCGATTCAATTGCGGGAAACGCTGGTAGTTCGTCTTCAAAAGCGCACAAATACTCATGCACAGGATAGGTAAATTGGTGAACGCCTAGCGCTGCTACGGGCGTAAAGCGGACATCATTCCACGCATCAGCAGGAACGGCGGCAATTTGTTCAGCGGAAAGGGAAGGGGTTTCCTCGGCTTCCATCACTGCGCTTATTGCTAGTTCCAATTCAGCAAGTTCCGCAACAAATTCTTTTTCCGGCAGCGATGATGCACGGACAAATGCAGGGAATTTCATGCCTGTATCGTTCAGTGTGTATGACGCGGAAGGATATTGAGTGAAATATTGCTCCACAACATCTTCAAATTGTGCTTTTCCCCAAAAATGTAGCACCGAAGGAAAATCAATTTCAAGTGCATCGCGCATTCGGAGAAAGTACATTCGGCGATAAATCCCGATGCGCTCGTACTCGTTCAGTGTTTTCGAGGGCAGAATGTTACTCAGGGCACGTTGCGGGGTGAGTTCGGCTGTTGCCGCTTCAGAATTCCACGCCTCTGCGTCGTTACCAAAATTTGTAACGACAGCAACCATCCAGCGTTGGAACTCGCCCAAATGAACGGTTTCATCCGTTGAGACTTGTATTGTATCAGGCATAATCTTCCGCAAAAGAGTGAACGGGGGATGTGGTAGAAGAATATGGCTCAGGTGCTATCACATTACGATATTCCCGCGCTTTGAGTGCTTCAGCATGAACCACTTCAAACGGCGGAATATCCTCGTCCCATTCGAGCAGCGTCGCGCGTCCGCCGGAGCGTGAGTATGCGTAGCGGTACAGTTCCCACACGCCATCTACAACGTGGTCGCTGTGCGTGTCAATAATGTGTGTCCCTTTGTTGGTGTGTCCTGCGAGGTGGTATTGGCATATACGGTCAGCAGGAATTGCGTCAATAAATTCTTTTGCATCGAAGTTGTGATTGAAAGCGCTTACATACACATTGTTCACATCCAGAAGTAAGCCGCAATCAGCATCTTCAGCCATGCGAGCAATGAACTCCCATTCGGTCATGGTAGAAGCTGCAAATTCAACATACGTCGAAACATTTTCTAATACCACGCGCCGTCCCAGAAAATCTTGAATCGTGCGAATCCTCG
>JANYDO010000313.1 GCA_025363605.1 Candidatus Kapaibacterium sp.
AGCAGAGGTATTCTTTTCCATGAACTTACAACTTTCGCACTTGTAACTTGAATTCAAGATCTCAGCGCCCGACTTTATGATGCCAGCTATTTAGTAGATGCAAGTTTGGGATACACTATTTGGAAACAAGAGCAACTATTATTCACGCCATCCGCAACGATTGGTGTAGCACGATATGTTTTTGATAAAGACCTAGCTGAATATACTTCTCGGTACATCGGGGCTGAAATGAATATAACGTACACGTTACCAATAACTGCATTGCAGTATAAAGTTCCTCAACCACTGAATCCTCAAATAAAGAATAGTGAATTTTCAGGGACACTTGATGCTATAGTCTCGTTACGCATAGGCTACGCTAACCATTTTGCGGCAGGGTTTGCACATTCAACCTTTTCTGAATTGTATGCCCGTCTATCAGTTGGTATTGGTTTCAGCCGATTTGAGAATCCATGATGTGCAAGTATAGCATTTTTCCCTTGTGCCGCTGTCGCTGATGAATGTGTCCGCTATGGACAGTGCTCCATTTGCCAAGAGTGTAACTAAGAATCACTGAAGCATCGGAGCATCTTTAATTGTCTTTGATACTCCGATGCTTAATTTTCTTCTTGTAAAAGTATTACCATTTTCCCATGTCAGTAATGTTCAAAAAATCTCAATCCCTCCTTATTGCGCTGCTTATTATTTACCCTTATCAAGGCAAGGCACAGAGTACATCGCAAGAAAATTTCCTTACAAATTTTATCGCCTCCATTCAGTATTCAGGCTGGTATTTTAATGCTACTGCTATTGGACTAGCACTGCCCTTCGGTATTGAGCAAAAAAGTATCGGTACCATGATACCCGCCTCAGAAATTAGCCCACTTGGCGGCTGGGGGTATGGCTGGACAGGGTGGTTGAATAATATCATAGTCGGTATATCCATCAATAAACGTTTTTATCAGGTACAACAACCCGCGAATGACAATATCCTGACAAAAAATGCGGGCAGTGTTGACTTTACGCTTGGTTATACGGTACAGCGCTTCGACCGTGTTCAGATTATCCCAACACTAGAGTACGGTCTGGCGGGCTACCCTACCTATCAAAACAATATCAATCCTTTCTGGCAGCTTGGCGCTTCGCTCGGTATAACATATAACATTCCATTTTACTCTGGATTCGTAACCGAGAGAAATGTTTGGTTCGATGCGGGAGCGCTTGTCATGTTCAATCTTGGCTATGTGCAGTATTTCTCCGTTTTAGATGGCTCTTCTGCGCAGTCGGCAGTGATAGCCCGTTTGCGGGTAGGTCTAGGGCTAGGTACTCAGAGGCTGCAATCCAATAGTTTCTTTAATCAAACTGCTGGAGCAAATGAACCATGAAAACTTTCCTTTTCTTTACTGCCCTTCTTACGGGAACAGCAAATAGACTCCTCGCCCAGCCTGCGATGGAAATCATCGGTGGCAATACTAAAGACTGGGGTATTGTGCGACAAGCAAACAAGGCGCTTGTGGCAAAAATCGCCCTCAAAAATATCGGCACAAAAGAACTCGTCATTGCATCGGTTGTGCCGTCGTGTGGCTGCACGACTGCTCCCATTGAGCAATCACGACTTGTACCGGGTGCAACGACAAATGTGAACATCACGTTCAATCCGAACCCAACGGCAAACGGTCAACAAGTGAAAACTGTTGCTATTACCAGTAACGATGCCACGAAGCCTACTCAAACGCTTATTCTCAAAGCAGAAATTCGGCGAGCATTACAGCCATCGGCAAATTTTATCGCTTTGCCGATTACACAAGTAGGGAAGAGGGTCACATCGTCTCTGCACCTCAAAAACACAACTGATACGCCGATGAGCATTACCGAAATAAGCGTTAAAGACGGCTTGTCGGTCAATCGCAGAACGCCGTTTGGTATTGCACCGCAAGGCGACATCGAAATTGTCGTCAGTTTTATTCCAAAAACGAAATCAGTAGGATATTTTCACTCGGAACTGATATTCACAACCGATAATCCGAATCAAACGACCCTTCCAATCAATGTGTATGGCGACATCAAGCCTTTTGCGAGTGCAAAGAAATAATAGTGCTGCCCAATAATCCATTATTTTCCCGTAAAGTTTACTCTCTATGAACATCCTCCGTTTTTCCGTCGCCACAGTATTGGCGGCGCTC
Organism: Candidatus Kapaibacterium sp.; assembly: GCA_025363605.1. Taxonomy (GTDB): domain Bacteria; phylum Bacteroidota; class Ignavibacteria; order Kapaibacteriales; family UBA4661; genus PH2015. The sequence continues at coordinate 2,163 of JANYDO010000313.1, forward strand.
GTCTTCTCGCTTACGCCTTCAGTCTATGCTCAGGAAGCACCTAAAGAAGCACCGAAAGAAGCGGCTAAAGAAATGCCCTACGTTCCCACGCCGCGCACTGCCGTTAACACCATTTACGCCGAACTGCTTGGCAATGCCCTATCCTATTCGCTGAACTATGAGCGAATGATTCAAGACAACATCGGTCTTCGCGTTGGTGTGTCGTATTTTGCCCTGACCGTCGCGTCATCGCCCGATAAGAATTTCACCCCAACAGTATTTTCGATGCCACTGATGGGAATGTACTTTGTTGGCACTGAAGCAAG
>JANYDO010000393.1 GCA_025363605.1 Candidatus Kapaibacterium sp.
GTTCTTTACCAATCAAACTATTCCCTTCCCTCGCACCGGCAGAGAAATGACTGGTTACACGGGAACATTTGGACAGGACACGTACACTGTCGCTCCGCTTGGCTCGGAATTGCAACCAGCACACAAGGCGCTGACGCTGGGTTTGACCAGCGCCGAGAGCGCTATGTTCAACGGCACAACAGGCGGAATACAACTCACGTTCTCCAATGCGGTGGCGATTGACCAGTACGAAATTGCTGTCCCGAATGACCTCAGTAACTGGCAGAACGCGCCAAAGTCTTGGCAGTTCCAAGCATACAACGGCGCGTCATGGCAAACACTCAGTATTATTGCCAACGCTCCGGCATGGTCAAGCGGCGAAAACCGCACGTTCCCATTTGTGAATGCAGCGTTTTACACCGATTACCGCCTGAACGTGAGCGCTACTTATACCACAGGTGGAACGGGACCGTCAGAGAATTTCCCTCGTGCAGGCGCTGTGATGAATGCCAACACGACCGTCATTTCGGGACAAAACTACATTGCAACAGCCTCCGACAACGGCTCTGCATATCTGGCATTTAATGGACAACTCAATGGCGGTAACTGGTGGCTCAATAACGCAAACACTGGCTGGGTGCAGTTACAGTACCCGACTGCACGAGTGTTTCAGTCGGTGGCGATGCAATTTCCAAGCGTTCCCATTCAACACTCGCCAGCAAGCCTGACCATCGAAGGCTCGACAAACGGCACTTCGTGGACAACATTGGCAACCGCTTCGGGACTAACGTGGGCGCAGAATGAAACCAAAACGTTTCCCATTTCGAGCATCACAGCATACAGTTTCATTCGGTTTACGGGTGTTTCCAACGGCTTTGCGCTGGTGTACGGTGAAATCACGATGACGTATTCCACGACACCACCTGCCAGTTTTTCGATTGCACGTCTTCGCGTTTCCGGCACAAACTCTCAAGTACCAACACCTGAAAAACGCTGGCTCAAAGCAACAGCAAACGGCGGGAATTGGGAAGAAATCGCGTTTACCTCGTCGGGTGGGAACATCACGGGTACAATTTCCGGTGATACCTTCTCGCTCACCGCACCGACGTACACGCATCCTGTGTTTTCGACACAAAGCGTTACACCAAGCATTGTTGGTTCTACGCTGAACGCGCTGGCAGCAACTCGTGATGCGCAAGGACACGTTTCCCTCAGTCTGGTAGCGCTCACGCTGCCAGCATTTGGTGGTGGCTTGGCAGGAACGTCTGGAAACGGACTCACGGTAACGAGCAATAGCGTCTCCCTTGCTCTCGCAGCGTTTGGAGCGCCAGGTGCAATGCCGGGACTGACGTTCAACACCGCACAATTTCTCCGAGCAGACGGACAGTGGGCAACGCCAAGCGCAAGCAGCTTCACGCAATGGAGAACGCAAGTTGCTGACGCGCCTTTCGGCAATGTTCTTTCACAAGATTTTATCACCGATAACGGCATCCTTCGTTTTGTTGCCGGAAGCAACGTCAGCATTTCGCAAACCAGTCTTGGCGCTGGTGCTACGGCTATCACGATTTCTGCAACAAGCGGTAGCGGGGGCAGTCTTACAGGCACAAGCGGTAACGGATTGACGGTTACACCGACAACGGTTTCCCTCGCCCTTGCTACAACAAGCAGTGCAGGCGCAATGCCAGCATTCTCCGGCAATTCGCTCACTTATCTTCGTGGTGACGGCTTTTGGGGCTTCTTACCAAGCGGAAGCGGTGCTGTGAACAGCGTAACAACTGGTAACGGTGCGGTGCTGTCGGTAACACCAACCACGGGCAGCGTCGTCATTACGCCCATTGGGCTTTCGACAACGCTGAACAGTGGATGGAACTCGACAACGAAAACACTGAGTTTGCCTGTTCCCGTATATCAGGGCGGCATTTTGCTGAGTGCCAGCGTTACCAATTTTGACCTGTCTAGTTTAGGTGGCGGTGGCGGCGGAACGACCATCGAAGTACGGAAAGATGGAGCGGTTATCGGTCAGG
>JANYDO010000455.1 GCA_025363605.1 Candidatus Kapaibacterium sp.
TAAGGTGTTGAACGAAATTATCTTGAACTATCTGCACAGACAGGATGAGCGCGGCGCTCAGTCTGTGCTACGGCATGGGAACTGGTTTCGGTGGCACAGACACTCTTGTCTGTGTTCCAAGAATCACTGTCCAGATGCTTATTTTCCCGAAAAATTCGGATACCACTGCAAAGTAACACGAGGAATAGAAAAAACAAATCCGTACAGTGTCCGCAAATCCGTTGGACCGTAGCGCTTACTTTCATTTAGCCCCAGAACAATATTTGCACGGTATTCCACGCCCGGATAGAAGATACCGATTGGTGTTTTTAAGTTCAGACTGATACCAATGATATTCATATGGAATCCCCAGTAGCTTTGCAAGGAATCGCGATTAAAATTGTTCGTCAAATATGAAGCACCAAGCATAAAATGAAAATTGAGAATATTTGATGGATTCACTACATATTGGAGCGAGAGGTCAAATGCTTGATGGTCATTGGGGCGAAGTTGGCGCGGCATACCGCTTCGAGGATCAATTCTCGTCGGAGTAGTATTAGTGCCTTGCCAATAGGATGCATTAATTGCAAAGTGGTCGCTCAAGAAAAAAGAGAGGCTCGCTCCGGGACCAATAGCAGAGCCATCGTCAGCAGTGTTACCGCCACTGTTAAAGTCCGTCAATGTATTTAATCCGAACAAGCCACCGATACCGATAAACTTCGGGAACGGATTCGGTGGTTCGACATATTTTTCATCATCGTCTTCATTGGCGGTGCTTTGGGCAAATGTTGCCAAAGGCGCAGCAATGAGCGCTAGAGCCAGAATACTTAACGTAAAAAAGCGCTTGGCGTTATCAGTTGTGCTCGAAAGAACGTCCTCCAGACTCATAGAACGAATTTCGGCGACTTTTTCGGCGACAAGCCGCACAAAAGCGGGTTCATTGCGCTTGCCGCGATGCGGCACAGGCGACATATAGGGCGCATCGGTTTCAATCATCAATTTGTCCATCGGCACAGTAGCTACGGTTTCGGAAAGTGTGGATTTTTTGAAGGTAATATTTCCCGTGAAGGAAACGTGAAAGCCTAGTCGAACAGCGCGTTCCACCTGCTCCGGCGTACCAGAGAAACAATGCAGCACGCCGCGCAATGAGCCGTCTTGCTCGTCGTCTAATATGTTCATCAGGTCATCGTCGGACTCGCGGTTATGCACAATCACCGGCAAATTTCGCCGCTTGGCAATCTGCAACTGCTTGCGAAACGCCTCGTGCTGCACTTCGCGCGGCGCAAAATCGTAGTGATAATCCAAGCCGATTTCGCCGATAGCGCGGACTTTTGCGCCATAGCTCAGTTCTTCCACCTGGGCAAGGGCTTCATCACTTGCTTTGAGAGCATCGTGCGGATGTATGCCCATACCGCAGAATATACGCTCATCCGACTCGGCAAGCGCCAAGACCCCCTCAAACCGTGAAGGCTCAATGGCAGGAATCACCAAATGCGTCATTCCGGCAGCAAAAGCTCGTGCGGCTGCTTCGGAGCGGTCTTCATCAAATTGCTTGTGGTCGAGATGACAATGCGTGTCAATCATAGTGTCCTCTTCAAGTACGGTGGAACAGAGAAAATTCCCGCCGCACCGCGATATAACGGCGGGGTCGGGGAGTGTACGAGGCATGAGGAACGGTGTTTCATCGAGTGCTGGGGCTTGGTGTCGTTGATGGAATTTTTGAGGCTTCGGGTTTGGCGGATTGCTTTTTTGTTGGTAGCTGATTGGAACTTGATTGTTTGGCAGCAGGCAATTTAGCAGTGGATGGCTTGGTTTTTTGCGCACCACCACGCTCAAGTATGGGCTTGTCGTTCATCCAAGCAAATCCCTTCAAACGTAGCGTTTGGAGCTGTTTACGAACAATGTGTTCAGGAATATACTCACCTTCGACCTTACCGCGCCAGACGATAGTATCAATTTCGCCCTTGGCAAAAAGTATTTTAATCGTATCGGCAGCATTACGCACAGCGCCGTCGGGCTGCTTTGTGCCGTCGTCGTTGTCGGATGAGCCAAAATACAAATTAAATGCTTTTCCTTCAGCTACTACCGAACGCATCGTGTCACGCCGTATGGTGATAATGATATTTTCTCCTGAAAGCTGGTCAATGCGGTCTTGGTGTGCAGTATCATTTTTGCTGGCTGCAAAAGCATTTCCAAACGCATCAATGCGTTCCAGACGTTTTTCTTCCAATAGCACAATGAGCGAATCAGAGCGCAACTGTGTGGAATCAAGCCAAAGGCGCGGACGCTCTTTACTGCCCGAAGTACCAACTGGTATTGTACTTGCCGCGCTTGCGGTCGTCGCTGTTGCCCCGGTTGCTTCAAGCGTAGAAACGGGCAGCAACCGAATACGATTGAATGTTTTTTCGTACACACCAATATCGGCGCGTCCTGCGAGTTGACGGCGCGTCATCTGGACATTGCCGGTGGCAATATAAACTTCGTTAGAATCAGAACGAAACGCTTCCAGCAAATTACCAGTTATGCAGAGCGTATCCAAACGTTTTTCAGGCAATTCGACCGTAGCACTTGTTGCTGCTTGCTTCTTAGCGGATACTTTGGAAGCATTTTTTTTCTGAGACGACTGTTGAGACGACTGCTGAAACGGTCTCTCGGACTTATCAGCATCAACCGTGTCTATCTGGCTCACCATCGGCTGCGCATTGTTGCGATAGCTGGTAATGCGGGAATAATGCTTACTCGGAATGTTTACCAGCGAATCCCCCTGCAAATAAGCGCTTGAAACTTTGCTCACCGCCACTGCCTTGCCGGAAGCGTAGCTGTTTTGCGTTGCGCGGTGGTATTCGAGCGTATCGCATGAAATAATGAGCGAGTCATTTTCAATATTCACCGTGCGGTAAAATCGCGCTATTTTTGTTGCGGCAGAATACATACCTTCGCGGGCAGTTAGTATGCTATTACGGTCAAGGAGCGTTACGCCACCGGAGCCGGAAATTTGCCGCGAGAAGCCGTCATATGTGCCTTGCGCAGCTTTCATCGTCACCGTGCCTTGCTTCATAACGACATTTCCAAACATATCGGCACGGTTTTGCTCAATGTAATGCACGGCACGATTACACGTGATAGTAACCGCACCTTGCGTCAACACCACGTTCCCGATAAGTTCCCGCACAAAACCGTTTGGCGTAGCATTGCCGATAAGCTTTTCGGCTTGAAGAAAGAGTGGTTGATTGGGCTGCACATCGTCTGCTTCTTGCCCAGAGGCGCTGACACCCCATAAAAACATGATAAGCACTAAAAACACCGTCGTAAAAGTCGGGTGACGGTGAAAAATTGGATGTATATTTGTGTCTTCACTTTGCTGTTGAATCATATTAACCTTGTATGCGCATTCTTCATCTTGCCGTCGAAAATTTTGCCGGAATTCCTATGCGCCTCGTGCATGAGGAGCGTAGGCGCGGACACGACAGTCGGCTTATTACGTTGCTGTCGCCGATGCAAAAATACGAAGAAGATATTGCTTTACAGCTTCCTGCGCTTAATCTTCCGCAAATGAAGCTCTTACGCCGTCTTGTGCGCGGTACACCGACAGAGCAAATCGTCAACAGACGTCACGACGGACAGGCAAAACACTGGAAACCTGCTAATATCCTTGATAACGTACTGTTTCGTTTGCGTGATGCGGCGTGGCAGCCGGCAATACAGCACGCCCTCCATCAACTTGGCGGCTTGGAACGTTTCGATGTTATTATTGCTGACGGTGGGCATGATTTTACGCGCTTTCCGCGCCTTTTGGCAAAAACCAATGTGCCGATTGCGACGATATATTACGGTTCGGATATGCGCACGCGCGGCATTATTTCAGGTGTTCAGGAAAAATCGCGTTGTACCTTCACTTTTGAACACGACCATACATTACTATTTCCCGAGGCAGAATTTTTATTTTATCCTTACGAAGCACCCAACTATGCACCGTTAGTAAAATATCAAGCGCCTACTGTCGGCGAAATTATTCGTATCGGACACGCACCCACGAATCGTGCGGCAAAAGGTACGGCAGAGATTCTTGCCGCAGTAGAGCATTTGAAAAAAGACTTTCCGATGGAAGTGATACTTATCGAAAAAATGCCACATCCCGAAGCTCTTCTTGCCAAAGCACGATGTCATCTTTTTATTGACCAAATCGGTGAGCTTGGCTATGGCGTTAATTCGCTGGAAAGCCTTTCTATGGGTATTCCTACGGCAGTAGAACTCATGCCGGATTTTGAACGTTTGCTGGAGAAACAATGCGGCGAGGCTCATCCTTTCTACCTTCTGCGCCGTGCTACGTTACAGGACGATTTGCGGGCGATTCTGACCGACAGAAATAATTGGCAGCAGCAAGGCAGTGTTGGAAAAGCGTGGACGGAGCGGCATCACGCTGTAAGAGCGGTTGTAGAGACCTATCTTGGCGAAATCGAACACGTTCTTGGATTATGAAGCGGCAATTGGCGGGGTTGTATTCAAGGGAGATTTCGGCACAAATTCCTGTGCATAGAGGGGAACAAAGTCTTCTGCCGGTATAAATGCTTGCTCTTGGAAACGTGTGATTGCGCATCCGGCAATCATACCAGGCGTAATGCGGCAGAGTTCCGGCATCGTCTGAACGCCCGCCTTAC
>JANYDO010000389.1 GCA_025363605.1 Candidatus Kapaibacterium sp.
TTATCGCCGGTAATGGTCAGAGGCACTCCCAATCCCGCAGGACTAGGCGAGGCACTGAAAATACGCGGCGAGGGAACAAAGATAAAACTGGAATCCGACGCTGCACCTCCAATAGGAGAGCCAATCTGCACCGGACCGGAAGCCACAGCGCCAACGGTCACGCTAATGGTGGTCGAGGACAAGACACGAAAACTCGTAACAGCAATGCCGCCAATGGCAACAACGCTCACATCGGTCAAATTTGTTCCCGTCAGCAGAAGAGTCGTTTGCTCACCGCCTCTGCTCGGAGAGAAGCCCGTAATGCGTGGTGCGCCGACGGTAGGTCCAACAGCAGCATAGAAGCGCTCGGCAGTATTTTCCACGGCATCGCTTACCAAGGAAGTTCCCTGAGCAATCGGTGTCAGCACACCTCCGGCATTTTGATATACACCAGTTTTTATATTACTCACCACCAATCTAGCGCTTGCAGTAAAGGCAGTGCCACTGCGCATAACGCCCACTTGAGCACCCGTAAACCCATTCGTCAGCGACTGCACACGCCAATGCTCGGTGTTACTGAGCGCTCCATTTACCCCAAGCGCCACCGAACCACCCGCACCTATATTGAATGCTTCGGCAGCAACAAGCGGACTAGCCGTGCCGGTGGTAGCATTCAGAAGCGTCAATGGTAGGTACGTTACGCCCTTGCCAAGCGGGTAGAAATGCGTTTTTGCGTCTGCCGGAGTAAGGCTGGACGGCAACGCTCGTGCAAAAATACCATTCACAAACGACGAGAATGAACCGCCCAGAAGTGCAGTATCGGCACTATTGGCAAGCGTAAGATTCCGTGCAGACGGCGTGGCAATATTCCCACCCAAAAGCGAAAGTTGCGAGCCAACTGTAAGCGAGTCACCCAGCGTCATTGTTACGCCCGAACGCTGCATTGTGAGCCAGCCAAGCGTGTTCGCACTGAAGTTGATTGTGCCTGTCATTGCGCCGCTTCCGGCAATCGTCAGTCCATGCGTGAGATTGGTCTTGAACTGCGATGGATTGAAGGAGATTGCCCCTTCCAAACGGAGTCGGGTGGAGTCTTTCCCAAAATCCAGCGTTGAGTTTTTGAGCGAAAGCGCACCTTGAATCGTGATATTACGAACCGTTGGTGTCGTTTCCAATGTTACCGTACCATTGCTTACCATGACGCTTCCGGGCATTGTCGCAGGAAATTCGTTACTGGTAGCAACACGATTTACGGGGTTCTGATAGAGCAACTGTGCTGTCTGACCAAGATAGAACACACCCGAAGGAGCGTTGATTTTTGCGGAATCTACCAGTGCCAATATCCCACCCGAAGCCACACGGAAAATACCGACATCCAACTTCCTACCGTTACTCACCGAGAGCGTTCCACCACCATTGACGAGCGTGGTCACACCCGCACCGAAAGCTTGGTTTGCGCCAAACGGTGCAGTTTTACCCGAAGGAACGATAAAGGTCGTACCACCGGTGATAAAATCTGTTGCCGGAGAGCCAATACCCAAAACATCGGAATTCCAACTCGTAACATTTTCTGCCGGACCCGAAAAGTAGTAGAAGACATTGGACAGCACACCCAGCGCAAAGAATCTGTTGGCAGAAAGAACAGGACTGGCGCTCAGAACATTCGGCGAGGAGACCGAACCGCCAATGCCTGTGTATGAGCCTGTTTGCGTGGCGGAATACCCCACCACCGCCGCAGCGACAAGTGCCGGAGTCGGACGGGAAAGTTGCACCAAAGCACTCGTAAATGTACCGCCTTGCAGGCTTGTTTGCCAATACTCTGTCGCGCTGACGTTGGAAAAGCCTACGCCCGAAGAGCCACCTGAGCCAACGTTAAAGGCTTCTGCCTGCACTACTGCGGTATTCGATGTTACATTCTGGAAGCGTATGGGCAAATACAAACCGCCTTTGCCAAGCGGAAAATCAAATGTTCCGGCATTATTGAGAATACCCGGAAATACCTGCCGCAGCTTGCCTTCGATGTATGTTGTGGCACTACCTGATGCCGTCAGCGTTGTGGCAACGTCCACGTAATCAGCAGGAGCGCCTGTGCGGATAATCCCGCTCAAAAGGCTCAGATTGGCGGCTCTCAGGTTTACGCCGGGACTAAGTGTCAGAATCTGATTTACGCGATTCATCGTGAACTGCCCGAACTGCACACCGCCACCAAGTGTGCCCGAAATTGCTCCCGTGCCGTTGATGTCCAACGTTCCAAAGCCTGCTGAAGGCGTAACTGTGCCGGCGCCAAAATTGATAGCGCCGCCAAGGGAAAGAGTGCTTGTCCCGATATTCACTGCCCCACCTTGCGAGGAGAAGCCGCCTGCTATCGTGGCAGTACCCGTTCCGGTAAGATTGAGCGAACCGCCGGTGATGAGGAATGTTCCTGATGCCGGTACAGTCAGTGTGCCTGTGCCGTTCAGATTCAATGCTCCTCCGGCATAAAATGTGCCGCCTTGCAAATCAAGAGTCTGTCCTGCGCCGACCACCATTGTTCCGGCAGCATTTTTGGAAAACTCAC
>JANYDO010000541.1 GCA_025363605.1 Candidatus Kapaibacterium sp.
TGCACCAAGTACCATTCTTGCCGGACGCGATACGACGATTGTTTTTGCCGGAGACCGTTTTGCGCCCACCAGCACTGTGCGCCTGACCTACGGCACAACCAACACCTTCCTTACGCCGACGCTCCGCGATAGTGTTATCGGTCTGACCGTGACCATCCCCGGAGCGCTTACCCGCACCAAAGGTGCGTACACGCTCCGCGTCAGCAATCCTGCGCTGGCACCAACGATGGTTCCGCCCGATACACTCTTGCTCGGTGGCGGCTTCTCTGCCGCACAAACGCTCACCGTGAACGCCGGAGGCGCGGCATCGGTGGAGTACATCGGACTGGACACGCTGCTCTATGCGGGCGATAGACTCTGGTTCTTTACGCTCCGCTTCCGTGATGCCGTGGGCAATCTTGTGGATAATGACCCCGTAACACTCACGTACACCAATGTTGATACGACAAGCACCAACGGTACGAGTATAACGGGAACATTCTCGATGACGCGCACCAGCTTAGGCAACTACCGTGCTGATACACTTCGATTCCCGGTCGCGGGCGTGTATGCGCTGACGGTGGACACGGCACAGACAGGCGCACTCACTATCATCGGTGCGAACCGCTTTACCGTCCTGACCCGTCCCGCTATCCGGGTGGACATGACCGGACTCAAGGAAACACTGAGCGCCGGAGAAACACAGCACGTGCAAGCACGGTATTACGATAATCAAAACAATCTTACCGATAACAGCGTCCGACCCGTCATTGTGACGGCTCCGCTCGCGGGCGGCTACCGTTACGTGCTGGGCTATACTCGCCTCAGGACTGGCGTGTATGACATGGAAACGGTACGCTACACCACAAGCGGCAATTATACCATCTCCTTTACGGGCATTGATACCCTCAACATCACGGGTAATGGCGTTCCGTACAACCGCCGCTTTACTGTGCAAACCATACCAGCCGCGAGTGTGCGCTTTACGAATGTGAACCCGTTCTTGACGGCAGGTAACGCACAAAACCGCTTCACGGCAGCGTTCCGTGATACCTTTGGCAATCTCACCGATGCGCTCACAACCGAGCAACTGGTCGTGCAGTATAGCAATAGCACGACGGCAAGCGTTGGTGATAGCATTGTTACGGGCGCTATCACCCTCTCACGTCTGAACGCTGGCACGTATCAAGCCGACGTTGCCGAACGCTTCCCTGTGGTCGGCTCGTATAACCTCACCGTGCAGGGCATTAGTTCCACCAGCGGGACGGCAGCGTTCCGGGTGCAGGCAGCCGGAGACGCACGGGTGGAATTTGCCGGAGTCCGTGATACGCTCGTGGCGGGCGATAGCCTCCAAAACGTTACCCTCAAATATTGGGATGTGAACGGTAATTTGACCGACAACAATCTTGGTGATATTATCCTCACCAAACGCAGTCCGGCACCCACGTTCCCGGCTCGCATGGCGAAGACACGCCTCAGTACAGGCGTGTATGCTGTGCAGACTACACAAGCAACCATCAGTGGGAATTATGACCTGACGGTTCTTGGCATCACCGCCGCGAACACAGGCGGTAAGAGAACCGTCGTTGTTGTGCCTGCTTCCGTAACCAATGTAGATTTTGTTATTACCACGACCGCCATGACGCGCACCGGAGCGCGGGCATATATCACTGCCACCTATCACGACCGCTTTGGCAATCTTGCTGATGGTGGCAGCATCAATGGTCCAGGAGACCTTACCCTCAGCAATAGCGAATATGCGTCCGTGGCAACAGTCAGCATGACGCGCAGCAGTCTGGGACGCTATACGGGAAGTATCACCCTCTATGCCCCCGGTGCGTATGCTGTGCAAATTGCAGGTAATAGCGCCAATATCACCATCGGCGGCACGGAAGCCTTTGCCCTAGAGCCGGGACCTGCCGTCAGAGCGGACTTCCAAAATGTCCTGCCTGCTCTCACGGCAGGCGCGAACCAGTCCGCGTTCACGGTTCTGTTACGCGACCGCAGGGGTAGCCCTACCGATGTCTGGAATGGTGCGATTGCCTTTGATGCACCCGCAAGTGGTGTGACAGGAACCGTCTCCTACGATTGGGACAATGGAAATCCTGCGATGTATGGTGTTATCACGGCTACGCCAACTGCGTTCACCAAGTCCGGTGCGTACACGTTCTCGTTGAACGGCGGTATCACGCAGCACGTCGGAACACGCACCTTTGCTGTTAGCGCTGCCGATGCACAAACCGCGTACATCCTGACCACACCCGCGAATGCGACCGTCACGGCGGGCGGCACGGTCAGCCTCCGTGTCCGCTTTACCGATAGTTTTGGTAACCTTGCGCCTGTCACGAATAGTATTATGTTGCAACAAGCGGGAACAACCCTTGCCACCACGCCGCTTGCGGCAACGGGTACGAAAGGTGAATATACTTCTGTGTTCCGTCCGGCAACCTCCGGGACGCTCACCTTTGCGCTCGATACGCCAGTAATGCAGCCAGCGCTTATGCTTGCTGGTACGACTGCTATCACGGTACTGCCAACCACCGATTACCGCGTGGAATTGAACGGCGTGAAAACACAGATGATAGCGGGCGAAACACAAAACCCGTTCACCGTCACCTACCGTGACCGTTATGGTAATCTCACGGACTCCACCGTGGGAGCAGTCATCGTGCGCCTTGTCGGTGGTACGGAACGCGATACGCTCACCATGCAGCGCCTCGCTAAAGGAGAATACAAAGCCGAAGCGCTCACCGTAACAAAGGCAGGAACGTACCTTATCACCATCAGCGGCATCAGCACACTCAACATCACGGGTGACAGCGCGTTTGTCGTTACACCCGACGTAGCTGCCCAAGCAGTGTTCCAGAATGTGCCGACTGCTATCAATGTTGGAGCGAATCTGCCCGCGTTTACCGTGCGGTATCGGGATAGGTTTGATAATCCGGTGGAGTATCAAGGAATAGTCAGCTATACAAACATTGGAAGCCCACTTGTACAATCGGGTATTATGCCATTAAATACAGGGGTAATACCAACCACCCGTACTGCTGTGGCTGTATCAACAGCAACCGCGACAACTATCAATACTGCTGGCGATTATACTTTTGCGGTGCAAGGTATTACTACATTCGGTGGCACGAGCAAATTTACGGTACGTCCGCTTGCAGCGGTCAGTGCTGAGATTGGTAACGTGCAAGAACGTGTTCCGGCAGGTACGAAGATGAAGCCGTTTTCCGTGATTTACCGCGACAGGCTTGGAAACGTAACAGACTACAACAAAAATGTTACGTTCACCAACGTTGATAACCCATCCATCAGTGGCACAATCGTCATGGGTCGGGAAGCTATCGGCGTTTCAACGGCAACGGCAAGCACACTGTTTGCAACGGAAGGTACATACCGTTTGAGCGTCAGCGGACTATCAACTATTTCCGGTGCAACGAAGGTTATTGTTGCAAGCACTGTTGCTATCGCGCAAGTACGCTTCTGGGATGTGCCGCAAAACACGATTGCCGGAGACTCCGTTGAGAGTTTTTATGTGGCATTTTTGAACACCAATGCAGAATACAAAGATTTTGGCGGTATTCTCCGCTATACTCACCCATCGGGAAGCCCAAGCGGAATACTGGCGCTGACGAAAGTAGATACCGGAATCTACAAGACCGATAAAATAGCGCTCATAAAGGCAGGAACGTACAAGCTCACGGTTGATAATATCTCTATCACGACCGGAACAGCTTCGTTTGCTGTATCGCCCGATACAACAGTAATACGAACAGTTGTTGATTCGCTTCGTACCGATGGAGCTCTTGGTGAGCCTATACCGCCTTTTACCATTGCCCATTTTGACCGCTTTGATAACCCTATTATCAATCCGCCTCAAGCAACAACGGTTTTTGTCAGTTATATCAAGAAGGATTCGGTAGCCGTTATTCCAACGGCAATTACACCACAAGGTGCATTGTATATCGGCTCACAAACTTTCTCTTCAACAGGCTCATTTCAAGTACAAGCTGAAAAGAACCGTCTCTGGACAGGCAACAGGCGGATTCAGATTTACGCTCCAAAACCGATTATTACCGCCATCAGCCCCAAAACCTTTGTACTGGGTAGTACGGCGGTGGTTACCATACTAGGTAGAAATTTTGCTGATGATTGCAGTGTGTGGTATGGAGGGCAACAGCTTGACGTGCAAAAATTGGAAAATGGTCGTTTGCTGGTGTATATCCATCAAAGTTTGCTTCTGGATTCAACGCATAAAGATAGTCTCATAGTTGTTAATGAATCAGGAGTACTTGGTCAGTCTAATAAATGGGGAGCACGCCTTACTGCCTCTGCAGGTATAACAAACGTTAAGCCTTCAAAGTCCACTATTGATGACCCTGCCGTTACACTGAAAGTTATCGGCACCGGTTTTCAAGATCTCTTGAAGACTGCTAATTTTAATTACAAAATACGCATAACCAATAGTGCGAATATTTCTCGTGATTTTGGTGGTGTCAGTGAAAATGATACGATCTTCGTTGACATTGATCAAGAAGCGACGGTAAGAGCATTTCGAGATTTGGGAAGTGGTACACATACTGTTTCGATTATTAATGATAATAAGTTACCCCTTACATCATTATCTAATGCATTTTTTATTGCCAATCCCGTACCTGAAATTACTAGCATTACAGATCTAAATGATGATGAAATCAGTACAACAGTTCCCTTTGACATTCAAGCAACAAGTTTTATTAACGAGGGGTGGCTTACCATGAAAATTCATGGCACAGGGCTTGTCAAAGACAGTATTGCCAATATTATTCAATCAACTATTCAAGTAGTGAGAGTAAATAAACCTGATAGCGCCTGCACTGTTGAAGTCGTAGATAAAAGCGCGATTTATGATGGTAATAATTCCAGTATCACCATTCGACTCAAAATTGGTGATAATATCATACCACAAGGTAAAAACAAGGAAGATTACAGACTGACGGTAATAAATAAAGCATTTCAAAATGGAGCAGGAATCACGGCTGGTGCTCATCCTGAAGGGGGTGGTAGTGATACACTGCGTTTTACGATTGAGGATTCTGGTCCGGAAATCATTTCGTTTAATCCTCCTATTGTACGAGCTGCTTCCGATACCGTCCGCACAATTACTATCAAAGGAAAACGCTTTCAGCAGGGCGCAAAAATTGAATTCAAAAACCCAGATGGTAAACTACTCACAGTAAATACCACCTTTATTTCGGATTCTTCACTTCAAGTTCGCATTGCATTAGGTCAAGTTGGGGACTATATTTTGAAAGTCATTAACCCAGATAAAAGCTTTTCACGATTGGCTCCGTTTCCGGTAGGAAATTTTTACCCCAAAATTTACTCGATTTCACCGGATGGTACAAGCATAGGACAAGAGGCAAAGTTTACTATTTCTGGACGAGGGTTTATTTATGGAGTGACCAAGGTTACTATGGATGATAATAACGAGTGGCTTACGATAAATCCCTCTTCATCTTTTCCAAATGATGGGGTTACTCAAAAATTAGACATTACTATCCGCGAACGCCTTGTTACGTTTGGTCGTCATAAACTGACTGTTTATAACGATACCACGTATGGATTTAGTAGGATAGGTGGAGTGGGCGGACAAGACACAACATCTATTGCTATTTCTTCGGTGATTCCTCACCTTGATAGTTTGCGTCCACAATTTGCAGTAGCTGACAGCTCAATACCAGATGTTATTATTTACGGAAGTAATCTTTCTTCGCAAACAAAGGTATTGGTTGAAAAGCGGCTTTCTAATCCGAATAATCCGATAGAAATAACTGATTCGATGAGTGTAACCTATACCCCACCGACCAATACAACTAAAGCATTTATAAGGTTGAGCATCCCCGGATATATGATTAAAGAAGGAGACAATTATCTTTACGCCGTCAATCCGGGCGGTTTTCGATCTCAGCAAGCGGAAAATCTTCTTTTAATAGGAAGAGCGGGAGCAACAGTTCCTAAAATTATCCGCCTTGAGCCGAGTACCTTGAAGCCACAAGATCGTGACACGACAGTGCGCATTGTCGGTAAGAATTTTGATTCGACAGCTCAAGTATTTTGTTTCTATCTCGACAATAGAATCAAGCTATTACAATCAAAACTCATCGGTGACAGTGTTCTTATTGTAATTGTTCCCAAAGAACTTATCAATAAAAAAGATAATATTCCCTTTACTGTTGTGGGTGGTGGCATTGCATCAGGACAAGTGTTTTTATCAGTCAATAATTTGATACCAATAATTACAGCTTTGAAAACAGAATATACTACCAGAGAAGATAAAATAAGTAATGAGAATTTTTTAGGCGGTGGTTTTTATCAGGGTAAAACTTTCTCAGTCCGAAGAGATAATAATATTTATGCCGGTTCATACAGCGAAGATCTAGGCACAAAAGTTATTCTTACAGGGGTCATTTTTCCCATTATCATTGTCCCTCCCTATATTCTCCCTATACCGCTTTTTCCAAAATACTATAAACAAGAATTGCAAAATATGTTTATTATGGAAGGAAATGACTTAAATGGTATCAGAAAATTGTTTATTGATGGAATTGAAATAAAATTTCTTGCTGGTACAGCAAATTCCAAAATCCTTGGTAAGTACGAGGGATACTTTGAATACATCTCTAATAATGAGTATAAACTTTCCAGACTGTATAAAATTAGATACCCATATACCCTTTTTAACGGTGAGGATCTTACTTACTCATTTTTTATTTTGGATACACTCTCAATTGGCAAACACAACATTCAAGCAGAGATAATTGAGCAAACAGAATTATCCGACGGCTTGCGTACAAATATCTTTGAGTTTGAAGTAAAACCAAGACTGACAACACACATTGAACGCCTAGAACTGGAAACATCCAGAGCAAATTTTACATCAACTCCATTTAGTTCGCTTACATTTTCTGTTCCGTCGGATACCGTAAAATATATTTACATTATTGCACCGAAAGACAATGCTGCCTTTACACGGCAATCAAGTGTTCTATTCAACAATTATCCCATCCCATTCGAGTATATCAACCACGGTGTTTTACGAGCAAAAGTAACACCGGAATTTGCCTATAATGGTGGTAGTAATAATATTGCCGTCATCAACCCGGGTGGTTATGCAATACCTGCAAGTGTTCAAAACTTCACGGCACAAATCAATTTTGCAGAGGGTCAGCCTGATTCCAAAGTAACCAGCATAGAACCAACTTCCTTACCTGTTGCCAATCGAGATACCACTATTACCGTCAGAGGTATTGGATTTACTCCATTTGTCAATGTTTTACTCCATCATACCGTACCGATTACGAATACAGATGAAAATGGTAATGAAGTACCGGATTGGACAATAGAAGAAACACCTTTAGCTATTTCAAACGTTACGCCAAGTTCGATGACGGTAACAATCCCCGCACGGTTCCGCAATAGTGTGACGATTGATACCTTGATTATTGGGCATTTGCGCTGGGGTCGCCGCGCTGATACGGTATTTTTACCAATTCGCTCAATCATTAGCGTTTCTTCGGTTCAACCCAATATCCTAGAGGCGGATATTCAGGGCGAACCGATACAACGAGACACACTAACGATACGGGGCAATGGTTTTGATGCTGCTACAAAGATTTGGACAGGGCAAGAATTCTTAAATATCATTGGACGCTCCGATACCGTATTACGGGCGATTGCTTCTCAATGGATGTACAGTTCCGCCCGAAATGTAGAGCTTGGAGTAAGTAATGGCAACACTGAGGCGCAAGTAAGTATCTCCGTTCAATACCCGCGCCCCATCATAGACAGTATTTCTCCACGTTTAATTGAAGTAGCTTCCCCTGCTTTGATTGCAAGCAATGATGCTAAATTCGGTTCTTCCCTCACTTCCGGTGATACGCAAGACCTCCGCCCCGTTGCCGGAGTGGAAGAAATCATCACGGAACCAAAACTGTACCCTAACGCACCAAACCCGTTCGACAACCGTACTGAGCTTTCTTACCGTCTGCCAGATGATGGGCGCGTAAAAATAGAAGTTATTGACCGCTTCGGTGCTATCGTGGCAACATTAGTCAACGAGCAAAAACGCTTGGGCAGCTATACAACCGAATGGAACGCTCAAGGGCTACCAAGCGGCACGTACTACGCCCGCATGACCGTTGTGAATAGCAAAGGAAAAGTAACACAGAAAATTCAATCTATGACCCTTATTCGCTAAAAACCACTATGAAAAAAAATCTTATCCAATGGATATGTGTCGCCGTGCTTGCGCTCGTCTGCTGTGGCGCTTCCCTGCCGCAGCTTCACGCACAAACGCCACGTGATACCACCGTCACCATCAAAGGCAAAAAGTTTGCGCCCGGCGTGGAAGTCTATTACGACTCTGCCGGAATACGCAAGCGCTTAGATACTTCCAGAGTACAACGTATTGATAGCAAAACGATTAAAAGTATGATACCCGGCTGGCTCTTGAATGTGCCGGGAAAATATCCAATAACCGTACAGAATCCCTCGCCCTCGCGGGGTAGTTCTAATAGTGATACACTGACGATTGTACGGGGAGCGCCTGTCGTCATACCAAGAACGGATACAGCCATAACCTTTAATTATGTCTCAACACAAAGTTATTGGCACGAAAAGACTGATAATCTCTCCATGACAAGAGCAGATTCTATCATCGTTTTAACATCACTCAGAAGTATTGTGCAACATTATACCGTGAGCGGAACAATCTTCAAAAACGGAACGTATAGAATTAGTGTGCAAAAAACCGATGACCCTCTTGTAGCCGCGTATGTGAAAGCACCGCGTATTGATAATGCTGCCCATCCCGAAACCTTTACTATTGATGCAACCACATCACCAGCACAGATAACGATTTCAGGAGCAAATTACGGCACACACTCTTTGACGATGCAACTCAATCCCATCAAAGAATTACTTGATAGCATCGCCAGTAATCCCAAAAAGCAATTTCCCAGCCTAGTTACAGGTGGACTTTCATCAACACGGCTAACACTGGCAATAGCGCGTGAACGAGGATATACGCCCGTTGGAATACCGGGTCAAGGGAGAGTAAAAATCACTATTAATAACCCGCCGACAAATATCTTTGGTATGACATTGCCTCCGGCAGACCGTTTTGTGATGAAAATTGACTCGGTGAATAACTACATTGAATCAACAGAGATTTGGCGTAATAATGCAGTAGATGTAGGAACGTACTACAAACTCAAAGACGGTACGGGCGGCGCGAATCCTGAAATTGAATTGGTGATGCACGAACAAGCCTTTACTATTCCTGCCTCGCAGCCAAACACGCGATTTAGCATGAAAGCCGTTCAGGTTACACAATACCAAAATATCACGGTACGCAGCTATATCACTCAATCACAAGCACCCGTAACACGGTAAAATTTTCTTTCATTTCAATTTTTGAAGACAATGAAGACCAACATTTTTATTTTAATCTTTACGCTTTGCACATTTTCACGGATAGCATATAGTCAAGAAATAATAAAACGCCCTGTAATCTGGATAAAAGGATTTACGAGCGAAGAAGAAGGCGGACCCGGTTGGCAAAGATATGACACACTTTTTTCACGACAATTTTACATGAAAGGTTTTAGACCAACATACCTAAGCAATAAGCCTATTGCGGCAATAGCCTCAATTTTTCGTACACAGACACTTGATAATTTTAATTTGACGCGAACCTTACCATATGACACATTATTTTCAGACATTTCTACATCTATTCTTATCGGTCATAGTATGGGTGGTTTAGTTGCTCGTGCATGGGAGCAACTAAATCGTTTGCAAAATCGAAGCCCTGAAATTGGCGGTATTATCACTGTTGCCGCACCAAATCAAGGTTCCATAGCTAATCGCGCTGCAAAAGATGGTTTGTTATTCGATGTAGTTAATAGAGCTACAAATCTGCTGACCGAACCATTTACTACCGTTATGATGAATAATCAAATACTTACACTACCTTTCGACCTCACTTCTGTTTTCCCAGCTTCAACTCTTCTTAGTGCAATTGAAGGTTTGAAAAATACCTTGAATACAACTGTGGCTGGTGTAATAAAACGAACAGATCCGTTTATTTCACCATTTGACGATATGATACCCAACAGCAGTTTCCTTGATAGCCTAAATGCCCCAAACCAAACAGGAAACATACCGCCAATTATCAACATTCAGTGTGTTGCTAATTCTCCTTCAATTTATAGAGTTGCTGTGTCGTTTCTTCCATTCGGAAACCCACACGATGCAGAGACAGATAAATATAATGATGATTTTGTCATTAAAGCCACAGATATTCTGGCGGCTACGGCTTTAGCAGGATACTCTGCAATTTTACCCTTTCATACCGAAATACTTGCAAAGCCAACCGATACATTGAATGCAAAACTTGCCCGTGACCCGATGTTTTTATTTGCTTTAGCTGCCAGTAAAACTGAATTTGCAGCACTAAGAACGTGGAGGAGCATAAAATATGATTTACCGGTAAGTGTATCAGTATTGCTTGGTTCAGCACAATTTTCATATCTTCCCTATTCTCAAAGCACCCAATATATTCGCCGTTCCGAAGAAAACGGTGTTACCGATGGAAAATAT
Source organism: Candidatus Kapaibacterium sp. (assembly GCA_025363605.1). Classification (GTDB taxonomy): domain Bacteria; phylum Bacteroidota; class Ignavibacteria; order Kapaibacteriales; family UBA4661; genus PH2015. The sequence continues at coordinate 10,627 of JANYDO010000541.1, forward strand.
CTCTTTCGATATGTTACATCACAAGAAGGTGAGGTTGTGCCTACCTATTTAGTGAAATCCGTTATAAACTATACAGATTCAACAGGTCAAGCAAGACAAGATATTACGTGGATGGGCGATGACGGTACACTCTCGGAAGATGTGCAGGAGCAGCCGTATAATAGGCTGAGAACTGAAAGAGTTGTTGGGGTAACCCACGTTTCAGTGCAAAACAATCAAAATATTCGACTAAGGTTATTACAGATTTTTAGACAACCTAACAGTCCCTTCTCTATTCCAGAGAAACAATAACGCATTACAAAAATGATTGCGCGTAAAAAATTTTTACTTGGGATGTGTTTGGTAATGATATTTATTTCTTGCCACGAGTCCCAAACAAAAGCACTGAACCAAGATGATTGGCAGAAAATTTCATTAACTCCTCATAAATCAAAACTTATTGAAGGAGCAATGCCTCTGATTTTGCAAAAAGATTATATCATTTGTTTAGGACAAAATCAGAATAATGGCTCTGTCATTTTTAAGATTGATTTAGCAACAGGAAAAAAACTATGGGAGAATATTGATATTCGTGGCGAGAGTGGAAAATCTTTATTTATTCAGGAAACTCCTCATGTGTTTGCTAATATTATACACATTCAAGATAATGCCAGATATTATCAAGTGGATCTTTTAACAGGTAAAACACTCTCAAAAAAATCATTAGACGCTCCCACCGTCCGAGGTGCTGGCGGTATCGGAAAACATTACTTTTACCAAGTATACGATAGAAAAAATATAACAGAATTTTATGAAAATATCATAGGAGGCAAAGAAGAAATTTTACTTTGGACAGCTCCCGAAAAAGAAAGCTGCGGAGCAAGTATGTATTTCCCTATCTCGTATATTAACACCAGAAAAGATACGCTAATTATGATACCTTATGGCTATTACAATAAAAAAAACTACGAAGCCGAAGATAATTTTGCACTGTATAATGTAACAAAACGACGAATTGTTTATACTCAAAATATCACGGTATTTTCTCGCCTGTCAGGTGGGTTCCGTGGAATTGCAATCTATAAAGAGTATGTTTACTTTGCTACGGGTTTCTATTTTGCTTGTCATCGCCTCAAAGACGGCAAACAGATTTGGCGTAAAGAAATACCAATGAATATTGGCAGTATTGCTGTGGCTGATGGTAGATTTATCGGCAGTGCAAATAATGGTGTTCTTTATTGCTTCGATGCCTTTACCGGAAAAGAACTCTGGCAGCGAGGTGGAATTAGTTCAAATAATCCTCCCTTTTATATGAATGGCGTTTTTTACGCTACCAATTTCTATTTATATGCTGTTGATGCCAAGACAGGCGCTTTACTTTGGCAGAAAGAATCACCAGATACCAGAGAAAACTCGCAATCAGGATTTATTGGTAACGTCGTCGGAGCAAACGGCAAAATCTATGTTAGTAGTTTTCTTAATCTTTACTGCTTCAAAGCAGCTCGGTAGTTTCTAACCTTGAATATTCAACACCTATTCGCAATACTATGAAACGCTTTATCTACTCTACCCTACTTTCTCTTTTCTTCGCTGCCTGTACAGGCATTTCCGCTTACTCTCAAGTACGTGATTCACTCTTCATAGCCGACAGCGTAGCAAAGCGCACAGCATGGAATAATGTCTATCTTGAACTTGGTGGTAGTAATTTTGCTGCCTCTATCAATTACGAGCGTTTGATTTCCGATGATTGGTGCATACGAATTGGTGCATATCCGTATGGTAGAACAGATTCAGCAGCAAGTCAATACTACCGTGATAAAAGGCAACCATTATTAGGTGCAAACCTTGTCTGTACCGCTAGTTATTTAATTGGTCCCGGTAATCACAAACTAGAAATTGGCGGCGGCTTTACGTGTTTTATTCCGCCTTTGTATGGTGATGGTCTTGGTATGTTAGCCGGAATTAT
>JANYDO010000012.1 GCA_025363605.1 Candidatus Kapaibacterium sp.
GGCGACCTTATCCTTGACCTCTTCGCCGGAAGCGGTTCAACGCTGTTAGCCTCGGTGCAAAACGCTCGGTATTGCTACACGATAGAGCAGGAGCCGCTTTTCTGCGATGCTGTTGTGCGGAGAATGATTTCGTACTGCGAGACGGCAGCTATCCCGCTCATTCTGAAGCGCAATGACGAAATAATCAACCCAGAGGAGTTCCAATGTGCCGAGTGAGTACATCGGACATATCTGGGAGCGTCAAACGTGGGAAACTGACAATCAATATGGCGCATTTTTAGCGTATCGGGACTTAGGCACGAATCGCAGTGTAGATGCGGCTTTTGAGGTGTACGACGAAAAGAAAAAGGCACAAAAGAGCGCAAAAAAGGCACAAAAGAGCGCAAAAAAAGACCAAAAAGCGCAAAAGAAGAAACGAGCAAACGGCACGTTTCGCGGATGGGTAAAAGACAACGATTGGGCAAGACGAGCAACCGAGTACGACACATTTGTCCAGCGAGAACTTGACACTGCGAAACTGGAAGCACAGAAAGAGGCTCAAGTCGAAATTGTTGGCAAGATAGCCAAAGCCACTTTGGATGCTACTCTCAAAATGTTGGAAAAACCGTCGTTGGAGAAGGTTCGCAAAAGGTACAAGGTCGAGAAGGACGGCAAGCAAATACTGACGGAAGTCATTACTGAGCAGCAAAGCGTGTTTGCTTCCGAAGGTATTGTACGGTTTAGTTTGCAATCACTCCTGCCACAGTTCTTTGGAAATATTGCCGACATAGACCCGAACGACATCAAAAGCAAAACGGATGCGGAACTTGAAGCATTGATAAAAGGCAAATGAAACAAGCAACCATTAACATTCGCGCTGCTGCTGAATTGGAACTACGTCGTCGACAGCGCATACGTGAAGAGCAGCAAGCGCCGGACTGGATAACGCTTGTGGGGCTTATGGACTTCATTCCGTACATTTCTCCAGCATGGCAATCACCGCTTCACCTTGCACCGATTGTGCAAGCATTGGAGCGGGTTTTGACCGAAAGTGTGAAGCTGGTGATAGAAGTACCGCCAAGACACTTCAAAACTGAGACCGTTCTTCACGCGATTGCTTGGATTCTCAGGCAGCAGCCGCATCGTACCGTAGGTTATGTGAGTTATGCCATCAAGCAAGCGCACTCGAAAGCGCTCAAGGCACAGCGATACAGCTTGCAAGCAGGATTGAAACCCGACAAACAGATGCACAATCTCTCGGAATGGCGCGTCAGCGAAGGCGGCGGGATTTTGGCAACAGGTATCGGCGGACCACTCACCGGGCAGGGTTTGGACGTTGGTATCATTGACGACCCAACGAAAAACCGCGAAGATGCTGAATCTCGCCAGAAACGAGACAAGCAATGGGGCTGGTTTGAGGACGTTTTCGAGACGCGGTATGCTCCAAATGCCAGCGCAATCGTCGTTTTGACGCGCTGGCATGATGACGACCTCGCAGGACGGATAATGAAAGAGCGACCAGAGTACGAATTTATCCGCATTCCGGCACTTGCAGACTGCTTAGACGCTCGTGGTGTGAGTTACGCTCCTGACCCGCTTGAACGGATGGAAGGTGAGGCATTGCTGCCGGAGCGATACAGTCGTGAGTATTTGGAGCAAATCAGGGAAAAGAAGCCATACACCTTTGCTTCGCTCTACCAAGGGCTGCCCCGTCCGCGTCAAGCGAAAGTATTTGGTGATGCGACGTTCTATGAAAAATTGCCGGAAAAAGTGTCCTACATTATCGGTGTGGACTTGGCATACACAGCATCTACTCGCGCTCATTGGAGTTCTGCTGTTGTGTTTGCGGTGGATGGCGATATGTACTACATCGTTCATGTTGACCGCTGGCAATCGGACATTACCTCAACAACGGAGCGGCTCAAGCGGCTCCAAGCGCGGTATCCCGTGAGAATGTACGTGGAGGCAAATGGTCCGCAGAAAGCGGTTTGCGATATGCTTGAAGAGCGGAAAATTCGCATCAAGCGCTTGCAGCCCTCGGCAGATAAGTACGTCCGCGCACAACCTTTTGCCGAAGCATGGAACGCCGGACGGGTTTTGTTGCCCAATGAAGCCCCGTGGCTGTCGGCATATTTAGACGAAATCAACGATTTTACTGGTGTTGGCGACGTAGAAGATGACCAAGTAGATGCGTCGGCAAATGGCTTTCAACGAATTAAACGACCTGGAATATACTCGTAATGTTAGAACGCTTTCGCTCATATCTCCCCTTCGGACAACAAAAAGCAGCCTCGCAAGCTACTTCCAAGCCGTCATACACAAACATCATGGAGATTTTGGGGCTAATGGCACGTTCCATGCGGGCAAGCGGCGTGAAGCGTTCTGTGCAAGAGCAAGCGGCTATCGGCATCACGTATGCTTGTTTGCAGCGCCGAGCGCAATCTATTTCGTCGTCGTGGGAGAAGGTGTACAGTGAGCGGACACAAAGCGATAAGAAGGAAGTACCGCTTGACCACTGGCTTGTACGCCTCTTGTGGAAGCCAAATGCATATTACACGCGCTCACAGATACGCAAGCTGACGGCGTACTGGCTGGACATCAATGGAAATGCGTTCATTCATACGCCGATTGTTGCCGGAAAGCCGACAAGTATGTGGGTTTTGCGCCCGTCCAGAGTAAAAATCATCTTGGATTCGACCAGTCTGGTTGCCGGATATGAAGTGCAAAATTCAGGTTCAAGCGTTCTTGTTCCGGCAAACGAAATGATTCATCTGCGCGACC
>JANYDO010000020.1 GCA_025363605.1 Candidatus Kapaibacterium sp.
ATAAATCAATCACCCGAAAGGGAATAATACATCCAATATCCCACGAAGTGCACTGATTACAATTATTGCCGGTACCACATCCCAGACAATTTCCTTAACACAAGAGGGAATTGCTGCAACATTAGATATCATAGGAACAACAGATTTGAATATAGCAGGTTCGGGAGGAATAGGGCAAATAGGAGTAGTTAGTAATGCAGCATGGACAGCACGTTCAACTCAAGCATGGATTTCGCTTACACCCACAAGTGGTACAGGTAACGGCGGTGTTTCCTATACCATTCTTGCTAATCCTTCTGCCGATACACGCAGTGCGAGTATTATTTTTTCTGCCGGAAGTATTTTAAAAACCGTTGCTGTTACACAAGCCGGAGTTCCTAACCAGACCGGAACACAGCAACCAATAATTACAGATTTCACTCCCACTTCAGGCATACCGGGAACGAAAATTATTATTTCCGGTACAAACTTTAGTGCCACTTCATCGGTAAAAATTGGAAATTCCTCTTCTGCATCGTTTACTATTGATTCCCCAACACAAATCACCGTGATTGCTGCACAAGGCTCAAGTGGCACAATTTCTATCACCAATCCGGCTGGTACGGGCATATCAACACAACAATTCATCTATCAAACCTATATTATTCAGAGCCTACCTTCGATAAATGTTGGTATGAATGCTCCAGTTCAACTGAAATCAGCACTCACAACTCTTCCGACTCCTAAAGTACAGCAATTTAACTACACAGTTCTTTCAACTTCTGCTAATGGTTCGCTCGTACGAGCGAGTGATACTCAGAAAGCTGTGGCTGCTCTTGCAAGCGAATCTGTACTCAAGATAGGCGATACATTTACAAACGAAGAATTAAATGCCGGCAAAATTATCTTTAAGACCAACGCCAAACCGTCCGGCGCAAATAGCACAATCGAACTGAGTGTTCCTGCGGGAATATTTGCTGATGATGCTCGCGTACTGGTGGTTAATCTCACGCTGATGGCAACCGGTGTTCGTGATGCACAACAATCACACACGATAAATGTTTATCCCAACCCGACGACCGATGCCGTTACGTTTGAAACCGTTACTGAAACAGCAGGGACATGGGATATTCAACTCGTCAATGCTCTTGGAACAATCGTGCAGCACGTGACACAATCCGCCCTTCAAAGTGGGGCAGTCAAGCACACTCTTCAACTCCAAAACTTGCCGCCGGGTGTATATTTCCTTGATGCAAGCGATGGCGTTCAACACTATCGCACTCGACTGGTAAAACAGTAACCCAAGAATTACAAAGACGAACTCAACAAAACGCTGCTCCGCCGCTCTTGGTTGCTAAAGCTCCCAAGCGGCGGAGTGAGGTGCTCCCCAAAGGCTGGACAGTAAAAGTGGTAAAAGAAAGTGGATTGTGTAGTAATTGACCATGCGACGGCTCGCCGTCGCGCAAAAAAAATGTCGCTCATAAACGCTGTTTATCCATGCTGAGGTTATAGACCCAAAAGGGTTTTTGACCATTGAGGCTTTGGTGCGGTCGGCGCATATTGTACAACTCAAAATATGTTTCTAAGCCGATTCGCACCTCTACTCCGGTCTCAAAGCGATGGATATACAAACACTCGTATTTGACCGAGCGCCAGAGACGTTCGATAAATACGTTATCCAACGCTCTACCGCGTCCGTCCATGCTGATAGCAATGTTCTTACTTGCCAGTAGTCCGGTAAATTCATTGCTGGTAAACTGTGCGCCTTGGTCGGTGTTGAAGATTTCTGGTGTGCCATATTCCTTCAACGCTGTGTTGAGTGCCCGCAGACAGAAATCAACACTCATGGTGTTGGACAATTCCCATGATAAAACCTGACGACTGTACCAGTCCATTACTGCCACGAGATACAAGTATCCATGCGACATTGGAACAAACGTGATGTCCGTCGACCAGACCTGATTTGCTCGTTCGATTACTAAGTCTTTGAGTAAATACGGATACTTTATATGCGCCGGATTTGCTGTGCTGGTGCGCGGTTTGGGATATAGTGCTTCATATCCCATAAGCCGCCAGAGCCGACGAACACGCTTGATATTGGCTTCATAGCCAAGGTCAACAAGCCGTTGGTGCATCCGACGATACCCGTAAAACGGTGTTTCAAGGAACTGTTCGTCCATCAAACGCATCAGTATCAGGTTGTAGTCACTCTCCGGTACTGCCTCGTAGTAGTACGATGAACGGGCTATTTCCAGCAACTCACACTGCCTCTGAATGCTGAGACGCTTGTTTTCGCCTTCAATCATTCCACAACGAGTGGCAAGACTATCGTCCGGCAACCTTTTTTTTTAGCCAGTTTGCTTCGTATTGCAACTGTCCTATTTGCTCATACAAACCTCGTACAAGTGCCTCATGTTCCTTGGCTTGTCGTTGTAGAGCCTCTTGCTCAAACACCAACGCAGACTGCTCGGTAAGTTGCTTTTTCCATGAACTGATTTGGTTGCTGTGAACACCATACTGCGAACTCAGTTCGCTTAACGTCTGCTGCTCCCGAAGAGCTTCCAATGCAACTTTTGCTTTGAATTCTGCGCTATGAGGTTTTCCTTTGGGCATTGTTCTTCTCCAATGATGGACGTTTTTTGTCCAATATACTTGACCGACTTTTTCTGTCCAAATATTGGGGGGCACTACA
>JANYDO010000030.1 GCA_025363605.1 Candidatus Kapaibacterium sp.
CCCGGTGCGCCGCGAAGTGCAGCGCCACGGCAAGCCGGTCGATCTCACCAGCACCGAGTTCGAATTGCTGTTGCTGCTGGCGCGGGCGCCACAGCAGGTGTTCACCCGGGATGAGATCCTCAACCGCTTGCGCGGGCGGGATGCCGATCTCTACATTTTTGCCATCTGGCGTTGCCGAGCAGCAATGCGTTCCGGTGTCCATTCTTCGGTATTTTCTGCAGCGATACGCTGTGTTGTTTCAAACGTGCTTTTTGCGAAATATTCCCGCTTCACGGTATATCCACCGTTGCCCGCCGCACGATTGTCGGCGGCGCGTAAGAGCGTCATATTGCCCAGTCGGTACACCGCCTGCTCGTGTTCTTCGTCGCTGATGTGCTCCCATCCGTCGCCCGGATGTTCGGGCAGAATATGTTCAATATCGTACAGGTCGCTATCCTGCTCATAGCCCTGACCCGAACTCTGACGCTCTAAGGCAAACAGAATGTACCGAACAACACGCTTATTGCGGGCTTGGCGTGTTTTGAGTACCTTGTCCGCAAAAGCGTGTTCAAATGCAGTATCGTCGGGGTAAATGCTGCGCAATGCCGTAAGAATACTAGGCATCTCCACAAGGCGACCACTCGATACCTGCGCTGCCACAGATGTGTACAGCCGCTCTTGTTCATTTGGGGGGAAATTGCCAATGACATTATAGCGAAACGAAATAATACTACACGCCCGCAAAAGTGACGTAAAATCTTCCGCACTCAAGCGCCGAAAACCCGCCAACAGTAGGGGATAAACCTGACGAACATTGAACATTCGCAGCTCGTCTATGTGACGGCGCTGCTCCTCACGCTTCCAAAGTGTATCTTCGGGCTTCGAGAGTGCTCCGTAAACGTCCGCATCCTGCTCCATTGCTCGGACAAGAGCAAATGCCTCACCTTTGCTCGTGATTCTGGCACGAATAGTTTTGAAAAGTTCTGCATGGCGGACAAACGCATTCATGCTATTCCAGTGCGCTCGGAGGAAATCCGGGAAATCTTCGCTCCCCAGTTTGCCCACCAACACTTCCCAACGCTCTTCCAGTGCTTGTAATTCCCGTTCATCTGCGCCCGCGCTGTGAATGACCGAAAATAAATAGTTTTTCAGCAGGTCGGTTGAGGAGAGCTTTACGCCCCGCGCATTGAGCGTTTCAAAAACTTTATACGCATTCAATTCATCGGTAACAGTGATGATCGTAAAAAATACGTTGTCGCTTATTTCCTCCAAGAGCCGCGCCAGCAGTGCGCCGTCCTGCTTTGTTCCGTAGAGCTGCCAGATTTTATTTTCAAACCATTCAAACGCTTTGCGCATTTGGTGTTCGCTTGCTTTCAGCCCGCGTTTGGGAATGGGCTGCAAGGGTACAAGATAGTTTTGGTAAATGCTGTTGTTGTTACGGTTCAAATTGAGTTTGGACTGCGGCACAAGCGATACGGGGTCGAGGTAGCCGATAAATGTACTGCGAAGTTGCTCTTTGCGCCGCGTGTTTGGCTCTGCCTCTACGCCCGCAGCAATCAGCCGCTCAAAACACTTCAACGTCGCAAGGACAATCATGGCAAGTGTGGTCAAGCGTTGCTGACCGTCTATGATGTCGAAATTTTTATTGTTGCGAGATTGAAGCACCAGATAGCCCATGTAGTGCGCGGTTGTGGCATCTCCCGCTTTATTCTCGGGCGCAAGAATATCCTGTACATCCGCCCACATATCGTCCCATTCTTCTTCCGTCCAACTGTAATCACGCTGGAAACGCGGAACGCTGTAAATAAGCCCATTGCCCATGAGTTGGCGATAGGTCTGGTTGGCGGTGTTAAAATTCATGACAGACATAGCTGTATTTTTCTTGTGTTACAATATGTTGGTTTCTTTTGCGGGAAATCCCCCGCTCACCGAAGACGGTTCGCTGCCCCCTTTATCAAGCTATCCATTACCCATAAGTCAGGGAGCAAGGAATGAAGCGGGTTACGAGGGAGTAAAATGCTTTTTGGCAGCCAGCCACGTGCGGACAATATCGGTCAAACGGCTCCAACCGAGCCACAACACTTTCACGCCCGGC
>JANYDO010000038.1 GCA_025363605.1 Candidatus Kapaibacterium sp.
CGCACCGTCACTGCACACGCCCGTAGGATTGTTAAACTGCGCCGCCGTCCCCGTTGCGTCTAAGAAGCCGGCGGTAGCCTGCCCCGCGAGCGTCGTCACAACGCCCGTCGCTATGACGATTTGGCGAATGCGGTGGTTGACTCGGTCCGCCACAAAGAGATTTCCCGCACCGTCGCTGCACACGCCGGAAGGAGTGTTAAACTGCGCCGCCGTCCCCGTTGCGTCGGTGAAGCCGGCGGTACTGCCCGCGAGCGTGGTCACAACGCCCGTCGCTATGACGATTTTGCGGATGCGGTTGTTGGATTGGTCCGCCACAAAGAGATTCCCCGCACCGTCGCTGCATACGCCGGCAGGAAAGGTAAACTGCGCCGCCGTCCCCGTTGCGTCTAAGAAGCCGGCGGTACCACTCCCCGCGAGCGTGGTCACAACGCCCGTGGCTATGACGATTTTGCGGATGCGGTTGTTGTTTGCGTCCCCAACAAACAGATTCCCCGCACCGTCGCTGTACACGCCAGTAGGGCTGTCAAACTTCGCCGCCGTCCCTGTTGCGTCAAGGAAGGCAGCGGCAGCCTGACCCGCGAGCGTGGTAACAACACCCGTGGCTATGACGATTTTGCGGATGCGGTTGTTGAATGCGTCCGCCACAAAGAGATTCCCCGCACCGTCGCTGCATACGCCGGCAGGACCGTTAAACTGCGCCGCCGTCCCCGTTGCGTCTAAGAAGCCGGAGGTAGCCTGCCCTGCGAGCGTGGTAACTGCCTGCGCGTGGGCGGCGTGTGGGAGTATAGCCAGCGCGAGCAGCAGTGCGCAGGCGGTGAGCGCAGCGAGTAGAGTGCGCTGTAAACCGTTGTTTTGTAATTGTTTACAAAGATTTACGAGGGGGGGGGGGGGGGTAGATGTTGGTTATTCATGGAATAGCGTGAAAAATGTGAGAAAAAGATAATCATGCAAATATAGCACTATCGCTCGCCATATCTTTGGCACCCCCCGCACCGATTTTTGAGGGGGGGTACTGGAATCTTGAGGGGTATGTCATGTTTTGGATTCACAATATGAAAACTTTTTGCACGTACTGAAAAGGAGCTTGATTGTACGCGGTCTTGCGGCGGGGTGTTGTTGTGGGGTGGGGGGAAATTTTTGTTTTCTCTTTTCTGCGACCATACCTGCAATACAGGTATCAAAGAATCACGGAATTTTTGTATGTTTGCCTATTCGCCACTGTTTCATTGAGCATCGGTCGCATTTATGCTCCATCCTATTTTTACCCTTGAATATTGGCTTGACGAAGGCTGGTATGTTGGACGTTTACGTGAAGTACCCGGTGTCTTTAGCCAAGGCTTGACACTGGAAGACCTGGAAGCCTCTATACAGGAGGCTTACCATCTCATGCTCGAAGAATATTCTGATACCGAAATCCCTGCCAATCACTCCTCCAAAGCGTTGGAGTTAACGCCGTGAAACGGGGAGATCTTTTGCGTGAACTTTCCGCTACGGGCTGTATTCTCAAGCGCAATGGCGGAAGACACGACATCTGGTATAACCCCGCGAATGGAAAGTCGGCTCCCGTACCACGTCATAGCGAAATTCCCAACACGCTTTGCGTACTTATCAAAAAGCAGCTTGGCTTGGCAGTATAATCGAACATAATTTTTGGTGTTCTTTTTGAGTTGATAAATTGCAGCAAGACAGCATATTGCCTCTTGAATTCAAGCCTTGTTTATCGAACATAGCATCAACTATATCTGAGCACTACCTAATTTTTGCTGCTCTCACTTCCCCATCCCCTTCGCAACCCGCTCCACCTCTCGCCAGACACGAAACGTATTCTGATAGCAAATCTTCGCAATGTCTTTTTCCGTGTACCCGCGCTTTAGAAGAGCGTAAATAAGATTCGGATATTGCGACACGTCCTTCAGCCCCGTCGGAAGCGAGTTCCCGACACCATCAAAGTCCGAACCGAAGCCGACATAATCCACACCAACCAATTTCACTACGTGGTCTATGTGATTTGCCACTTCTTCCACATCCGAAAACAGCAGAGGGTGTTCCCGTTCAAAGTCAGCAATAATCGGCTTCGCCGCAGAATCTTGCCCCTTCAGACCCTTCGATTTCAAGAGCGCATTGAGTTCCTCTCCATTTTTTTCCATTGCTTTTCGCTTTGCGTCATCCAGAAAATAGGTTGAAAAATTGATGTGAATCACACCGCCCTTTTTTGCAAGTGCTTTAATCATGTCGTCCGACATATTTCGCAGGAACGTCGGCGTAAAATAACGGCAGGACGAGTGCGACGCAATAACGGGTGCTTTGGAAACACGTAATGCCTGATAGAAAGCGCTGTCTGAGACGTGCGACACATCCACCATAATTCCCACACGGTTCATCTCCCGCACCACGTCTGCCCCGAAAGGACTAAGCCCTTTCCACGTATGCGTTGTGTCGTAGGAAGCATCGCAAATCAGATTGTCCGTAGCGTGCGTGAGCGTGATGTAACGCACACCGCGCTTGTGGAAATACGCCACGTTGTGCAGGTCGCTTTCAATGGGAGCGCCATTTTCCATGCCCAGCGGCAGTGAAATCATACCGCGTTTGAAATTGCGTTCAATCTCTTGGGGAGAATTTGCAAGCGCATATTTGTCCGGGTACGCCTTCGGAATCCCCATCACCAAGTCAATCACCGAATCAGCATACTGCTTTGCCCCGCCTTTTTTCTGATAATCCGACGGCGTATAAACAGACATAAACGGCGAAGACAAGCCGCCTCGCTTGGCGCGAACATAGTCGAAATCGCCGTCGCGTGTTTCGATTGGAATGCCGATAAATTCCCGCACGAACTTGAAATTTTTCACGCGCAGTCGGTATGGCAAATCTACGTGTCCGTCCACGATGATGTATTTGTGAGCCAGCTTGTCCGCTTGAGCGCGGAGTTGTGCGTCCTTTTGTGCGTCTTTGGGGGATTCTTGTGCGATGAGCTGCCCTATTGCAATAACAAAGATTGCAAGAAACATCGCACCATGCCGCAGAGCATTGTTCATAGTCTGAGAAGAGATAGAATAAAAAAGAGAGAATTTGCTTTCAAGAACGTTTCATGTTTCAAGAGCGTTTCACGCCCCACGTAAGCCGATAGCTGCAAGCGGCAAGAAGTATCGTCACGGGAGTAAAAATGATGCGCTCTAAGCCACTATTCGACACAAGATTGCCGAGAGTATTGAGCATAAAGAAACCCGTCATAATCCATGCAACAACGCGCAGTACCTTTGGGGACAATGGTGAGGGGATATATCCTGCAATCAGGAGGATAATGACCACAAAAAGAAGGTTCAAAGCAATCGAGGGTACTTCAAAGGCAACCATTTCCGATGCACTTTTGAGTCGTCCGCCCCAGACCATATCAAAAGGAATGATCCCTGACAAAATCAGCAGATGAAAGACCGTAACACCCACCGACAAGGCAATAAACACTGCGACGGCAAGTTTTTTGGTAAAGAAGCCGCCCATAGAGACCTTGGTGGCTGGTGGTGAATCTTCCATAGTAAGGTGTTGAACGTAATTATCTTGAACTATCTGCACAGACAAGAGTGTCTGTGCTACGGCATGGAAACTGGTTTTGGTGGCACAGACACCCTTGTCTGTGTTCCAAGAATCATTGTCCAGATGCTTAAGAACAAGAAATCAAGGTTGGGAAAATGAATATAGACGATGATTGCCCAACAAAGATAGGCTTTTGAAAGGGAATTTTGCGACACTTTTTCAAAATACGGTATTGAACGAAATTATCTTGAACTATCTGCACAGACAAGAGTGTCTGTGCTACGGCATGGGAACTGGTTTTGGTGGCACAGACACTCTTGTCTGTATTCCACGTATCACTGTCCAAATGCTTACACTCTCTGGTTTGGATAATAAAACAGCGGCTCACAAGAACTTTCTCGTAAGCCGCTTAAAGTCTAATCTTTACTGTACATCTCAATTCTTTATCATCTGCCCTGTACGCCTCACCGTTACGCCGTTTTGAAGCGTTGCTTGAAGTTCGTAGAAGTAGGTTCCGGCTTGCGTGAGCGCACCACCGTACATTTGACCCGTCCAATCTACCGTGTGTTCGCCCGCCGTCTGCGGCTGCAAGACAAGCGTTGTCACCTCACGCCCCGATGTACTCATAACGCGAAGCCGCACCGTTGCTGCTTCCGGCAAGGTATAGCGAATGGTAGTCGTACCGGCAAAGGGATTGGGGTAGTTCTGCCCTAGCACCACAGCATTTATAACGCTTTCCGATACACCTGCTTTTTGCGGTGCTGCTTGGAATGATGACAATGCAGTAACATTCGTGCTGTACATTCCGTTGGCAAACGTTGCGATTGCTACATACCCATCGGACTGCCGCGCCGCTATGCCTGTTACCGGTACACTCCCAATCACGGACGCGCCTTCTTGCGCCCACGACGTATTTGCGCCATTCAAACGGCTTGTGGAGTAGAGTCCGGTGCTTGTTCCCAAGAATATCCGCGTCACGCCGCCAAAATTCTGGAATGCTGCCGTAACGCAGGAAGGACCCGCTCCCGTGCCATCAGGATTCGCGCGAAGATTTCCCGTTACTGCCGCCCATGTTTTGCCACCATCGCTGGTATAAAAAACCGGCTGTACGCTGTAGTTGGAGAACACCACAATAGCTTGGTCAGCATTAGCAGGATTCACGGTAACATCTGTAATAAAGCTATTTTGCGGGAAATCCGGCGAAGTGATTTCGGTCGGTGCCATCGCGCCCGATTGTGCATTATTGACAACAAAAAGTTGCCCCACGGTTGTCCCGAAATATAGTCTCGTCGCCATGCCTCTGGAAGCCCCCAATGCACTAATTTTCCCACGAGGAATTGCCTCCTCAGCCCGTGACCAGCCTTGGAAACGGTCGTAGCGCTCGCCGCGCTGCAATGCAGCCGCAACCACGCTTAGATCCTCATTCCGCCAAAGGTCACGCCCTCCTGCCATATACATAACGTTGCTATTATTTGGGTCGAGAATAAAGGGATTGATGAACAAATAATCCTTACCTTCGATGGGGTCAATTCTAGCGATTCGGCTCCCAGCCAAGCGAGAAGTATTACCATTTTGGCTGGAA
>JANYDO010000040.1 GCA_025363605.1 Candidatus Kapaibacterium sp.
CAAACCGCCACTTTACACGCTTGCAGATATTGTTGGCGCGGAATTGCTCAGTAACCGTGCAATCGCCCGTTCTAGCGTTGATTCGCCCGCCTTTGCCAAAAGCTCCGACGGTGTGCCTTGAAAATACACGTTTCCTTCCAGCAAAAACACTATCGTATCGGCGAGTTCGTGTACTTCGCTCATAATGTGCGATGTGAGCAGAATCGTTCTTCCGCTTTCGCGTTCAGCCAGCACGAGGTCTTTGAAGATGCTTGCTGAAATCGGGTCAAGTCCGGCTGTCGGTTCGTCCAGCATGAGTATTTGCGGTGAGAACATAAAAGCAAGTACCGCATTGACTTTTTGACGTGTGCCGCCGGACAAGTTTTTAAGCGACTTATCTATATGCTCCGTCAGATTGAAGCGCTCGCAAAGCTCTTCTTCACGAGTGCCGGCGGTACTTTCGCGCAAATCGCGTATCATAGCGATAAGCTCTCGTGCTGTCAAATTGTCCTGAAATCGCGCTATCTGCGGCATATAACCGATTGCATTCCGATACTGTGCCGTTTGCTGAATGTTTTTCCCAATAACGGGTTTGCCGTCCATCAGAACTTCCCCTTTATCGGGGCGCACTAAGCCAAGAATCGTTTTCATCAGCGTCGTTTTACCCGAACCGTTTGGTCCCAGCACGGCAGTCACCGACCCCGCATCAAATCTCAGGTTAATGCCGTTCAAGACGGTATGCGCTCCGAAGCGTTTTTCACAATTGCGTAGCTCAATCATGGCTATTACTATCGTTTTGTGGTTTGAGAATGCCGTTCGAGTGGCTTATTGAACAAAATCTGATACGGCTTCATACTTGGAGCCACATCCACCAGGGCTTCGGGAGTCATGGACGGAATAACGCGCTCTGCAAGGTCGAGCATATTCACCAGAAGGCTGTGCATCAGTACGAGTGCTGACTGCTGCTGCTCGACCAACACCGAAAAGAGTCGCACCGGGCGAAACGGAACATCGCCCAAGCCGTTGCGGTCGAGGTCGTAGCCTTCGTAACGGCTCCAGTAGTTGTGAATAAAACGATTCTGATTGTCAAAGCTGTTCGTGGTCACATCGAAAGAATTGCCGAGAACGTTGTTGAAGCGAAAAATATTATCCGACGAACTGCCCAAAATTTTCACCGCCCAACCATTTTCTGAAAACTCGTTCCACTCAATAGTGGTGCGGTTTACGCCCTCTGCGTAGAGTCCCGTCGTATTCTTGAAAAAGCGATTTCGCGCCATGTAAGAATCGGTAATATCCTTGAAAAGCACGCCATACGAGGCAGCGCCCCAGTTATCCTCAAAGCGATTGCCCGTCATACGCACAAACCGCGAGTACATAACCGCTACGCCCGAACCATTTTGCCGAAAGGTATTGTCTTCGTAAGCACACGAGTCGGAAAACATGAAGTGCAGCCCGTAGCGCATATTTCCTTGGCTGGTGTTGCCTTGCACAAGGGCGTGGCGATTGAACTCCAAGTAAATACCGTCGCGGTGTCCTTGTACGTCGTTGCGCTCAACCGTGATATTATCGCATCGCCAAAGATGAATCCCGTTGCCGGAGGAAGATTCATTGCCCTTTGTGGCGCGAAGGACATTCCCCACAACACGGCAATTTGCCGAGGTTGCGAAGTACAATCCAAAAAGCGCGTTATCAATGCGCAAATTTTCCACCGTGCAGTTTTGCACACCTTCCGCTCTGATGGCGGCATTATCGTTCATATAGCTTATCGGCACATTGCGCAGCGCCAAATCCCGCACGATTACGCCATTTGCACGAATGAAAAATATGGACGTACCTTTCAGTCCGGCATCAATGATTGCTTTTTGTTCATCACCCTGAGCGGCTAAAAGCGTCAGGGATTTCCCAATCACAATATCGTGTTCACCATACACGCCCGCATGAAACCTGAGTGTATCGCCCGAAGCTGCTGCCATGACAGCACGCGCAATAACGCCGCCTTGTGTAGAAGCATAGACATCATGCGTCTTTGCGCTAAGACTTGCAACGGCAAGTATCACGCAAAGCACGACAGAAGCGGTATGGCTAAAAATGGTCATTGTTGTTTTCGTAATTGAAGATTTTGTATTTGGAGCTTTGTATTTGACTCAGCATTAGTGTTGGAGCGGTGTTTCGGGAGTCCATTCTTTTGCAACAAGCAGACGAACGCCGTCCCAGTACAGTTCTTTGCCGCCGGATTTTTGCTGTGCCGCTTGCACTGCTTTGCTGTTTGCGAAAGCAGCGAGATTCAGGCTCATCGGGCTTTGGAATTGCGGGCTTTGGAGGAAGAACGATTTTTGCGCTGTCAGGAATGTACCCGGATTATCGTAGTCCATCACCCAAAGCGAGTGAATATCAGCCTTCGCAATTTTCTTATCGTTAATATATCCTGCTAAACATTCGATAGCATCAAACTTATATGCCTTCCCTTTTGTCGTCAATAGCTGTGCTGCAAAGCGTTTGTCAGCGATGTTCATTTTGCAATGCGCACATTCTTCTTTGCCCCAGTCAATGGCTTCGGGCTTGGGTTCGCAGGCGGTCAGTCCTGAGGCAGCAGCAAGAGCAGAAGTAATAAAACCGATTGTGACGAGCGCTGTGCGAAGCGGCGTATCATTATTGCGCTCCTCGCTCCCCCCCTTATCACTTTTGTCAAGGGGGGAAGTCGCCGGCGGCTCTGCGCCTTGCAAAGAGGAGTTCCGCTCTGAAGTTTTGCCCTCTGAAGATTTTCCCTCTGAAGATTTCGTTTCATTTTTAGCACTCCGATAGCTCATCCACCATGCCGTTAAGCCAAGTACAATCGAGACTCCGGCAATGTATCCAGCAATATCGGGATAGGAATACGCTGTAAAATTTAATAATTGTTTCGAGCCGATAAGTGGCGGCTGATACGACATCCCCGGAATGATAATCGCCGCGTGTTGGTTGAGATTATGCCCGTAGTCGTACTCCCACAAGTAAAAATCGGTCATGCCGACAATACCCAGCACCAAAAAAAGCCCCGACCACGCAAGCGCCATCCAACGCCGTCCGAACGCCGCAGCAAGTAGCCCCAGCGCAATCATTATGCCAATAATGGGAGGCATATACCGCAATTCCGGTATGGAATCAGGTTCGATGCGCTTCATGCCGATATAGTGATTGAGTCCGTTGATATTGGTAAGGTCGTTCTCTTCCCTGCCGACCACCGTGTTGATGTAAATTTTCATGCCCAATCCTTCGGGATACTGCGGCGCATCGAGTGAAATGCTCCACATCGGCAAAAAATACATCCCGACGAGCAGGAGCGAAGCAAACGCTAGTATCAAGCGTGGAAGCGGTTTCATGGTCATTTCCTTTGGTAAGATATTTTTTTTGGTGATTACACCCACATACACGATGCCCACACAATGTAGGGGCGAAGAGTTTTTCGCCCCTACATACTCATTTCAAGGTTACTGTTTCTTACCCTTTGTGCCGTTAGAACTAACTTCTACTTTCGCATTCGCTGGCGAAACTCTGATATAGCCTTGCATCTCTTGGTGCAGAGCCGAGCAGAAGTCCGTGCAATACATCGTCACGATGCCGGGCTTTTTCGGAATCCATTTGAGCGTTTGCGTTTCGCCCGGCATAATCAGCAGTTCAGCGTTTTCATTATGACGAACAGCGAAGCCGTGCGGTACGTCCCAGTCTTGTTCCAAATTGGTAACGTGGAAATAGACTTCATCGCCCACTTTCACGCCTTCGATATTGTCGGGCTTAAAGTGCGAACGAATTGCGGTCATGTACACGTGAACTTCTTTGCCTTTGCGCTCCACGCGGCTTTCTTTCTCGCCCAAGGTCGCGTAAGGGTGCTTGTTCTCAAGAAGTTTGAAGGTCTTGACTGATTTCGGTTTGATAAGTTCTGCCGGACACATCTGCGCGTAGTGCGGCTCGCCAATGGTTGGGAAGTCAAGCAGGAGCTTCATTTTTTCGCCTGTGATGTCGTAAAGCTGGGCAGACTGTGTGAGTTCCGGTCCCGTAGGCAGATAGCGGTCTTTGGTGATTTTGTTCATTGCCACTAAGTATTTGCCCCACGGCTTTCTGCTATCGCCGCCCGCTACGACCAAGTGTCCGACCGAATAGTACGTCGGAGCGCGGTCAATGACTTTACATTCTTTCACATTCCATTTCACTACTTCCGACGACACAAACATGGATGTATAAGCATTGCCGTCTGCATCAAACTCGGTGTGAAGCGGTCCTAAGCCCGGCTTTTCTACTTCGCCATGCAACGCAGCTTTATAGTTCAGGACGGGGATTCCGGCAATATCGCCCTCGAAGCTCTTGTCAGCAATGGCTTTTTGGATTTTCGAGAAAGAAAAGACCGGAATAACCGTGGAAAGTTTGCCACCACCGACGATGTACTCGCCCGATGGGTCAACATCGCAACCATGTGGAGATTTCGGCGTTGGAATGAAATATACCAAATCAGGACATTCAGCGGGATTGAGCGTGAGCACCTCGTTAATCATTTCTGATTTGCCACTGTGCGTAGATTCGTCATATTGGTTGTGCATATAGGGCGCTTTGACTTTATGCCCTTTGCCTTCGGCGACATATTGTTCGGCTTTTTTCCAGTTCACCGCAGCAATATAATCTTTGTCTTTTTGACTAGCGTTCACTTCGAGCATCGTATTTGCTTGCTCGGAGTTGTAACACGTGAAGAAGAACCAACCGTCGGATGCGCCTTTGCCGGAGTGCGAAAGGTCGTAGTTGAAGCCGGGCATAAGGATTTGGAATTTAATGCCCATGCTGCCGGAAGTCTTGTCCACCGCGATAAAGCTCAATGCACCCTTAAAATTATCCTTGAAGGATGAAATCGCAACGTCGCCGTTTTCAAATGTGTACGGCTCGCTAAATCGTGTTGCAGCAACCGTATATTCCGTATTCGGCGTAATGAACGGCGAAGCGTGATTGCCGGCAGTGTTCGGGATTTCGATAATTTCCGCAGTACGGAATGTGCTTAGGTTAATACGAGCAATACGCGGCGTGTTGTTCCCATTCACAAAGAGCCAGCGACCATCGGGTACGCCGTCAGTTTGCGAAAGCTGCAAGTGATGGGA
>JANYDO010000041.1 GCA_025363605.1 Candidatus Kapaibacterium sp.
TCTGAAAAACGTGATGGGGTTGGAGTTATTTTCCGGACTCAGCGAAGAATCCATCCATCAAGATTTTTGGGCAACACTGCTTGTGTCCAACATGGAAACCCTCTTCTCTGCTGATGCGCAGGTCATTTTGGACGCGAAACCGGCAGAAAACCTCTATCGCCAACAGGTCAATCATAGCGTTGCGTTTTCGACCTTGCGCAGGGATGTTATGGAGTTAGTCCTGTCATCCGCCCAGTCCACCGATGAACTTTTGGCGCAGCTGACCATCTTGTTCTTGCAAGCGCCCGTTCCCAGACGACCGAACAGGAGTCTGCCGCGCAAGAAACCAACGCCCACACAACAAGTCCGATTTTACAAATACACCCGCAAACCCGCTTCTTAGCTTGGTTATGGGCTTAACTTAATGACATTGTATCACAAAGACCTCAAGCAGAATGCGAGTTTAGAGCGCTCACCGGCACGAGCCATTGACCGACAGTCGGCACATCTCTTCGCCAGTGTGTGTGCGTTTGCTAAATTTGAACGCCTCAAAATCAAAGAACAGAAAAATCATTTCGCCCTCAAAGGGCAACTCTACATCAAAGCATTGCAAGCAGCATTTGCAGAATTGCGACGCTTACAAAACTTGTATCAGAGCGAAGCCACTTTTGCTAAAGCGTAAGTTCACTTGAGTAATACTCAAATCCGAAGGAGGCGTATAAGAAATGATATTCATATCCATCAATGTACGGGTTTTACCCGCTTCTCTCAAACTTGTTGTGGACTTTCAAAAAGCCTTTTAGAAGAATCAACAGGTATTAAGAAAAACTGTCGTTTCATGTGATTAAACAGCTCCAAAGAATATGAAAACTGCTACCATTCTTTTTGTTGATGACGATATTCGCGTTTTGGAATTACTCAAGCGTTATCTGCATGAAGAAAAATATGATATACTCACCGCTTCCAATGGAAACGACGGCATCGAAACAGCACGAACGCGCAAACCCGACGTTATCTTTTGTGATATTATGATGCCCGACCTCGACGGGTATGGCGTTCTCGGCACACTCCAAAAAGACGATTCGACCAAGAACATTCCTTTTTACTTTTTGACCTCAAAAATTCAAAGAGAAGATATTCTGCTGGGCATCACGGCTGGTGCAACGGGATATTTAGCCAAGCCTACGTCGCGCGCTCAACTCTTGGATATACTTCAAGAAAATGGGTATTAATATAATTCTCTATCTGCGAGCAGCATTCAGCGAAATATTTTTTCTATACCAAGCAGTATGTCAAAAACTACGCCATCAGCGCCACAGGATGAAGATTTTGTAGAGCTAACCGAGCTTATTGCGCTCACTCTGCAAGAATACGACTCACAGGATTCGCAAGCGTCCTACTTGAATGCGCTTATTGCTAGCATTCAGAAAGACCGAAAAAAAATCGCGCACAACAAACAACTTCACCTATACGCCGAATTTCTCAAGAACTCTCTCGGCGAAATAATGTATTCCGACAGCAACCCAGCGCCAACGTATCAAGATTTTATTCTACAAGAACGCTCTCAGCCGTAGAAATAAAACCTATCATGCACACCACCGACCATATCACTTCGCCAGCCGATACTGCATATGAAAATGCTCGTGACCTTGTGCTGCGCTATGGTTGGAATGCAACGGCTTTTCAAATCGTCAATCCCGGAATAACACTTCACTTCGACGCTGAGGAAGATGCCGTTATCGGTTATGTTGCAAAAAATGGTGTGCGGGTCGTCGCGGGCGCTCCGGTGTGTGCGGAGAATGCTCTGGAACGTGTCATTGCACGATTTGAAAATGATGCCGCGAAGCACGGGCAACATGTCTGTTACTTCGGTGCAGCAGAGCGCGTGATGAATCTCTTGGGCAATCGCCCCGGCTATTCGAGCGTTATCTTAGGCGCACAACCTGTCTGGACTCCGCAAAATTTTGTGGAGAGAGTTGCTGCCTCCGCGTCGTTGCGCCAGCAACTCTCCCGCGCACGAAGCAAGCGCGTCCGCGTCCGCGAATGGCAAGCACACGAAGCGCACGAACATCCCGCTCTCAGTCGTGTACTTGCTGAATGGCTCGAAACACGTACCTTACCACCGATGCAATTTCTTGTTCAACCCGAAACACTCTCGCGGCTCACAGGACGACGGATATTCGTGGCAGAGCAAAGCAGCTCAGACGCTTCCTCACATTCCGACGCTGTTCCGATTGGGTTTGTGATACTCTCGCCCGTTGCTGCGCGGAACGGCTGGTTCACCGAGCAGTTCGTTCGTGGAAAAAATGCGCCCAATGGCACAATAGAATTACTTCTTGCTTCTACGGTGGAAGCTGTTGCCCAGCACGGCGCGGAATATCTGACGATGGGACTTGTTCCGCTTGCGCGTCAGACGTGGGGTAGTCACGAGTTTCATCCGTTGTGGCTCCGCATGGCGCTGCAATTTGTACATAGATACGGACAACGCTTTTACAACTTCGATGGTCTCGAAACATTCAAAGCAAAATTCTCTCCCGACGCATGGGAAACAGTCTATGCCGTATCGAACGAACACCGATTTTCTCCGCGCACTTTATATGCCATTGCTCATGCTTTTAGTCACCATTCGCCTTTTCTGAGCGTGGCACATGGTGCGTGGCGATCGCTCCGGCAGGAATGGCGGTGGTGTCAACGGCGATAGCCCGAATCGAAAAATCACACAAGTATTTGAAATGGAGAACGCGCCATTTGCCATCTATCTTGAGTTTTTTACTCAAGGAATCAACATGGCACACAACCGATTACAACAAACCATTCTCAACACATTATCATAAAACACCATGACAAAGACAAACAAAATCATCTATTGGATTGCCACTGGTTGGCTTGCGCTAGGAATGCTTTCCAGCGGTATTGTGCAATTATTACGTGTGAAAGAAGAAGTAGAAATGATGACGCACTTGGGGTATCCGCTCTATTTTCTAACTGTACTCGGCGTTTGGAAAATGCTTGGTCTCATCGCAGTACTCGTCCCTAAATTTCCCGTCGTTAAAGAGTGGGCGTATGCCGGCTTTTTTATTGCAATGTCGGGAGCGATTGTTTCTCACGCAGTCGCAGGAGATGGGGCAAAAGAATTTTTTGGACCCAGTTTATTACTCATTCTGACGGTGGTGTCGTGGTATTTCAGACCTGCCGACAGAAAAACTGTTTCCCTTCAGCAATAACCCAAGCACTACCATGAACCCGAAGGTTGATTTTTATTTCCGAAAAGCCCAAAAGTGGCAGGAAGAAATAGAACAATTACGAATGATCGTTCTTGATTGCGGGCTTGCCGAAGAATTGAAGTGGGGCGTTCCGTGCTACACGTTTCAGGGCGCGAACGTCGTTCTTGTCCATGGGTTCAAAGAATACTGTGCGCTGCTGTTTGTCAAAGGTGCGTTGCTCTACGATACGAATGGAATTCTTATCCAACAAACGGAGAATGTGCAGGCAGCGCGGCAAATTCGCTTCACCGGACTTCAGGAAATAATTGAGATGGAAAGCATCATCAAAACCTATATCTACGAAGCCATTGAAGTAGAAAAAGCGGGATTGGAAGTGCCTCTTAAAACGACCGAAGAATTTGCCATACCGGAAGAATTTCAGCACACACTTGAGACCAATCCTGAACTAAATGCTGCCTTTGAAGCATTAACTCCCGGACGGCAACGAGCATATCTTCTCTTTTTCTCACAACCCAAGCAATCCAAAACGCGGCAGTCAAGAATTGAAAAATATACACCGCATATTCTGAGGGGAGAGGGACTGAATGATAAATATATGGCAATGAAATAATGCATACATTGGGGGCAGTTCGCAAAAACTGCCCCAATTTTTTGAATGGGATACTCTACTACTGGTAGAACAGCCCCCTAAAAAGTTGGACAAAAAAAAGGTATTTTGGGTGAACACTTTTTAGAGGGTCAAACCAGCCTTGATATAACGCCGCTCTGCTACAAAATTGTCCCCTGTAAAAAAATTCAGCGTCAGGGATTTCTGCACCAAGAGCGCCCGAAAATCCAGAGCAACCTGCGTGATGCGCAGGCTGTCCACCCAAGGTTTTGCTCGAAGGGTATCAATGATAGCGCTTGAGGGTATTGTGGCAATGGCGACCGAACGTAATCGTGCTGCGGGTGTCGGTTGCGAAGTGCCGAATAATTGCGGTGCTTGCTTGGTCTGCGCCGATACCGACCAAACGCTGCAATACATCACGGCGATAATCACGGGAAAGAGTTTTAGTTCCATAGTCGTATGGTAAAAAGTAAAATAATCAGTTGTTGATAATGGATTTACTTGAGAACACAAAACGGAAGCACCGCAACGGATTCACCGTGTGCAACCCGCACGAAATACATTCCTTGCGGCAATGAACGAATATCTTGCGAAATTTCCTGCACACCCGCTCCTGTATTCTGCTTCACCATCACTGCCCCCACTGCCGAAATGACCGTTATCTCCGCAGGCGCACCGAGCGGCGTACCGAAACGCAGTGTCAGACCTTCCGACGCAGGATTCGGAAAAAGCTGCATCGAAAACACCTGCTGCTGCGCTGCTTCTTTGCGCACATCGGTCGTGGGAGAAAGCGCCGCACGGTAGATGATGCCGCCGCGATACGGTTTGGCGCTGTCATTGCTGAAGACACCGCCGATGGCAAAGACAGAATTGCCTACGGTCAGAAGTTTTGAAAGAAACGACAGCTTCGGAAGCCCTGTCATTTGGAGCGTCCATGTCTGCCCGTAGTCTTGGGATGAAGCAAGAGTATCACCAAAATAGGGAAATTGTTGTCCGTATTTGGAGGAAGCGCAGAGGAGCGTTTTACCAAAAGAGGTAAAAGCTGTGATGCGGCGCTGGTCGGTAGAAAATCCCGAAGGTGTCAGGTCGGTAAATTCAATAAGGCTGGTATCGGCAAATTTAGCGCGTCGAAAAGTACTCGGTGAAATAGAAACAGGACTATCAGGACCTGAAGTTTCGACAACAGCTTCACTTCGTAAGAAAACAAACGAATCAAGAAATGCTAAATTTATTGGAATGGCTTGATAGCCATGCCCGAACTTCTTCCATGTTTTGCCATAGTCCTTTGATTGAAACAAAGCATTAGCAAAAATACCATCATTCCCACTTGCATACAAAATATTGTTAGCCAATAGAACGGCAGAAACATATTTCGAGGTACTCAAAGAAAAGGTAGTGGTCAAGTAATACATGACAGATTGTCAGTAACGATAAACATTTCCGTGACAATTTGATGCCAGAAATCGGACTTTGAAAACGAGAGTGTTTCACGCACGTACCGGGAAAGGCG
>JANYDO010000098.1 GCA_025363605.1 Candidatus Kapaibacterium sp.
GTCAGCGGTGGTTTCCGTACCTTCGCCGGAGCGGAGATGTTTTGCCGTATCCGTTCGTACTGCCGGGCTGTTGCCAAACACGGACTCTCTCGCATTGACCAGCTCGTCAATGCGCTCGCTGGAATGCCGTTCTTGACAATGATGACCTAAACAGTTACAATCACCGAAACAAAACGCTTTGAAAATAAAGAGCTTTTGCCAATAGAAAGTCATACTTCATCTGACAAAAGTAGTGGTAGAATTGGCGACATTGAAATCATTGACGAGAAAAGAAGAGCATTTGAAGCAGTAGAAGTTAAACATGGCATTCAGATAACGTTAGAGCTTGTAAAAGATGCTTACGCAAAATTTCAAACGACACCAGTTGATCGTTATTATATTCTCTCTACTGCATATCCTGATAAAGACGAACTAAAAAAGATAGATGAAGAAATTCAAAGAGTAAGAAATGTTCATGGTTGTCAGTTCATTGTAAATGGTATTATGCCAACACTGAAATACTATCTGCGTTTACTCAATAACACGTTTGAATTTATTGATAATTATGTCAATCATTTGGAAGCCGACAATGCATTAAAATTTGAACACAAAGAGAGATGGAACAAACTTATTAGCGAAATGAAATAGTCATCGCATTTGGTAGCACAAACTGCAAACTGTTAGACATATTATTAGGAAGTCACTGCAAAAACAGTAAAATAAAAACCTTCTCCTTGAGACAAAGCCGTACGGACTCCTAAAAAAATATCACTGCATCGAAATCGTAATCGTCACGTGCGCATTGGGCGAGAGAGGAACTTTTGCTTGCTCAAACGTCGGGGGCGACAGCACGGCTTTCACGTTGTTGGAAAATCCGTAGCCTTCACTGGGAATACCTAAAAAATTGTAGTCCATTTTTTTGTTATCATTGCGGTCGTGCAAGAGTGCAATCGCATACTCCCCTTCCGCAAGATTCTCAAACGTCATCACGGCGCGTTTGTCCGTAATTTTACCTTCCACTATCTTGAAGGCTTTGCCCATAGGAAATTCTTTGGGCGTTTTGTAGAGTGCTGCCCGAATGGTGCCTTGGTTATCGGATGTGTTCTTGACGATAACAGTGAGACTGCCTGTTGCGTTATCGGTTTTTTCGGCAGCGCTCATTATGCTTGGGACGTGTGCGGTGGCAAAGAATGTTACCATACTTGCAGCTACTAATACTGCCGAGAGACGTTTGACCATGAGAAGTTGTGAGATTGGTTGGAAAAGAAGCCCGTAATACTTGTTTGGACGGCTATGGCTTCAGAATAGTTTACCCTGCTCTTCAGAAAACACCGATAGCGTACACGTGCAGCACTGTATTTTCAATCTGAATTTCTTTTTCAAACCTCAAGCCTAGTTTCAGCAGTAGCTTGATAGATGCTTGATTGGCGGGCAGTGTCGTTGCCAGAAAATGTGTGTGTCGCCCACTTTGCATTTCCGCTTCCAATACCGCCTTGGCTGCCTCAAAGGCATAACCATTTTGGGAATACTGTGGTAAAAAGGCAAACCCAATATCGTGATGCTCCAAATACTCACGCTTGATAACGGTAACAATGCCGACTTGGCGATTACTCTCTTTGAGGCAAACGACCCAATAGCGGTAATGCGGATTATCAATGATTGCTTGGATGTACGCCAGAGCGTCGCCAAGCGTTCGCACATTCCTATCGCCGATAAAAGTTATCCACTCCGGCGTATTGACCAATTCAAGAATGAAATCGGCATCTTCTTGTGTCAAACCGCGAAGGAGCAGTCGTTCTGTTGCGATGGTATTTTGCATAAGGGATTTGAGGATTCTTGCTTCGGTTGAATTTCATAGTAATTTTCTCATTCGCCCCCTTGACAAAGGGGGAACGGGGGATTGAATGTGTGCAACGAATGAAGTAGTGCATGGTTGAAGAGACTGTATGTTCTGAAAAACTGGCTCGTATTGGTGGCTGCTTGCGGAAAATCCCCCGTTCCCCCTAAGCGAAGCGCTCAAGGGGGCGAATGATTGAAGCGGCTTTCCAGCCTTTTGCAAAAAGAACATAACAGCCCTGCTTTATCAAGGGGGCGAATGAGTACGCTGGCATTGCCTACTCCACGTGTACATCATATTTGTCCAGCAGACCGACCACTCCTGCCAGAGAAAATTTTGCTTTCTTGATGCGATTGCGCTCCGGGTCGATGGTATTATGATACGCCGTCCTGAGGTCAGATTTTTCCAGTGTCGTTTTTTCAAAAATGGCTCGTGCCAAATCGCAATTATCAAACACCGAACCCGTAAGGTCGGCATCGGTAAAATCTGCTTCGTGCAGGCTTGAGTTTTTGAACGTTGTTTTTTTGAGCTTCAGTCTGAAAAACGAAGCGAGATTGAGCAAACACGTATCAAAACTCACACTGAGGAGAAATTCATTGCACTGCTCGAAATGCACACCCAAGAGTTTGCAGTCCTTGAAACGCACATCGTGAAAATGAGTTTCGGTGAGTGTGACCATGCTGAGATTGCAACCGATAAAATCACATTCCGCAAAACGAAGCTCCGATAAATTCACGTTGGAGAAATTGCAGTTTTCAAACGTGCAATGTTCATAGCCGACTGCGCTTGGCTGTTGTTCGCGGAAGTCTATTGCCTCAAAGGTTGTGTCTTCGATGTACTGTTGTTCCATGATGTTTTTACGGTTTAGGACTTTCGCAAACTCTCCATATTTGCTGTCATTCCGACGCAGGTCGGAATCTATCGGAAACGTGTACACGGCATGGATACCGACCTATGTCGGCATGACAGATACGATTTGCGAAAGTCCTACTGTTTTGAAAAATATAATCAAGATGCAATAACAACAAAAATCACACACTACCTGAGTGAGAACCAAGAAGTGTTTGCGCTCTTTGAAGAGCGTCATCAATTTCATTGCAGAAATTTTCTTCGCCTATCAGTCTCACCAAGCCCGATTGCTCCATTGCGACAAGTGGCTGGGCGTGAACACCGGAGAAAATGGAAATCACTTTGTGTTTTTGGTTCAGATGCACTACTTCTTCCAAAACGTGTAGCCCTGTGGCATCCATCGCCGGAACATTCCGCATCCGAATAATGCGAATACGCGGTTGTTTTTCGATAATGCTCATCGCTTCTTTGAATTTATAGGCAGCACCAAAGAAAAATGGTCCGTTGATTTCATAGACTTCCACGCCGTGAGGAATAATACGGGTAGCGATGGACTGCGCGTCACTGCCTTCTTCTTCGTACTTATCGCTAAATTCCCGTGTCAGCACGCCTACGTTGCTTACCAAAGACATCTGACGAATAAAAAGAAACGCCGACAGCAAAATTCCGACTTGAATAGCAACAGTAAGGTCTATGGCGACAGTCAAACCAAAGGTGACCAAGAGTACAATCGTATCGCTTCTGGTACTCCGAAAAAGTCCCACGAAGGAACGCCATTCGCTCATGTTGTAGGCGACAACAACCAAAATAGCCGCCAGTGCTGCCATCGGGATACGCGACGCCAAGCCTCCGAAAAAAAACATTATCAGAAAAAGCGTCATGGCATGAACAATGCCTGCTATCGGAGTCTTTGCACCGTTTTTGATATTTGTTGCCGTGCGGGCAATCGCTCCGGTGGCAGGAATCCCGCCAAAAAATGGCACAACAAGATTTGCAATGCCCTGCGCCACCAGTTCCATATTCGAGCGGTGCTTTCCGCCAATCATCCCGTCGGCGACGACAGCCGAGAGCAATGCTTCAATCCCACCCAGCAGCGCAATCGTTAGCGCTGAAGGAAAAAGTTGGCGAACGGTCGCAAGCGACACACCTTCGGGAAGTGACGGCACAGGCAGCGACGACGGAATAGAACCGAAGCGACTACCAATCGTTTCCACCGGAAGCTGCAAGGCATAGACCAACACCGTCGAGGCAATGAGTGCAATAAGCGAACCCGGAATTTTGGTGATGAAGCGCTGCCAGACGAGCATGACCAGCAGCGAAGCAACAGCAACAGTGACAGTGTAAAGGTTGATGGTATGGATATGAAGAGCGTATGCTTCCCATTTATCAAGAAATTCCGCCGGAACTGCTCCCATAGACAATCCCAAAAAATCTTTTACCTGAGACGAAAAAATGATAACGGCAATGCCGGAGGTAAAGCCAACGATGACAGGATGAGGAATAAATTTGATAGCCGAGCCGAGACCAATCACACCCATTATCACCAGCAAAGCGCCCGCCATGAGCGTCGCAATGATAAGACCATTCATCCCATGCTGCTGCACGATGCCGTAGAGTATGACCACAAATGCGCCCGTCGGTCCCCCAATTTGCACACGACTACCACCAAGCGCCGAAATTAAAAATCCGGCGACGACCGCCGTTATCAATCCTTTGTCCGGCGACACACCGCTCGCTATGGCAAAGGCAATCGCAAGCGGTAAGGCAACAATACCAACAATCACACCGGCAGTGAGGTCGGCAATAAAATCTTTTCCGTTGTAGCCTTTAAGCGTTGTGAAAAGTTTAGGTTGCAAATGTAAGAATGCCATTCTGGTTTTCTTCGCTGGAGGTATAGAAAAAAGTTCTCACGTAATTTTTGCATGACTTCTCACGTCAAGCGGACTGTCCGCTTCTACGCTGCCCCTACCAAAAACCACGTCCGCATTTTTCCTTTGCCCTTCACGTCGATTTCCCCGCGCTCTTCAAAAACGAATTTCTCGCGTAATAGCGCATAGACTTCCGGCGAGACCTGTATCTTGCCGGCTTCGCCGCGTGATTCCATACGGCTTGCCGTGTTCACGGTGTCGCCCCAGAGGTCGTAGGCAAATTTCTTTTTCCCGATAACGCCCGCTACGACGGCTCCGGTGTGGATACCGATACGGAGTGAGAGCGGCGCATCTAAGGTCTTGCTCAGAAGCCCAACCGTTGCAAGCATTTCCAATGCCATCCGTGCGACCGCTTCGCCGTGGTCTTCGCGTGCTTCCGGCAGCCCGCCTACAATCATATACGCATCGCCGATGGTTTTGATTTTTTCCAGTGCATATTGTTCCGAAAAAATATCGAATGCCGAAAAAACACGATTAAGCAAATTGACTATTTCACCCGCAGGGCGCGTGGCGGAAAGCTGCGTGAAGCCGACAATATCAGCAAAAAGGACGGTGACGTTCTCGAAGTGGTTGGCAATATTTTCTTCGCCGTTTTTCAGACGCTGCGCTATGGAACGCGGTAGAATGTTGTGCAGTAATTGCTCCGATGTTTCGCGCTCGCTTTGCAAATCTTGATTCAAGCGCCCTAAGATATTACGCTCTTCTTCCAGCTCAAGCGTTTTTTCTTGAAGCGTGGTGTTGGTGATTTCAATTTCTCGTGCTTGCTCGTTGAGCATATTGATTTGCTGGCTGATTTCTTCGTTTGCGTCCGTCAGCTGCGTATTCAGTTCTTGCGCTTTACGCCGCTCTTCTTCCATGCCTTTCGCCATTGCAAATTCTTGGCGGAAACTTTGGAAAAGAATGTTCGATGAAAATCCGGCAATCGCCAGAACTGCGTAACCATTAAAAAGAGAATTGGTAATGCCGCCCGCAGTGTGAACGGTTGACAAGACAATACCGGTATAGACAATCAAATTTGAGAGCACAAGCATCAACGTATAACCCTTGTTCGCATATAAACCCGCCGAAATAATTCCCACAAATACGGCAAACGGACCGGCAATACTATCAGCGCTTTTGCCCATGTAGTAGAACAAGACGTAGGCAATCACGGTGTAGAGAGTACGGAAGAAATTGCCCCACATAAAAAACACGGCAATCGTCGTGGTCGGATCATCAATTTTTAAGCGCCGCCCCACCAAATACCCGCAACAAAGTGACACGAGTAAGGCAACATGAATATGAACTGCACGAGCAATGACTTCCGGCAACAATCCGGGCAAATTCAGCACATCCACAACAAGAATGAGTACCGCGATAATGATTGCACCGAACTTAGAGGCAATGACCATGCGTTGAAAATTTTGCTTCACCATTGCATTGATAAACTCATAGCGATATGGCTCCGGCACAGGAGTAATGTCGATTTTCTTTACCCAACCAATCCGAGCAAGTTCTGCTTGCTGTCTTTCAGAAATGGCATAAATGCCGAGACTGGTCGAAGAATGTTGTTGGCTCATAATTATGAACTCCTCATCAAATGCTGTGTTGTCGAGTTGGATAATAAGTTCATTGAAACACAGACAGGAGTGTCTGTCTGTGCAGATATTTGAAAAAATTCTGTCTCTAAGGTATTGAATGAAAACATCTTAAACTATCTACACAGACAAGAATGTCTGTGCTACGGTATAAAATCTAGCTTCGGTAGCACAGTTCATTCTTGTCTGTGTTCCAAGATATTATCGTCCGGATGCTTATACTCGTACAAAATTAGGTAGCGAACAACAAGATACAAATGCAAAACCATTTGCAAGGCATCCCGGCGCATAACTTTTTTCAACGTTACCATTTGCCCCTCCGCTTTTTTTTTGTAAGTTCAAAGGACAGTATTTCTATACTCATTGAAGTTTAGATAAATTGAAGTTTAGATAAAGTTATGCCCGATATTCGTTCTTCAAAGCGCGTTAAAATGCTGTTTTGTAGAGGCTTAGAAATAAGCTATGACCGTTGTAATGAATTAGTTGTAGGTCGTTCATTTCGGCGGCGGACAACGACT
>JANYDO010000106.1 GCA_025363605.1 Candidatus Kapaibacterium sp.
AGAGCCGTCTAGCATTTGCGAAACCGCAGCGCTAATATTGCCCGAACCCGTAATGCTTGCGACGACCTGGTCTGCGGTACAATTCTTCGCATCAATATTGCCACTACCGCTCACCGTATAATTCCCATTCGTTGCTTTTCCCGTCAGCGTCATATTTCCTGAGCCACTAATCCGTCCGGTGAACGTTTGTGTATCCACGCCTGTTACGGTCATATTACCCGAACCACTTATAAGTGCGTTGGTGAGCATATCGGTACTTACTTTTATCGTCAGACGGCGTGGCGAAATGGAGATGCGGTCGGAGCTTATGGTGAGTACGCCGCCAATAATTTCGGTGCGAATGTATGGCAAAAGGTTCTCATCGGTTGTGATTTCCAAGCCGGGCGTTTGTTTGCAGGTGATTTCCACATCAGCACTGATTTGATTGGAAATACCTGTGAATGTAGTAATAGTGCGCTTTTCTGTCGTGACATTTCCGTTACCGACGATATTATCCAAGCCGCTAATATTAACGAAGCAACTGGAAAGCGTTACTGACAAAACGGCTGCGGCGGCTGCAAGGCGGAGAGTTGCGAGAATCGTACTCATTGATTTTTCTTTCGTGAATGTTTATTGAAGAATGTAGTTGTTCTGTGTTTAGAAGGAAGAAGCCTTCGGTTTAACAAAGGTTACAAATGGTAAACGTAAATGTGCAGGATAGCCACGCAGGGCGCAGAAATACTCAATTTACATCGATTAGGAACTGGTAAATACACAAGAGAAAGTGAATAATTATAGCTTTGCCGGATATAAAAAGTCTGCACGATTCGTCACAAGATGGTAAATGTTCGCTTTCATTCCCCAATACCGCACAAAAAAGAGCGGAAATGTACCTACACTTCAATAAGTTTGTAGTTCATGAAACCGAACCTCCCTAATATCATCACTATCTCACGAGCTGTTCTTGCGCCAATTTTCATGGCGCTTCTGCTCGCAGGTGGTCGCGTGGCAACGGTGCTAGCGGTGCTGGTGTTTATTATTGCCGCCATTACCGACTACCTCGACGGATGGCTTGCACGCAAGTACGGGCAAAGTTCGGCATGGGGAACACTCATTGACCCGCTTGCAGATAAAATTTTGACTACGGCAGCGTTCATTGCCTTTGCGTTGCTGGGACTGGTAGAGTGGTGGATGGTATTCATCGTCGTGATACGCGACGTAGGCACGACAGTGTTCCGCTCGTATGCGGATAACATCGGTAAACCGCTCGTAACGTCGTGGAGCGCAAAAGTAAAAACATTTGTGCAGATGACATTTATTATTGTCGTCTTAGTCTTTCTTTCCGTACTGCAACTGCCTCTTCCCTCATGGATGCACTTACTGGCATCATGGGTGCTACTTCGCCCGGCGCTCTACCTCACTATGCTCGCAGTCACGGTGATTACGGTTTGGACGGGCATAGAATACTTTGTTGCTAATCGTGCTATTTTGCGCCGTTTTTGCCTTAAAATTTTTCGTCTCACTATACCCGGACTCAAGGTATTACGGCGTTTCTTCAAGCGCAGCACCCATCTTGGATAAGTCTATTTTATCTGCCAAAGATTATCCGTATTTTTCCCTCACGTTACTCTACCACCGCCCGTGAATCCACATTCCAATACAACATTCTCTCTCTCTGAGCGCATCAAAATTGCGCTTGCAACGCTTGGCGGTATTGGATTTGCACCGAAAATGCCCGGCACGGCGGGAAGTTTGGCAGCGCTAGTACCGGTATCACTTGCAGCGATACTTGCGCATGAAACGGTACATAGCTTTGAAATTATTAGTGCTGCTATCGCAATCGGTGTTGTCATTGCGATAGCGCTGGGTTTATGGGTAGTCCCCCATATGGAAAAATATTGGGGAAATGATCCCGGATGTGTGGTCATTGATGAATTAGTCGGTATGTGGGTTGTTTTGCTTTTTGTGCTCGTCAATCCCATATTTCACCATTCTTTAGCGTCCTTATGTATGTGGATGGGATGGAGTTTTGCCCTTTTTCGGCTTTTCGATATTACGAAGCCATTTCCGATTTATCATCTGAACAATCAAAAGGGAGCATTTTTTGTGATGTTCGATGACGTTTTAGCAGGGATATACGCCTGTGGCGGGCTTTTTTTTCTATGGTTGACATGGCAACAGTTTGGAAAATAAACATTGTTTATCGAGCTAGTATTCAAGCGCCTCGCAGGGTTTTTCGGAAGACGAGAACTTGTCTCAGTAATGACTTAGCCATAGAAAAAATAAAAAATCCGCATAAAATCTGCACTTTTTCGCATTTTTTTCTTGCAACACTTGGAGAAATCACATATCTTCGCAGCGAATCCAGTATTTATCAACCTTTAACTAGGTACTCGCTATGAACAAAGGACAGCTTGTTGATGCGATCGCATCCAGCGCCGGACTTACCAAAGTCCAATCAGAACGCGCCCTCAGCGCATTTATCGACACCGTATCGGAATCGCTTGCCAAAGGCGAAAACGTAGCCCTCATCGGCTTCGGTACATATTCCGTGGCAAAACGCTCCGCTCGCAACGGTAAAAACCCACGCACGGGTGCTACCATCAAAATCGCTGCACGCAAAGTGCCGAAATTTGCTCCGGGCAAAGGTCTGAAAGACCTCGTGAACGGCGTAAAGAAAGCAGCTCCTGCTAAAAAAGCAGCTCCTGCAAAAAAGGCAGCTCCGGCGAAGAAAAAATAAAGCAGCGTCAAGCAGCTCTATAAAAACCGCTCTACTACGTCTGAGCGGTTTTTTTTATGCCTTCTCTGGATTTTGGTCGTATATTTGGGCGAAAAACTGCGATAATAACCTCGGCAACCATAACAACATCTGCTCATTCCCATTACCCGTAGCACAATGCCCTTTTCGCACACACATCTCATTAGCGCCCGAGATCTTTCGGCAGACGACATTCTTTCCATTTTTGAGCGTTCGGGCGAATATCTTAATTTCTTGCGCTCCTCCGACCGCAAGCGTAACGACTTGAACGGCGTTTCGGTTGTCCTCGCTTTTTTTGAGAATTCCACACGAACGCGTGTCTCTTTCGAGCTTGCTGCCAAGCGCCTTTCTGCCGAAGTCACTGCTTTTCAAGCTGCCGCCAGTAGTGTCGCAAAGGGCGAAACACTTTTGGATACTGTGCTCAATATCGAAACGATGAAGGTTGATATTTTAATTATGCGCCATCACCATTCGGGAGCGCATGAATTCTTAACGGCTCGGCAAGGGCGCGTTCAAAGCAGCATCGTGAATGCGGGCGATGGGCAACACGAACACCCGACACAAGGGCTTCTGGATGCGTTTACACTCTATCAAAAATTTGGCTCGCCCTCGGGCTTACTCAAAGGTATGAAGTATTGCCTCGTCGGTGATATTCTTCACAGTCGCGTTGCGAGGTCGAATATACCGATTTTCCAAGCGTTGGGTGCAGATGTAGCCGTATGCGGTCCGGGAACGCTTATGCCGAATCTGGATGCCTTTGGCGTAAGACTTTTTAGCCACATAGACGACGCTGTTGAATGGGCAGATGCGCTCAACGTGCTGCGCATCCAACACGAGCGGATGCAGCAAGGACTTATACCAACACTGCGCGAATTTGTACAGCAATTTGCCGTCAAGCGCCATCACATTGAGCAAAAGCCGGAATTAGCAATTTTGCATCCGGGACCTATCAATCGCGGTATTGAACTCGAAGCGGAAGTTGCCGATGCAGCTCAATCGCTGATTCTGTCGCAAGTCGAGCGTGGTGTCGCCGTCCGTATGGCAGTACTTTCTCTGCTTGCCGAAGCACGCAAACGTCTTCATTCCTGAGTTTTAACGTACATTATGGAAAAAGTATGGACAATTCTCGACCTTATCACGTGGGGAAAGGCGTATTTTGAGGAAAAGGGCGTTGATTCTCCGCGATTGACAATGGAAATTTTAATTGCTCACGTCCTCCAAAAAGCACGGATTCAACTCTACACCCAATTCGACCGACCGCTCGGCGAGAGTGAGCTCACAACGCTTCGCTCAATGATAAAGCGCCGCGCTGCCCGGGAGCCGCTTCAGTACATCTTAGGCGAAACAGATTTTTTTGGAATGACTTTGTCAGTGACCCCTGCCGTTCTCATTCCGCGACCGGAAACAGAATTACTTGTTGACTATGTTCTGAATCGCCTCAAAAAGGATACAAGCACAGCAAACGAAAATCAAGCAGAAACAACCATCCTTGATATTGGAACGGGTTCAGGCTGTATTGCTCTTGCACTGGCAAAGAATATCAACGCTTCTGCTACGCTATACGGCTTAGATGTTTCAGACGATGCTTTGGCACTGGCACGGAGTAATGCCGAGCGCAATGAGATAACAAACGTGCAATTTGGGAAGATTGATATTCTCGAAGCACTTCCGAAGCGTCAATTTTCAGTCATTGTGTCCAATCCACCTTATATTTCGACGACCGATATGAACGAACTGGAGCCGGAGGTCGGCAGCCACGAGCCAAAAGTAGCATTGACGGATAATGCCGACGGAATGACGTTTTATCGGCGATTTGCAGAAATTTTTCCGATAATGTTAGAGGAGCGTGGTTGGTTCGCCGTTGAAATGGGATTCGGGCAAGGAGTAATGGTGGAGGCACTTTTTGCGGACGCGGGCTTTGCAACACTGGTTATCAATGATTTTGCAGGCATACCGCGAATTTGTGTCGGGTCTCGAAAACTTTTGTAACCCTTCAAAAACTACGCTTCAAGGAGACACTTGTTCAAAAAAAATTCAATGATAAAATAGTGGCTAAGGCGCTGAATTTTGGAGACTACGAAAAAAACTACGGCAGGTTTCACAAATTTCTTTGACAAGGACGTTTTTTTGATGTAAATTTTCGGTGCATTAACCTCTCGTGCATTTGTAGATTAAAAACATCAATACAAATTCATCCGAAGTCAGTTTCGACGACAAGACCGCTTTCACGCCGGAAGCCCACAAAACTAAAAAGACACAACTACTAATCGTTTCAAGAAATAAATAAACACTCTATGCCTGAGCAAATTACCGTTGAGCAACAGGGTACCGTCACAACCATTCAACTACAAGGACAGTTTATCGGCGGTGATGAGACCGATGCTCTCCGTGAGGAATTTAAGAAACTCATGCAACAAGAGAAGCCGCTTGTAGCTGTGGACTTGCACGGTGTATCCTATCTTAACTCGACAGCATTGGGTGTGTTCATATCAGCTCATGCAAATTTTTCTAAGCGCGGCGGGCGCATTGCGCTGTGCAACATTAGCAAAAACATAGAAAACATCTTTGTTATCACCAAGCTCACCCTTGTCTTCGAGATGTTTCCGACCACACAAGAAGCAATCAATCAATTCTCTCTTTAATTCATACACCTTTTTACAAACTTTTCGGGAGTTTTTTTCATGAAAAATGCTATGAACGTCATAATCATGACGGTAGAAATCGTAATCGGTTTCGCTATTTGGTGGTTCATTATGGGCGCTCCGTCTAACTTCAAAGACGGCGCAATGCGGCACGAGCCTTTGCCGGGCAATATCTTGGGTACAGTTTTCACTGGCGGTCCGCTTGTGGCGTTGCTATTATCATTTATTATGATTGCTATTACCTTCGTTATTGAGCGTGCGCTTTCGATTGGTAAGGCACAAGGCAAAGAAAGTATGCCGATTTTCACCAAGAAAATCCAAACCTTGTTGGAAGATGGCGATATTAGCGGCGCACTTGGCGCTTGCGATGCGCAGCGCGGTAGCCTTGCGAACATCATTCGTGCCGGCTTGGAGAAATATCAACTCGTGAAAGATAATGAGCGACTTGATCCTGAGAAAAAAATGATGGAAGTCAAACGCGCTATTGATGAGCAAACCAACCTCGAAACACCTCTGCTTGAGAAGAACATGGTTGTTCTTTCAACGATTGCTTCGATTGCGACAATGGTTGGTCTTTTGGGAACAACGCTTGGTATGATTCGTGCATTTGCAGCGCTTGGCGCGGGCGGAGCAGTTTCAGCTCAATCACTTTCCATCGGTATTTCAGAAGCATTATATAATACAGCAGGCGGTCTTATTGGCGCAGTTATTTGTATTATCTTCTTCAATATCTTCACGACGCGCGTGGACAACTTTACCTACTTGATTGACGAAGCAATCCTGAGTGTTACAGAAATCCTCACGGTCAAAATTAAGAAATAATCTCCTACACGTTTTTATTTTGACAAGGAGATTGTATGAGCAAAATTAAGAAAAAACGAGTTGGCTTTGTGCTAGACATGACCCCACTCGTGGATATTGCCTTTCTGCTCCTGACATTTTTCATGTTTACGGCAAAATTTAAGTCGGACACGGAAAACGAGCAAAAGTTTCAGATTAAGCGCCCAATGGCTTCTGCTGATACGTCTAAAGTACCGGATAAAGACCTTGCGATGATTAAAATCGGTATTGATACCGTGACCAACGACACTGCCTATTATTACTCGCTTTCCAACGAGCAAGACCGCAAAGTCGTTTACAATTCCGACAAAGTACAGCTTTCGGACGAAGCACGGCAAAAAGTCATTCTCAAGGTTACTGATTTGAAAGTACTGGAAGCACTCTTGAAGCAAACACGCATGGCAAATCTGCGCATGAAGTTTGCGATTGATGCCGACAAGCGCGTTCAATACAAGTGGATTGAAGACCTGACAAATGTGATGCGCCTCAGCAATGCAACGGTCTTCAACTTTGTTACTGATAGACCAAGCTAGAATCAATATCTTTTCTAGCTCTACTTAACCTACGATTTTACGACAACCAATTTTCAAGGAGCACGCTATGGGTGGTGGTGGTGGTGGACTACAAGCCGCACCGAAAGTCAAACGCGGGTCGTTTGCTACGGTGCGCAAAAAGAAAAAGCGCGTTGGCTTTGTCCTCGACATGACTCCGCTTGTGGATATTGCGTTTCTGCTTCTGACCTTTTTCATGCTTTCAACGACATTGACAACTCCACAAACAATGGAAATGTCTGTGCCGCCGGAAACCGAAAACGTCGAGGTAAAACAATCAGAACTTTTGACCGTGCTTGTGCGCGATGATGGGCAGATTTTCAAGTATATGGGTGATAAAAAAACAAACCCGCCTGAGAAAGTTGCCCTCAAAGACCTTCGTGCGCTCTCGATCAATGAAAATTTGCGCATGGAAAACAAATTGATTGTTTCTTTGCGCATTTCCAATAAAGTCCCCTACGGGCTGGTGATTAACTTGCTTGACCAATTAAACATTGCCGAGACAGACATCACACAGCGTCTGAGCGCGAAAGGTATGAAACGCGAACGTAAATTTGCGTTGACTCCCCTGACCAACGAGGACATGGAAGACTTAAAGGCGCTCTAAATCTAAAGCGCTCTACTACAATTTGGTACTAAACCGAAATTTTTATCATTTTTTTTCGTAATGGCTATGGCAACTGCAAATACAGCGCCTGCTGGTAGCATACCTGAGCTGCATTACGGAGCGCAAGAGCTAAAAGCGTATATTCCTCGTGCCACGCAACGAGGCTTCTTATACTCATTGGCAATCATTCTTTTGTTACTCGCCGGATATTCCATTTTCCTTGCGACCAGCTCATTAGGGTTAAAAAAAGGTCCGGCAATTAACAAGATGAAATTGACAAACTTGCCTCCTCCACCGCAGCAAACCGAAGCCGCTCCGCCTCCGCCGCCGACTGCGCCCGGTCCGGCTGCCCGCGCCGGTACGCCCGTGCCGGTGCCCGATGCTCTTATTGCTCCTGA
>JANYDO010000127.1 GCA_025363605.1 Candidatus Kapaibacterium sp.
CAAACGGTAATCTTTTTGCCCAATGCTTGCGCATACTTGACAGTGGCAATAATATCCTGAACGCTTGTCGGCTCAACGATTGTGTCCGGTTGTCTCCCGGGATGAAGTTTATTAAACAGCGTTCCCATGATAATATGGTTAAAATCCTTATCGGTCTGGTGTATAATTTTGCCCTCGACGCGGAGTGGCGTATCGCTTTGGTTCATATTGGCATAGATAGTGGGTAAAAAAGAAGCCAAGTGGTTCATTTCTTCAGCACAATGAAGAAGTAAATCTTTGACAAACTGCTCCGAAACCGATTGCATCTTTTGCACAAAGCCTGATGCAATCTCAGCAACGATGCCCTCTTTGCGCACGTGGATATACTCGCCACCCAACCAAAAGCGCGAACGCATTTCCGAACCGCCTTCGACGGCTCTGACCTGATGCAATAAATAGCCATAATCCACCGGCAAGGACGCATGACCTATTCTAGCACAGATATACACTGCTTCACTTGGTTTCTTCACTGCTTCAGGTGAAAAACCAAATTCGATAGGCGACGTAAACCGAACGGCTCCCTTTGTTTTTTCCGTGCCAATGAACTCTTCAATAATCGAAGTCCGCCCGACGTAAGCAATGTCATCTCTGCCGTCTTCCCAGTGCGCATCTGTGTGCGCAAGCGGATGCCAGAGTTTGTAGCGCTGCGCCGAGCAACCATGCCACGCAAACCACCAATCCCACATTTGCGGTGTCACGCCCGGCATTGGCGTGAGGACGGCAACGTGAGCAGAACCATCGGATTCCATGGTGTAGCCCGTTTCCACATCAGCGTAACCGCTTTCCTGCATGGCGCGGACATGGATAAACGTCGGCAATGCGCCCACTGGCAAAGGCGATTGCTCCAAAGCAGCCTCTATGTGAGCAGGTACAGCCTGAATTTTTTCGTTGTAAAATTTTGCGTATTCCGACGGAAAGCCGTTTGGCGCAGTGCCTGTGGTATTCTGAGGCATGGTGGTCAACATTGTATGATAAAAAAAGTCGTACCCTTACGCCAAAAGACGCTTACCGCCGTGAGTATTTTGTAATGACGGTGTTTGTTTGCCGGAACTGCTACTCAAGCGCTGAATACGGAATTGTGCGATAAGCTGCCGTAGCTCTTGGGCTTGCAGTTGCAGCCCCGCCGTGCTGTCGGCGATATTGCTCACGCCGCGCGATGATTCCTCAATGACCGTGGAAATATCGTTCACGCTTTGCGCCATAGAATTACTGGTAGCGGCTTGTTCTTCGGCAGCACCTGCCAACTGCGACATCACGTCCGATACGCGCTCAGTGCGTTGCAAAATTGCCGCAAATGCTTCGGCAGTGCGCGTGACGACTTGTTCGCCTTCTTTCACAAGGCGCGTTCCTTCGCCCATCGACCCAACGGCATCGGCGGTGTCGTTCTGAATAATTTTTATCCTTGTGGAGATTTCCTTCGTTGCTTTTTGTGTGCGCTCGGCAAGTTTGCGCACTTCGTCTGCCACAACCGCAAAGCCGCGCCCCTGCTCGCCTGCACGGGCAGCTTCGATGGCAGCATTCAGCGCAAGAAGGTTGGTTTGGTCGGCGATTTCGTCTATCACTTCCACAATTTCCCCAATCTGCTCACTAGATTTGCCAAGAGCCGTGATGCGTTCTGCGGTAGCGATGACCACACCGGAAATACTTCGCACATTCGACATCATCGTTTGCATCGTCGCATTACCGTTCAGCGCATCTTCGTTGGCAAGCGAGGCTTCATGCGCGGCGAGCGAGGTTTGCTGGGTTGTCCCCTCAATTGTCGTGGACATTTCTTCGACCGCCGTGGCAACTTGCCCCGCCTGCGAAGACTGCCGATTGGAGGAGGACGCAAGTGCTTCGGTGGTATTGGAAATATCAATAACGGCAGACATGGTGCGGTCTGCGCTGTCTGCTACGCGGGCAAGCATCTGCTCAATCGTGCCGATAGTTTGGTTCAGCGTGGTGGCGAGTTTACCGATGTCGTCGCTTGATTCTACCGGTACGCGCACGGTCAAATCTCCGTCGGCAATTTGACGAATGTGCCGGAGCAGCGTTTCGACACTACCGGCAAGATACTGCTTTTGTTCTTCGGAGCGGTGTAAATCTTCAGCAGCGCGGGCTTCAGAAGAGGCTTTGAGTTCTTTGAGTGATTGATAGTCTTCTTCTGCCTTACGTTCGGCCTCAGCGCGAATGTGTGCTGCCAAGTCAAGAGCATTGTCTTTTGCACGAATGGACTGCACCGACAGGAGCGAAATCAGCAGCAGCGTTGCTGTTATACCAAGAAGACGTTGCGCCAACATCAATTCGGGCGGAATGGAAACGGGCGGAAACGCCACACCCAGCGCATTTGCGGCAAAGAGTATCAGCACCAGCACGAATGATATTGCCGTCCATGCGATTGCTTGCCTGGCACCATGGAATAATGCCGCCAAGAGCGGAATAGCAACGAAAAAATACTGTGAAAGCCCAAGTCGCAAGCCGTCATTAAGAATGTAACAATGCAAAAAGATAGCTATTGCAGAGAGCGAGACAATGATATTTCCGGTCAGTCGAAGAGCTGCCGTATTGCGGAGGAGAAAAGGATTATACAGCGAAACTGCTGCTCCTGCAAGCCATATTGCCACGAAAATCCATGGAATATTCATAACGATTGATTGGATGGTGAGCGCCAAAGAAGCAAACAAGAGCGTCCACGAAACCGAAATAACTAAACGTGCGCGGCGAAATTCGTCCGCATCACGGCGGAGCGCCTCAGGAATAAACGACAGTATTAAGGTATTCATAGTGCATGGCAAAATTAGAGCGTGATAAAATGGTGAATCACAAAAACGGTACCATCATCGGTGGTGCTGATATGAGGAAGGGGTACTTTCGCCGACTCTGGAAAATGCAGTCCCCCAACGCGCGGACGGAAGAGAGTAATGACGGCATTTCTTTCCGCCACGAATGTACAAAAATTTCGACTAACTCTTTGTGTCTATTCAAGAAAAAATACTTTATAGCCAATCAGCAGTACGCTTGTAGTATTCTGCTTGCGCAAGTGTTGATGCGAGTTCCTCCGGTGTCATGTTGTCAAGAGTTTTGTACATAACAGCAATGCGGGGATTTTTTGCAAAACGCTCTCGGTGGCGATGATAAAAATCCCAGTACAGGCTGTTGAACGGGCAGGCAGATTCGCCATGACGCTTTGATTTATCATAATGGCAACCCGAACAATAATCACTCATTTTGTCAATGTAGTTGGCACTCGAAACGTAGGGTTTTGTGCCGACAATTCCGCCATCGGCAAACTGGCTCATGCCGCGGGTATTGGTGATTTCTACCCATTCGATAGCGTCAATATAGACCCCCAAATACCAAGCATCCACCTCGTCGGGGTGTACGCCCAGTAGAAGCGCGAAATTGCCCGTCAGCATCAGCCGTTGGATGTGGTGCGCATATGCGTAATCAAGGGACTGATTGACGGCGTGTTTGAGGCAGTTCATCTGTGTTGCGCCGGTCCAGTACCAGTCCGGAAGCCGCTCGTGGTGATTGAGAGCGTTCAGTGTGGCATACTCAGGCATTTTTGCCCAATAAATCCCTCGCATATATTCGCGCCATCCGATAATTTGCCGCACAAAACCTTCTATCTGCGCGTACGAAATTTCTTCCAAGCGTGCTTGCCATTCCGCAATGCAGCGCTCGACAATTTCCAAAGGATGCAGCATTTTGGTATTCATGGCGAAGGACAACCGTGCATGAAAGAGCGACCACGCACGCACGGACATTGCATCTTGATACGTCCCGAAATACGGCAAACATGTTGTTGCGAAAAACTCCAAGATTTGAAGTGCTTCGGGGCGGTTGATGCACCAAAGAAAGCTGTTGGCTTGGACACGCCCTATCGTCTGAACGCCGCATCGCTCCAGCATGGAGGCAATGTCGCTCACATCATGCGTGAAAAGAAAAGGCTCGGGAATGGCCTCAGATTTAGGTAGTTTTTTGCGATTATCGGCATCATAATTCCACTGCCCCGTCAGCGGCTCGTTTCCTTCCATAAGAATCCCGTATTTCCGCCGCATAGCACGGTAAAAAGTCTCCAAAAGATACGTTTTTTTACCGCGAAAAATTTCTGCTACTTCATTTCTAGCACTGAGGAAATGCTCCGTATCGTGGGCGGACACTTCAATGTTGCGCCCGTGCAGTTGTGCTGCAAACTCAGAGAGCAAGCGATCCAAGCGGTATTCGTCGGGGAGTTGATACTCAAAGCGTTGGATACTTTGCGATTGAATAATGCGGAGAATGTTTCCCCTGATAGTCTGTGAATTATCGGCATCATCAAGCGTGATGTAGATGATGTCATGCCCTTTGGAACGAAGTTCACGGGCAAACTCTCGCATAGCGGCAAAAAACCCGCAAACTTTCTGAACGTGATGCCTCGTGTAATCGGTCTCCTG
Organism: Candidatus Kapaibacterium sp.; assembly: GCA_025363605.1. GTDB lineage: Bacteria > Bacteroidota > Ignavibacteria > Kapaibacteriales > UBA4661 > PH2015. The sequence goes on from JANYDO010000127.1 coordinate 4,455, forward strand.
ACGAATTTCCATCATCACGTACACGATGCTGTCTTCCACGTTTCGGAACCACGAATGTCCGCTATGAAGCTGGTCGCCAAGGATAAGGCGTAGGGTGTGGTGTGTCATTTGAAAGGTTTTGAGCTAAAAAAAATAGACAGACTCGTTGAATCGCATATAATTGACGTATCTCGACTACATATTTCCACGAGGTAATTCAACAATAAATGTCGCACCCCGCCCTAATTCTGACTCGCACCATACCTTAGCACCAATGGCATCTGCCAATTTTTTTACGATACTTAACCCCAAACCTGTTGAGTTTTCGCCGCCGGTGGGTTGCGCCGAAAGACGCGAAAACTTACCAAAGAGCTTTTTTATATCTTCGTTGGAAATGCCGGGTCCTTCGTCATGCACTTCCAAACGTAAGATTGTATCTTTAGGGTACAAACGGATGGTAATATTTTTCCCTTTGGGTGAGTATTTGATTGCATTGGAAAGCAGATTATCAGCGATTTGTACAACAATTTCTTCGTCAATACTCCAACAACAATCTTTGTCACCGAAAAGTTCATTACCAGTTTTGTCGCCCGTCTCTCCGAGAGATAAATGCAACGAAAGATTTTTCTTTACCGCCTGTAATTGATACGCCCGAAGAAGAGCAGTCATTAACTCCCCGACATCGCACATTTGAAGATTGACCTGTATGCTTTGATGCTCCAGCGCATTCACCTGCAAAAGGCGTGTGATGAGATTAGACATTGTATCAATAGATTCTATATTCCTTTTGAGCAGTAATAGTCGGTACTCTGTTGAGGCACTATTAGCATTTTCTGCCGTGAGCATCTGGTGTGCCATTCGCAAGGTGTGTAGGGGATTTTTGAGATCATGCACAGCGATACTCAGAATTTCGTTCATTTGCCTATTGGCCTCTTGGAGCTGAACAGTTAATTCTTCGGCACGATTTTTTGCCAGCAGCAGTTCACGCTCGTACTGTTTCCGCTCGGTAATATCAAGCACCAGCGAACGCGACAGCACCGGCACACCTGCATCGTCATACACCAGTAATGTATTGACCAATATCGGTAGTGTGGTGCCGGCACTGGTCAAAAATTCAAAGTTGATTTCTTTGACAACACCGTACATTCGCAGTAGTGGTGCGTAATGCGTTTCGTAATAGATTTGTCCGCCTTTCGTCAGCAAATCACGCCACTGTACGCGGCTTACGAGCATATTGCGTTCGTATCCTAACCATGATAGCAGTGTATCGTTGATTTTAACGATTGTGCCGTCCGGCATAGCAGAAAAATATCCACACTGCGCTGCATTGTAGAGTTCATCAGCAGTTTCATCTTTGTAGTGGTCGCTAAGACTCATAGTGTTGTCTCAATTGTACGAAATATGCGCAGCGCATCTGGCAGGGGAATACGGCGACAACTTATGCAGTACGAGACAAAAACTGTTTCATCACCATAATGGTCTCTTCCGGTGCGCTCAAGTGTGGGCAATGTCCCGTGGCTTGCATCATTGCCAGTGTGCTGTGGGGTGTATGACGCTGCACGTATTCGCCGATATGTGGGGGAGCAATAATATCCGAGGCACACTGCATCACGAGCGAAGGAACGGTGAGTTTCGGCAAGTCAGCACGATTATCGCCGAGAAAAGTGACGTTAGCGAAATGCTTGGCAATATCGGGATTATTACGACAAAAACTTGCGGTGAGTTCTTGCCCTAATTCCGGTCTATCGGAGTTGCCCATAATAGCTGGAGCAGTAGCGCTCGACCAACCAAGATAATTACTATCCAGCGACTCCAAAAGCGATTCAATATCCTGCGGTGTGAAGCCGCCTCTATAGTCGCCGTCGTTGGTATAGCGCGGAGAAGGACAGACCATCACTACCGATGAAAAGTACGACGGCTCTTGTATTGCCGCCAGCACAGCTATCATAGCGCTGACGGAATGTCCGACAAGCGTTACGTTCCGCAAAGCCAGCACATCGCATATCTCCACAATATCGCGGGCATATCCCTGCAAGGAAGAGTATTTCTCGAAGGAATACGCCTGAAGGTCAGATTTGCCCGAACCAACGTGGTCGAAGAGAACAATCTTATACTCGTCTTGAAAAGCCGGGGTAATAAAGCGCCACATCGTCTGGTCGCAGCCGTAGCCGTGAGCAAAGAGCAGAGTTTTGTTACCATTTCCCCAAATAGAAACATTATTTCGCGTAAGAACAGTGTCAGGAACCATCGAAAAATCCTTTTATGAAAATAAAGGGTAAAAAAATTGGGAGGGTGAGCGGCGATAGAATTGGCTACGGTATAAAAAGAGATGGCAACAGCCCATGACTCTCTCTGCATTATGCTCTTTTACATAGCACGTTCCCTTTAGTTGTGCTACCCTGAGAGCAACGAAGTATATATGGTCACAGGGAATGTGGAGGTATTTGGCGTGTTGACGTTGAAATTACGCATTTTTGGGTAACTCGACAATAAATTTTGCGCCTTTTCCCAGCTCCGACTCGCACCAGACACGCCCTCGCATTGCCTCGACCATTTTTTTGACAATACTGAGTCCCAGTCCCGTGGAATGTTCGCCAGCCGTAGGACGAGCCGAAAGACGAATGAATTTACCGAAGAGCATTGATTTATCCTCTTCACTCAGTCCGGGTCCTTCGTCCTTTACCGATATTCGACAACGATCATCCTCTACTTCGGCATATATCGTCACGGTTGTATTGGATGGTGAGAACTTGAGCGCATTCGACAAAAGATTTTCCAAAACAGTGTAGAGCATTGTGCTGTCTGCCCGTGCAAACAACGGAGTGAGCGACAGTATAGGCTGCAAGGTGATAGATTTCTGAAAGGCGCGGTCACGGTATTCACGCACAAGCATTTCGATAGATTCCGAGACATTGACGGTCGTAATAGAAATGGAAAGGAGTCCGCTTTCCATAGCATTATCGTTCAAAAGATTGTTGATGATGACCATCATTCTTTCCACGATTGCTATAATGTGTTTGAGACGCTCGTCTTTTTCGGCAGCAGACATCCGCTCGGAAAAACGCTGGAGTATTTCGGAGGTGAGCCGTATGCCGACAAGAGGATTTTTCAAATCGTGCGCTACGACACCGAGAAATTCGTTCTTCTCGCGGTGCAGTTCGCGGAGAGTCTCGTTCCGCGCATCGAGTTCGCCGTTGATACGACTGAGTTCGTCTATATACGAATGGAGTTCTGTATTGGTCGTATCCAGCTCAACGTTCGTATCCACCAAACGTGCATTATTTTCCTGAAGCTCCGTGTTCATTTCCTCAATGCGGCGTGATTGGTCTTCTAAAAGCATTTGTTGTCGTTGAATTTCCTCATTGGTCTGCTGGAGCTGCCCTTCCGAGCGGACTTTGAGACGATAGCGATTAAGAAGAACGCCCAAAAGACCGACAAGCAAGACCCCGACCACAATCACTGCATTGCGCACAATCGCTTGTTGCTGGTTGGCAAATTCCAAGAGCGCACGAGTTTTTTCAATTTTTTCCTGTTGAAAAGCCTGCTCCATCGTAGCAGCTTTCTGGGCTGACGACACACCGGCAATGGAATCCTTCAGGGCAACCGAACGTTTATAATACTGCAAAGCAAGAGTAGCGTTGCCTAGCCCTGCATGAATATCGGCAAGCAACGCAAAGGTCGCATCCTTTTCCAGACCAATGTTGTTGCTCTCTGCCAGTGTGAGTGCTTTTTCTGCATAGAGGAGAGCCTGAGCATATTTTTTTTCTTCGACAAAAATCCGTCCCAACCCTCGATAACAGTACGTTATCCCGACAAATTCATCCAGATACCGCTCCATCGCTAATGCCTGACCGAAATAATTTCGTGCTTTGGCATATTCACCGCGCTGACTATAGACAAGCGCAATATTTTGCAGAACAATAGAAAGGAAATACGGGTCTTGTTGATTGTATAATCGCGCAATATCTAATGCAATCTGCAAATTGACGAGCGCACTATCGTACCGCCCCAATTCACGTTGCACGGCACCGATATTGTTCAGTGCCTGCCCACGCTCAAGCGTATCGCCCACAGCAGTACTGAGAGCAAGAAACCGCTCGCCATATTCTAAGGCAGCAGCGTAGTTACGCTCACTAAAATAATTCTGCCCAATACGGCGAAGAGCCAGCATCACCACACGCTTATCGCGCAGTTCCTCCCCCAAACGGAGCATAGCAAGGAAATATTCCAACGAAAGGGTGTATAGTCCTTGTACTCGATAGGCACGACCAATGCTCTCCAGCGCTCCCGACAGCCCTGGGCGATCGTTGACCGCTTCAGCAAGTGCTTTAGCACGTTGCCCATAGTCAAGAGATTGTCTAGGATTTAATCCCAAGAACTCATACGATAACGCACACAAGAGCTTCACAACATCTGTATCCTTGCGGTGTTGTCTATCATATTCTTGCAAAATCCGCAGAAGTGAGTCTCGTCTTGTCGATACCGATACAACGGAAGTTGTGTTTTGCTTCAAAATGGTATCGCCACCGAGCGGGCGGATATGCACGGACAGATTTGACAACGACATCATTGGGTATGACCAAGCACTCTCAGGCATGGACAAAACACAGACGAAGGCAAGGACGAATGTAACAAAAAATTGTCTCATAGTTATTGCTGAAAACCCACAACAAAGAAACACACCAAAGTTTGTGGACTATAATTTGGTCGGTCACATCTTTTGATTTTATTGGAAATAATATTCCGCAAGCCGCATGGAATCATGCGCAAATCTTACCAGACTTTCTACATCTCGCTCATTTTCTCTCTTATCCCTGTCGCACCGCACTTGGCAATTCCACAATAAATGTTGCACCTTTACCAAGTTCCGACTCGCACCACACATCGCCGTTCATTGCTTCGGTAAGTTTTTTTACGATGCTTAAACCCAATCCGGTACTATGCTCTCCGGCTGTCGGGCGAGCAGTGAGACGAGCGAACTTACCAAAGAGCCTTTTCTTGTCATCGCTGCTCAATCCCGGTCCGTAATCCTGTACCTCGAATCGCACCGTGCTGCCGCGTGCTACCAAGCGAA
>JANYDO010000191.1 GCA_025363605.1 Candidatus Kapaibacterium sp.
GGCTATTGCTCCAAAAAAAATGATAAAAATATTGTACGTCAAGCTACGGCATGATGGGAAGCGGTTTCCCGTCTTTGAGCAGTTTTGCCGCATAGTCCATATATCCTTGTAATTCACCAACTCTCATTTGGTCGAATCCCATGGTCATGCCGCTTGTGAGCAAGGTAACTTGCGTGTCGGTGCTGCCGACGGCATCTAACCAAATGATGTCATAATATTGGGTTGTACCATAGCGAGTGGAGATTGCCGACATCAAAAGCATATACCCCAGCTCTTTGTGATCTTCAATAATACCGTAATCTGACGACCAGCGCAAAGCAGTCCGCATAGCGGTATAGGCTTGGTCGTAGGGAATCGGATAGGTTGTGCTTAAGCCTTTCTGTTTCATCACCAAAGCACTCCGAAGCGGTGCAGAGCAGGAATTTAGCATAATGGACGCTGCTGCCAGTACAAGGGCGAAGAATATCATTCTTGTATTGTTCAAAGGTTTCATGGTTATATTCTCCAAAAAAGTACATCATAAAAAACGTTATTATTTGTATTTGACTGCCGTGCCGAGTGCGTAGCCCCAGCCAAAACGTCCCAAATAGTATTGAATCCGCACGACTGCATTTGCACCCATTTCACGGGCTTCATCACGTAAAACTTCATTCAATTCTTGGTATGTTGTCATCCGCAAATGATAACGAGAACCAACGCGAAGGAGCGCTATCTCTTCATACTCCCGCTTCACTTCACCTGTTGTCAGGACAATGGGCGATGTTGTGGAGGTATCTTGCAGTGATATATGCTCACTATAACTCCATGAGCGCCTATTTGCGCCAATCCGCTCCGGTATGCGGGTAATAGTGTCGCTTGTTTCTGTAACGGCTGTGCTACGCGAGGTCGTTGTAGAAGAAGCGCAAGAGTAGAGCAGAAGACTTCCGCAAGCTATGAGTAGAAGAGCAGTTCGGGAGAGAGAGTTGAAGATAAACGGCATGGCACACCTCGAATAAAAACGGATGGACAATTGTACAAATTATTCTCGAATATCATTTCTATTCCGAAAAGAATACCATAAACATAAAACTCAAAACATTAATGGAGCGTTAAAAGACTATGAAAAAGCGGTTAATGCCGTGCTAAAGGGGCGGGCGAAAAAAATGGGCACAAAAAAAACGGTTTTGTCCAAGTCCCCTTGTTGACAAAACCGCTTCAGGGTTGTAATGAGAGATAGTCGAAAAAATGTAATCAAAACTTCGTCGTACATCGTCATATTTCCTACAAGCAAATCTACGCAAGGGCAAATTAAAACGACGTTAAAACGGTGTTAAATGCGCTATCTCCATAGCAGGTAATCGAATAATCACTGTCGTTCCTTGATTGGGAGCACTTTTGAGGGTGATTGTGCCGTCGTGTTGCGCGACAATCGTTTTCACGAGCGCCAGTCCAATGCCTGTGCCGGGAATGTCGTACGTACGCTCAGAGCGCACAAATGGCTCAAAAACGCGCTCTTGGTCGTCTTCAGCAATTCCGATACCGAAGTCTTCGACGCTGAGATGCGCATAATATCTTTCCTGCACGATGTCGGAACCAATGTTCACCGTGATACTTGTTTCACTGGGCGAGTATTTGAGGGCATTCTCGATGATGTTTTGCACTGCAACGCGCATCAGTTCACCATTGCAGCGAATATGTATCGGTACTTCGTCACCGCCGGAGGCGTTCTCGAAATTGATATTGATTGTTCGTCCTGCAAACCGCTTTTGTGCTTGGTCGAGTGCCTCAAAGACGAGTTCAGCAATCTCGATATTTTCCTGTGAAAGCGCCGACAAACCGGATTCGGCACGAGCAAGCAAGAGCAAGTCGTTCACCAATGCGCGGAGTTGCCGTGTATTATCGAGCGTTTCGCTGAGAGCGGTCTTTGCGCTAGCGGGTAGCGATTCGTTCATCAGCGCCACTTCCAGTTCGCCTTCTGATGCGGTGAGCGGTGTTCGCAATTCATGGGAAGCATGGGCTATAAAGTGTCGTTGGGCGGTGAAGGCTTGTTCTAAGCGGTCAAACATTCCATTGAAAGCGTGTGCGAGTCTTGAGATTTCATCGTTTTTGTGGGCTTCGGGGATGCGTTTGTGGAGGTCAAAGGCGGAAATTTTTTCGGCAAGGCGCGTCATTACGTCCACCGGCGCAAGCATCCTTTGGGCAAAGAACCAACCAGCACCAAAAGAGAGTATCAGAACGCCCAAAATACCATACGCAAGTATGCGGCGCATATCCCGCAGTGTCTCCGCTCCACGCCTATCAATGGCGCTGACGATAATCACAAACTCTTGGTTGTTGTCGTGGTATCGCTGATAGAGCGTTCGATATTCTTTATCGGCAATTTCTTGGGTAAAGTGCAGTGCGCCTAGCTTTTGCACTGCTTCCAAAGCAGAAGGTACGGAAGAAAAAAAATAATGTTCGCCGGAGTCGTTGCGAAAAAGAATCGCATTGTGGAAATCCATTACGACAATGCGCTCCTCGGAAAGCTCAGAGACCTCAAATTCGCGTTTGACGGCGTTATACTTGGCAGAATCGAGTTTGTCTTCTTCCAGTACAATCACCGAGGCAGTAATGGCGCGGCTGGTGAGAATTGCGTCAAAATCTTGCTGTGCCTCAATGCTCATTCGCACGTAGGCAAAAACAGCGAAGCCAGTCAGAATCAAGCTCACAAGCGCCGTGAAGAGCAGCGCAAGTTGGAAACGAATTGTCATATAGCGTTCTCCCTGTTCATTCTTCCTCTACTCGCAGCACATAACCCATCCCAACGACAGTATGGATCAGCTTTGGGCTAAAATCTTTATCAATTTTTTTGCGAAGAAAATTTACATAAACATCAATCACATTGCTTTCGGTATCAAACGACAGTCCCCAGACCGACGAGGCGATATGCTGCCGCGACATAACTTTATCCTTATGGCGGAGGAAAAATTCAAGAAGTGCGAACTCTTTTGCCGAAAGGGCAATTTTTGTGTCAGCACGTGTCACGGTTTTGGCATCAAGATTCATTACTACGTCGGCATATTCAAGAGTGTTACCGCGCTGCACGTCTTTCCCTCTATTTGCCAATGCCCGCAGCCGAGCTGTGAACTCGCGGAATTCAAATGGTTTGGTAAGGTAATCGTCTGCGCCGGCATCAAAACCACGCACTTTGTCGTCGGTGGTGTCGAGTGCGGTGAGCATCATTATCGGTACAGTAGGGCGTTTTTTACGAATGGCTTGGCAAAGTGCAAAGCCGTTTTTCTTGGGTAACATCGCATCAATGACAATCACATCATACTCCGCATCGGAAGCGAGTGCCAGTCGTTCGCCCTCGTCGCCATCCTTTGCGAGTGTGACCATGTACGACTGACCTTCCAAGCCCTTTTCGATAAAGCTCGCTACTTTTTTTTCGTCTTCGACAAGTAAAATGTGCATATCACGCCCAAAATTAGTACAAGAAAAGAATATTCAAAAGTTCGGCATAATACCTCAATAGTCTGGACATTTTCTGAAAATCAAGGTTTGAAGCGGTTTACGTGAAAGCACAGACAAGAGTGTCTGTGCCACCAAAGCTAGATTTCATACGGTAGCACAGACACTCTTGTCTGTGCCGGCGTGAAGATGTCTAGACTATTGACCTCAAAGATACGGACTTTTCAGCACAGCAAAAACGTTTGTACGCATTTAATTTAACGGTGCTTTAACGCTGTTTTAATGTTTTTTTGTGTAAATTATTGCCATGTAAACACGCTTCAATAGTTACCGCCAATGACGACCAATGCTCGCAAAGCAGTCTCTTCCCATCATTTCAAAAAAACGAGGTGATAGCATGAAAACCAACCCAATCAATCGCTCGTACAGTCGTTCTGCCGATAGAGCGTTGGTGTTCTTTCTGCTCGTGATTGTCGCTTCTTGTCTTGTTGTTCTTTCCGGCTGTACGTCTGCTGTTCGTGTCAGTGCCGAGCGAGATAGAACCGTATCCTTTGAGCAATACCGCACCTACGCATGGATTCCACCCGACCAAAAAGATTGGCAAACCAATATTTTCGTTCGCAATCAAGCCGGACTTATTCAAAATACCGTTGGTAGAGAACTGGAAGTACGCGGTATGATGCCGGATACAGCCGCTCCCGATGTGCTTTTGCGTTATTCCATCGGTACGCAAGACCACGCCGCCTATCGTAGAGCGCCTGTCTATGGGTATGCTTCGTTTCCGTTTTTCTTTGGGCGGAGCTTTCTGTATGGCGGCTACTATCCCATGTACAGCAACTATCGCACCGTTATTCGTGAGGGAGTATTGAATGTAGAAATGATTGACCGCAAAACAAATAATGTGACTTGGCGCGGACTTTCCGCACAGCGCATATATACTCGTGCCGATGCCAACGTTGACATTCCCAAAATTATCCATGCCATGTTTGAGCAGTACCCTGTTCGACCAATAGTGAGTGTACGATAAACTCCTTTTGTTCGCTTGGAGTCCATACTGAAACGGCTTCATCGGCATTACGAAACATAAGCCCGTGCGTCACAAAACGGTGATACAACACGTTTCCCTCACTCCATCCATCCATGAACTCCGAATCCAAACCAATTTTCTTTAGTGCGAGCGGTCGGCGCTGGAAGACATTCAAAGGCGTAACGCGCCTTCTGGGGCTTTTTGTTGCTGTCGGTGTTGTCGTTGCTGCCATTGCGGTACTCTACGACCCCTTCACACCAGAGCCAAAGGGTGTTTTCCATCAAGCCAATGCCTATCATGCTGTGCTGAATCCTGATAAAATCACGACTTTTGCCACCCCCGAAAATCGCGCCTTCCACAGCCTCAGAGCGCATTGGGGCAAAGACGCTGATGTGCAATATACGCATAACCGCAAGAGCGCTTCGCAGACTCTGCCGAGACGTTTTGTGGCAAAGGAGCAAACCCAAATTCGCGCCGCTTTCTACGTTAATTGGGATATTCGCTCGTGGTACTCGCTGCGCCACCACGTCAGCGAACTAACGATGGTGCTGCCCGAATGGTTCTCACTGGCAGATTCCACGCGCATTGGCGACCAACAACATTCTTCGCTCAACAATAATGCCTTTAACAATAATCTCTTCAACCCCGATTCCCTCATCGTCAGCGATGTGGACACGCGGGCGCTAGCATATATGCGCGAACACAACGTTGCTATTGTGCCGATTCTTTCCAATTACGACGGCACTATTTTCAACGAAACACGCCTTCAACAGCACCTCGCTACGAAAGAACGCCGCGAGCGCCTGATACAAGCCACACTGCGGATGCTTCAGCGATACGGCTTTGCAGGCATTAACATTGATTTTGAAAATCTCACCACGCCCAAATCGCAAAATCTTGTCGCGCTCTTTCAGGCGGAACTGTACGCCGCTTTGCATCCGCTCAATTACCTCGTCACGCAGGACGTAGCGCCGTTCGACAAGCACACCACGGACTTTGCACGGAATAACGACTATCTGTTTCTCATGGGGTACGACCTGCATTATTCCACCAGTGAGCCGGGAGCAATTGCGCCTATCAAATGGGTGGAAGGTGCGCTTGATTACGCTTGCCGCCAAGCCTCGCCGCAGAAAATTATTTTGTGCTTGGCTGCCTACGGTTACGACTGGGCAAAAACTCCCGAAGGCTTTGCCGAAGCCGAAGACGTGAGCTACGAAGAGGCAATCGTAACGGCGAAAGAATCCGAAGGCGTGATGGATTTCGATAATGATAACTACAATCTGCATTACACCTACGCCGACGACAACGACGTGCCACACGAAGTCTGGCTTACCGATGCCGCTACGTCCTTCAATACGATGCGCTCTGCCGCAAATGCAGGCACGGTCGGTGTTGCGCTCTGGCGCTTGGGTGGCGAAGATGCGCGATTATGGAAATTTTTCAAGCTGAATATGACGATGGATGCTGCAGCGCAGCACGCACAAATTCTCAACAGTATCGAAGAAATACCCGCTACCAGCGACGTGAATTATAGCGGCGAAGGCGAAGTGCTTGATGTCGTGGCAACGCCGTCAAGCGGCTTTATTGACCTCGAATACGATTCTGCGGAAAATATGATTACTGAGGAGACCTACAAGCGGTATCCCTCCTCGTATTTCATTCGCAAATCCGGTAAGCCGCTCAATGAAAAAACGGTCGTTCTCACCTTCGATGACGGTCCGAGCGCAGAATATACCGGAAAAATTCTCGATATTTTGAAGGCGGAAAACGTTCCGGCGACGTTTTTTGTTATTGGGCTGAACGCGGAGCGCAATCTGGACGTTCTGAAGCGCATCTACGACGAAGGCTACGAAATCGGCAATCACACCTTTACGCATCCGAATATTGCGGAAGTATCGCCGGAACGCGCTGCTTTGGAGCTGAACGCAACGCAGCGCATCATTGAGTGCGTTACGGGACATTCCACTGTGCTTTTCCGCCCGCCGTATAATGCGGACTCTGAACCGGAGACGATGGAAGAGGTCTTGCCCGTTGCGCTCGCCAAGCAGCATAATTACTACACTGTTGGTGAATCCATTGACCCCTGCGACTGGCAGGAAGATGTGAGCGCCGATACGATTCTCGCTCGTACTATTGCTGAGGAGCATAACGGCGCAATGATTCTGCTGCACGATGCCGGAGGCGACCGCACAGCAACGCTGGCGGCATTACCCCGCATTATTCGATATTTCAAAAACAAAGGCTACACCTTCACGACCGTTGCGGGGCTGCTCGGCACGACGCGGGAAACCCTTATGCCGGAGCTTGTTTCCTCCAGCGACGTGGCGCTTTCGCGCATTAACTGGCTGAGTGCCGGTATTGTCTGGCGTGGCGGACGCTTGCTGCGAGCGGTTTTTGTCGTCGGTATCGTGCTGGGCATTGGGCGAATGGCACTGATAATCCTTCTCGCTTGGCGGCAGCGCAGAAAAGAACGTGCGTTTGTTCCAAGTGAGTGGAAGCCGCTTGTAAGCGTGATTGTACCGGCTTTCAACGAAGAAGTCAATGCCGTCAGAACCGTACAGGCGCTTATGGCAAGCCATTACGAACCCTTGGAAATTGTCTTCGTGGACGACGGCTCGTCTGATGCCACGTACAAACACACAATGGAAATCTTCGCCGGAAACGAGCGTGTAATCGTTCTCACCAAGCCCAATGGCGGCAAAGCCTCAGCGCTGAATTTCGGTATTGCGCGGGCAAAAGGGGAAATCGTGGTGTGCATTGACGCAGACACACAGCTTGCGCCGGATGCCATTACGCGGCTTGTAGAGCAATTTATCAATGACCGCGTTGGCGCAGTGGCGGGCAATGTGCAGGTCGGCAATGCGCATAATATCTTGACGCGCTGGCAGTCCATCGAATACACGGTGAGTCAAAATCTGGACAAACGAGCTTTCGCACTTTTGGATTGCATTATGGTCGTGCCGGGAGCTATCGGGGCGTTTCGGCGTGAGGCACTGCTTGGCTTGGGGAACTTTGCTACCGACACTCTTGCCGAAGACTGCGATTTGACAATGCGCCTTTTGAAAGAAGGCTATACTGTGCGCTCTGCACCGGAGGCGCTTGCCTACACCGAAGCCCCCGAAACGGTGCAAATGTTCTTCAAGCAGCGCTTTCGCTGGTCGTTTGGTATTTTGCAAGCACTCTGGAAACACCGCGAAGCCTTTTTGAATCCGCAGTATCGGTCGTTTGGTATGGTGGCATTGCCGCAGGCAGCGTTATTCCAGTTTATGCTCCCACTTGTTGCGCCGGTGGCAGATATCATGCTGCTTGGCGGCTTACTCTCAGGAGACGTGCAGCAAATTGGCGCATACTACGGGGCGTTTTTGGCGGCAGAACTTCTTGCCGCAATCGTCGCGTATAGCTTCGATGATGCCAAAATACTCTCGCTCTCGCAGGTGTGGTCTATGCTCTGGCTTTTCATGCTCCAGCGTTTCGTTTATCGCTACTTGATGTATGTGCCGCTCTTGCGCTCGCTTCTGAGCGTCGTGCGAGGAACGCTGGTGGGCTGGGGTGTGCTGAAGCGCACAGGGACGGTCGTTGTGGCAAAGGCGTGAGAATGCGCTCGCGTAATGTTCTTGCGTAATACGTGCGGCAGCCGCATATTTTCTACCTTCAAGACCAAACAAACTACTTCTTCATCGAAATTTTCTCGTCAAATTTTGCCGTTGCCACTATTCACTCTGTTTCTCACCGTGTGCTGCCCCTTTTGAGGACAGTACCGTTTTTTTTGAACGATTATGCGTACTCGTACTTTTCTCGCCCTGAGTCTGCTTGTGCCGACTCTCGCAGTATGGATGATGGTCAGTGCCTGTCCGAATGAGGCGCTTGCACAGCTCTCTCGAGGCGGATATAAAGGAGGGAACATAGGGCGTTTTTATGGTGGCAGTAATTTAAATGGGAGATCGTACTCTAGTGGCACGAGATCGCACTCTAGTACCACGGGATCGTACTCTACTAGTTCCACAAGATTGTATTATAGAAATAGCCAAGACAGTATCCCGCATATCTCTACCGTCCGCATTGGGCTGATGGGCGCACTGGCGATGAATATTCACGATGTACAATTCGATATTACGTCGTTTGCCTCACGAAGCCCGGCTAATTCACCTTTTTCGTCCGGCAATATCAATGCTGCCATTAATACTCTCGGAACTTCATTCGGTCTTTCATTGGAAACTCCATTCTCGGAGGAATTTGGCATAGGTTTGCGTTTTCTACGATCTTCCCATAGTGCATCGTTATCGGTCTTCCCAAATAGCAACATGGATTTCAGCCTGACAACGATGGCGATAGAAATAATGGGCATTTTCAAGTTCGACCATCATTGGCGAGGATATGTTGGTGCTTCCCTTGCCTTTTTGAGTGAACTCAATTACTCGTTCCGAACCCATGCTGCCGATGGACTTGTCACGGAAGTGCCGCAATGGGCACTTGTGATGTTTTCACCTCTCTTTGGTTTAGGGTATGATATTCCTCTGACGAAAGATGTGAAGCCCAGCGATGGGCGATGGATTCTGACACCGACGTTAATAGGGACGATAGGAACAAATAACGTTTCGACCGTACTTGCGCCTAATGAACACTGGCTTGTCTCACAGGTACGATTGGGTTTGGCAGTACAATACGATTTACCCATTCCCGACCGTGCGGCGCTCTTGTCCACAACACCTTAACAAACGCTTCTTCTATCACGCTACCGAAATATATCGGTACAACTAGAAAAATGTACTTTTTATTCGCTCGCTTCTGAGCGTCGTGCGAGGAACGCTGGTGGGCTGGGGCGTACTGAAGCGCATGGGAACGGTGATGCTTTTGCCCGCGCAAAAATAAAGGTGTACGTCCACCAAAAGTCCGTACACCTCTCACTATTGGGAAAGAATAGCTGTCAATACTTCACTACCTTCTGCACCGAGCGCCGCCGTGCGCTCTGCACCTCCACGAAGTACACGCCTGCGCTTAGTCCGCTCACATCCAGCGTCGTTGCGCCGGAAGCCTCCGAAAGCGTCCAGACCGCACAGCCAAGCGTGTTTGTGAGGCGAACGCTGTGCAGTTCGTTCTCCGGCAGCGCAAGAGTGAGCGCGTCGGTGACGGGATTGGGGGAAATGGAAATGGTGCTTGGGAGTGTGAGGTCGCGGACGGTGGTGGCTGGGCTGACCGTGAAGGTTGTAGATGCGTAATTACCATCCCCAACTATAGGAAGCCAGTAAAGCGTTATTGTATGATTTCCTACCAATGTATTGCTGTGAGTTCCAACAGTCCACGTGCAAACACCATCCCACCTGTTAGCTAGAGTAGCGGAAGTTGTCCATTGTGAGTTTATTTGATAGGCAGATTTGTTGAATGCAATCAAAAGCTGAGTACCATATGATGAGGGTGGAAAAGCACCTCCGTAGCCCCTCAAGCCGACAACTTGAATTTCCATTGTGTATGCCTTACCTGTCGCTGTTGTTGTAGATGGCGTAATCTTAATAATCTTGAAATTAGGGTCAGGTTGTGGAGGACCATAACTCGGCTGAATCATCGCACACTCCCTTGCCGTCAAGCCCGATGCTTCTACCCACGCCGTGAGTTCCGGCAGGTGCATATCCGCCAGAACGTCGTAGCGATGTGCAGCATTGATGCGCTCTGCAAGGGCGTGTCCTGTCGTTTGTTCGATAAGAAAGCCCACTGCACAGATATTCCCTGCCGCGTCAATAAAGCACGGACGGCGTTCTTGCGGAAAGTCGAGATTGGTTGGGAATGCCGATGTGAGGCGGTATTCATGGAGTTTGTCCAGCAGCGCGGCGCGGCGTTCGCGGAGCGTCGGGGAAAGGTGCGATACGTCTTCGGCTCTCATCAGCGCTTCCACATATTCGAGGTGCGTTCGGATGCGGAGCCGTTCGCCGCTTACGGGTGTGGGCGCAATGCCGAACTTTTTCACAAAGCTGACATCACCCAGAACGGCATTGATGGTGTTTGTAGGCGTTGTTGCTCGTGAGAGTATAGCTGCTGCTTCCGAGACCGCAACGGCACAAAAGAATACCAGCGCAATGCAAGAGCGGAGAAGTGTTTTCATAGTGCGAGACTTCAATAAAAATGGAGAATTTCCTGCGAACCCACTGCAAGATACTACATTTTTCCAATTTTTTGGAGCCTAATCGTCTCCGCCGCGCCGCATGGAGCGCTCTACGTCGCGTTGCTTGATAGATTCGCGTTTGTCATATTTCGCTTTGCCTTTGGCAATACCAATCTCAACTTTTGCGTAGGGACCGGAAAAATAGACGGCAAGCGGCACAAGCGTTGCGCCTTTTTCTTGGACGCGAGTGTAGAGTTTTTGGAGTTGGTTGCGCTTCAAGAGCAGCTTGCGTGGGCGCACGGGCGGATGGTTGTTGATATTGCCTTGTTCGTAGGGGCTGATGTGTATGCCGAGCGCGAAAAGTTCGGGCGAAGCATCTTTTTTGCCCTCAAACATGGCGTAGCTGTCTTGGAGATTGCATTTGCCGGCGCGAAGTGATTTCACTTCCGTTCCTTGCAGCATGATTCCTGCTTCTATCGTATCGGTGATGAAGTAGTCGTGACGCGCCTTGCGGTTTTGTGCCACATTTTTGATGGGGCGGGTTTTGTAGTCGGGCGGCGCGGGCTGTTCGCGTTGATGCTGGTGTTGAGGGTTTTTGGGCATAATAGATTGTATTTCGACGGAATGTTTGTTAAAGAATCTGCGTCGGGAAACAATTCTCTGACACGGATTAGGCAAGATTTCACGGATTTTTTCTGAGGAAAGCACAATTACATTTTGGCACTGCTCTTCAATCCGTGTAATCTGTGCCATCCTCTTCAAATCCGTGTTCAAAAATCTGTGCTGTACCACGGGAGCAATTACTGCAAAATTTGGCTAATCAAACTGACGCTAAAGATGGACAGCAAAAACCACCCCAACGCACCTTCCAGCACTGCCAGATACCGCGCTATTCCTACTGCTTGAATCTCGCCATAGCCAAGAGTGACAAACGCATTCAGACTGAGCGCCAGTGCGTTAATAGCACGAATGGCGGCGGCGATGAAGAGCAATCCCCCGAAGTACAGCAGTGCAGTAGCCAGAACGCTCGCCCGCTCGCCGTTATCGGGAGAAAGTGCCGTCGCATCCCACCGCTTTTGGAGGTTTTGAGCGTACTCGCTTTGCTGCACACCCCAGAGCCGAAGCTGATATTGGAAAATATGTCCATAATAAAACGGTGCTCCTACGACGCGCACGAGATTTGGTGCGGCTTTGTGGGACTTTCGCAATGCTGCTCGCTCGGTCTCAATTTTAGTAAACTGCTGCTGGCGGTCTTCTTTATGAGTGGCGAGGTCGTAGAATGTATGCGTGAAGCGCACGCCATTAGCGGCTTCGGGCTGACTGGGAAAAATGAAGTAGAGCGTGGCAAAGAGAAACAAAATCCAGAGCGAATACTGAATTGCCATAACCGGCTCTGTGCCGTATTTGCAGAAGGTTTCGAGGAATATGTTCAACTGCCAAACCATCCAATTTGTAAAGGTGGGGTCGTTTTTATAGGTGATACCAAGCCAGCGCGTTTGCACGGTTTTCATCTCCACATAGCAATCATTTTTCGATTCGTCCTGCCAGTTTTTTCCATAAATGTTATAGAAAAAGCTGTATGTTTTGAGCAGCATGGAGTAATCGTCCAGTTCGGTCACGTTTCGCCCGTTCACGGTATCGCTCACGGTAATCTTGTACCCCGCAAACTGTTCCCAACGCAGTGTGGTGGCGCGTTCCGGAGTGTTGAAGGCATCATAGAGAATTGCGCCGTGAAAGACACTTTTCTCAATCCGAAGCATATTCAAAATCACAGCACTGATGTTGAGCGCTCCGAAGGTCGTATCTTTGCTGAGTGTGCAAGAGCGGAGGTGTCCGTCTATTTGGAAGGTGGCATTGCTGTCAATGATACATTCTTTGAGCGTAAAATTATTCAATGGTTCAGAAAAAGGTGCAAAAACCTGCGAAGACAGCGTGAAGTGTGTCCGCTCATAGTTGACACTGGTGATGAAGTTTGAGGCAAATACACAGCTTCCCACTTCGCAACGGTCAAGCTCGAAATTGACCAAGCCCTCTACTTCCACGCCCGTAATGATGGTCGTCTTGGAAATACCCAACGAAGCAATAACGCATTTCTGAAAACCCAAGTATTCATCAATCGTACAGTCCTTGAAAGAGATGCCTTTTTCAAACTCGAAGCCGCTGATTTTCATGGCGGAAAAGCGGCACGAATCAAATTCGAGCTTGGAATCAACAAGAATCCGACCGTTTTTGCCGCTTGCTTTCAGCAGCTGCGCCCGCCATTCTGCCTCGCGCACAGGGTCGGTCAGGTTAGAGTCCGTGCGAATGGTGCAGTTGCGGAGTTTCAAATCGCCCTGAGCAAGGGTGGTCATGGTCAGCACATCGCTAAAGGACAGCGTTTGCCGCTCCAGAACGGTAGTGCCGCTCACGCCGAATTGTGCCGGAAGACGCACACTGCTCATAAACAGCAATGCCGCACAAGACAGCAGATAGGTTGAGAATGATGCAAACCGCATAGAATCTGTTTTTGTTGAGAGGTTGTACAATATCTTGCTTCTGCTTCTGCGAACTTGTGTTCGCACTCCGATTTAGCGCGTCTCCGGTAGCAAGGTGTAATCAGGAAAGTTCCCATGCAAGCGCTCTCCGGGCATACCGAGCGTAACGGCTTCTACGAGATATTTTCCACCTACAAAGCAGCCTTTCCACGATTGTCCCGTGCCGCCAAAAATTTCTTCTTTATCGCCGCGTGAGCGCACCGCGTTCACGCCCACTTTGAAGCCGCGCAGCTCAGGCGTAATGCGCTTTGCAAATGCTTCGTCGTCGGTGGCAATTGAGCAGACGAGTGAACCGTTGGAAACGTTCATTTCCTCGATGAGTTCCTCCGGCGTGTCCACGACTACGATACTGTCTATCGGACCAAACGGCTCATTTTGGTAGAGTTTTGCTTTGCGTGGCAGATTCATCATCGTGCGTGGTGCAAAATACGCAGAAATATCTTGTCCCGGCAGAAAACGTGATTCATCCAGTTTCCCTTGATAAATGCACACTGCGCCGTTCACCAGCGCATGACCGACCATTACTTGCAAATCGCCGACTTTGCGGCTATTGATAACGGGACCAAAATCCAGCTTCGGCGGCGCATCCTCGGCATTTTCTACCAAGAGCGGATGCCCGAAGGTAAGGGATTTGACGACGGACAAATACGCATCCAAAAAATTCGGCACAAGCGAGCGCTGGACAACAAAGCGTGGATACGCGGTGCAGCGCTGTTTGCCGTATTCGTAGCCTTTTTTGAGTTGAGCCGCCAGCGCGTCCCATTGCGAAAAATTCCATACGCCGTAGGCATTCAAGCCTTCCATTTCGAGCATATAGCGCTTGTTGCGGTCGTAGAAAGCGGCTGCAATGTCGCGTCCATTAGACTTTCCGCCCACAAATGCCAAGCAATCAACGTTATCATTACGCACCAGCGCTTCGCTCAGTTCGCCACCCGAACCGCTAATAAGCGAAATCGGCAGCCCCGCGCGTCGCCCTAAGGCAAAGGCAAGCGTGAGCGTGAATAATCCACCGTCCGACGGCGTTTTGGCAATGACGGAATTTCCTGCAAGCGCCTGCACAAGCACCGAATGGAAAAGCACCGACATCGGGTAATTCCACGATGCGATATTGGAAATAAGTCCAAGCGGCTTGCGAGCGCGTCCGTTCAGCATGACTTCGATATTGTCAAGATACCACTGCACACCGCTAATACAGCGCTCCACGCTGACCATTGCTTGATGGAAGGGCTTGCCGATTTCCCAGACGAGGAGGTATGCTAAAAGCTCGTGATGCTTCTTCAGGTCTTCTAAGCAAGCACTGACGCGGGCTTTGCGCGTATCTAAGTCAACTTTTGCCCACGCCGCAAACTCCTCTTTT
Source organism: Candidatus Kapaibacterium sp. (assembly GCA_025363605.1). Lineage (GTDB taxonomy): Bacteria > Bacteroidota > Ignavibacteria > Kapaibacteriales > UBA4661 > PH2015. The sequence goes on from JANYDO010000191.1 coordinate 14,442, forward strand.
GCCGAGTGCGCAGCTTTTTTGCCGGATTCCAAATCCAGCATCGGATAATACCCAAGCGGCGAACCGTCCACGGGCGAAAGAAAGAGTTTCCCGTTGCCGGGATCGCGCCACTCGCCAGCTTCGAGATTAAGCGGGTTTCCACTGGAAGCAAATGCTTCGGGAATGAGCGATTTAAGCTGCTGTACAAGATGTTGCCATTCCGCCTGCGGTTTTACAATAGGCATACAAACTCCGAAAGATTGAAAAAAGAAATGTGAAAAAACTCACGATGGATTGCTCCCTCTGACGGGTGGAATATGCAAAAAATCCCGCGTTCTTGCAAGCCGGAGTGCGAAAATTGCGATGCTGCCGATGAATGTATGTTCTCGGTTCAAGGCGTCAGATTAAAAAAGGCAACGTTTTTGTTCGCCTGTTGTGTAAAAGTGGGCATATAGACACTATACGGACGAGTTATTTCTTGGAAAAGAACCTACCAAAAGGCGCATTTTTCTTGTTTCTTTTGTATATTCGTTTGCTTCCCGTTCACAATTCTGTAAGATAATGGCACAACAAGCATGGTACAAGCGTTATGAGGAATATCGTGATGAAGCGTTGCGGTATGTCAAAGCGCTGCGTTTTATCTCAAAAAATTCATTACAAAACCATGAAATACGTTCATTCGCACGCTATTCCGATATAACGTTAATTTTTGAGAGCAATACCATTGAGAAAGCAGGAACGAAGACGAAAGGAGAAACTCGGGAAATTATTGAAAAATATTTTCCTCAAATACCTGATAACTACACTTACTTCGGCTCTTTAAGAGAAGACTATCCAAATTATTTTCCCCCGGAACAGTTAGATGAAATTCTCCTGGTTCTTAACCAACACCAACAAAGATCACTGATACCTAGTATTCGCTTCAAGGATAAAACTCGTAACATTAGCGAAGTAATCCGACATCAC
>JANYDO010000201.1 GCA_025363605.1 Candidatus Kapaibacterium sp.
TCAAATCTGGCTTCGTAGGTGCTGAAGACGTGTGCTATATTGCCAAAAATTTCGATAGTCCGCGCAATTTCGCGCTCGTGAAATTCCTCCAAACCGCCGGACGAAAGAGCAGTTTGCACGGCTTCAATAAACGCTTCCACGCCCATTACTACGGGTGCGGCGGAATTATTATTATTGATGAACAAAGCCTGTGGCAAAAAAAGCGCACGAAGGCTTGCGAGGGTCGGGTTTTCGCCTTTTGCAAAGCAAATGCTTTGGTAGAGCGCATCAAGTATGCGCTGGATGGCTGCGTGGTCGGGAGTCATAACATGGTAGAAAAGTAACTGGTCGGATGGTAATTTTTTGGACACGGATAAAGCAAATTGGAACAGATAAAAGACGGATTCAGGATAATCTCGCGCCTCTTTCGGGCAATCCTTCTTTATCTGTTCCAATCCGTTCCACCTTGTATTATCCGTGTGCTAAGAATCAGCGCATTATTGCTGAATCGAAATGGATTCTTTATGGATATTATTGAAAAGTTCGCGGACGAAAGTATCGCCCAAACCCAGCTTGCCGCCTTGCGCAAGGCGTTTTTGTATAATTTCTTCCCAACGCGCAGGCTGCAAAACGTCTATTTTGTTGTGCTTTTTGTATGCACCTATTTCTTGCACGATATTCATACGAGCCGCCAGCAAATCCATAAACTCAGCATCCAAGCGGTCTATCGCCGAACGGAGCGTGTCCAATTTGGTGGTGTCATCGTGAGAAACCGCACCGTGAGCGGGCTGCCACGTGAGGCTGTCGAGCATTTCTTTGAGCGCTTCCGGCGTGACCTGCTGTGCGGCATCCGTCCACGCATTGTCGGGGTCAATGTGCGATTCGATAATGAAACCGTCCATGCCCAAATCAATCGCTTTTTGCGCTACGCCCGCCAGCAGTGCGCGTTTGCCCGTGATGTGGCTAGGGTCGTTGATAAGCGGCATTTGCGGCAGACGGGCGCGGAATTGCATCGGAATTGCCCACGTCGGATTATTGCGATACATACTTTTTTCGTGCGTCGAAAATCCACGATGAATCGCTATCAGCTTATTAATTCCAACGCGGTACACGCGCTCCATTGCGCCCATCCACAAATCAAGGTCGGGGCTAATCGGATTTTTGACCATCATCCCAACGTCTGTACCCCGCGCTGCGTCTGCGATTTCCTGCACCGAAAAGGGATTGCCGGTGGTGCGAGCGCCAATCCAGAGAATATCTATGCCGTGCCGAAGACAGTCCTCTACGTGCTGCGCTGTTGCGACTTCCACTGCCATTGTCAAACCCGTTTCTTCCTTTGCACGTTGCAGCCATTGAAGCGCCTTCACGCCATGCCCCTCGAAGCCACCTGCACGGGTACGGGGCTTCCAGACTCCCGCGCGATACACACTTGCTTTGCCCGTTGCGGCTATGCGCCGTGCGGTCTCCATAACTTGCTCTTCGGTCTCGGCGCTGCAGGGACCCGAAATAATGAGATAATTGCTTTTTATGTTTGGCGCAGGCGCTATCCAGTTTTGCCATGCAGGAATCGTCATTTCGCCGGAATCTTGTTTTTTTGCGGTTTCCAAGACTTCTTGCGGGGCTTCGGGGTCTGGTTCTTTGACTGTAATCGTGTGTTTGGTTGTCAGGTCAATATTTTTTTCACCTTCTTTGTAAACGCCGAACACCTTGAGTTCAAGGGCTTCGGGCTTAAATTCGCGGAGCGCCTGCTCGAAATCGCTTACGTCTTCCCATGTCATGTCCACGTGAATCGTGTACTCGTAGGGAACACCGATGACCGGAATAGACTGGATTTTGGTGAGGTTGATACCGTTACGTTTGAAAATAGCAAGCGCATCGGCAAGGCTGCCGGAGGTGTGCGAGACGCGGAAGCCGAGAGATGCTTTATTGAAGTCGCGTGAAATGTGGTTCGCAGTGCGGGAAATTGCCAAAAAACGTGTAAAATTCTGCGTACTTGATTCCAAGCCTTCGGCAAGCGTGTCCAACTTGTAAAGATCGGCAGCAAGATAGCCCGCAATAGCAGCCAAGCCGCTTATGTTCTCAGCGCGAATCTTTTTCGCAATGCCTGCTGTATCGAATGCTTCTTCTACGTGAATGTGGGGATATTTCGCAAAAAAGTCGCGGCATTGCAGAAGCGCCATCGGATGCGCTTGCACGGTGTGAATGTCTTGTATCGTTTGCCCGGGCAGCGCGAGCAAATTATGCTGAATGCGGACGTAGGTTTCGCCGATGACCGATAAATTATACGTCTGCAAGAGCGCATAATTTGGCAAAATACTGCCTGCAATGGTGTTTTCAATCGCCATCATGCCTGCACTGGCGGTGTTGTTTGTGACCGCTTCGCACACTTGGTCAAACGTCTCGCACTCGACAAGTTCAAC
>JANYDO010000253.1 GCA_025363605.1 Candidatus Kapaibacterium sp.
GTCGGGTATAGATATAGTAACAATAAATGTCATACCGACGTATGTCGGTATCCATATCGAAAGAGGTAGTATCCATGCGCTTCCGATGGATGCCGACATACGTCGGCATGACAGGCTTTTCAACTGAAATCACCTAGAACCATTATCTTGAACTATCTGCACAGACAAGGGTGTCTATGCTACGGTATGGGAACTGGTTTCGGTGGCACAGACACTCTTGTCTGTGTTCCAAGAATCACTGTCCAGATGCTTATTGACGGTAACAACAAGACATGGTAGTGTTTTGAAACAGCCCTCAAAATACAATTTTCCGAATTGTTGTTCGCATCATTTTTTGCTCTGCCCCCTAGCTCTCAAGCACACGGTAATTCCACAATAAACGTCGCGCCCTTGCCCAATTCCGATTCGCACCACACGCGCCCGTTCATTGCTTCGACCATTTTTTTGACAATGCTCAGTCCCAGACCGGTGCTGTGCTCGCCGCCTGTCGGACGCGCCGAGAGCCGCACAAATTTCCCGAAGAGTTTTGTCATGTCCGCCGGCGAAATACCTTCACCTTCGTCCTGTACTTCCACGCGGACAGCTCCGGCAAGTGATTGTAGGCGAATAGTGATGGTTTTACCGTGCGGTGAGTATTTGACGGCATTCGAGATAATATTATCAATCACTTGCATTGTCGCGCTTTCGTCAACATACGCAGTCATGCTCTCCTCGGCACATTCTAGGCGAAAGTGTAAGGCTTTTGCATCTGCCTGAGGGGTATATTGCATAACGGAACGGCGCAAAAGCGTCACAATATCTATGTTTGTAGGCAAAAATGTAATCGCATTTTGTTCCAACTTATTGACATCCAGCAGGTTAGTAATGAGATCAAACATTCGATTGGACGTAATTAAAATATCACCGGACATTTCGTGAAAATCCCTGCCCTGCAACCCCTCTGTGTTTTTATGCATGAAATTTGCCGCAAGTTGAATAGTCGAAAGCGGATTTTTCAAATCATGCGCCACAATGCCCAAAAATTCATTTTTTTCTACATTCGCCAAACGAAGCTGCTCATTTGCCTCGGAAAGCTGATTATTGCTGACTTTGAGCGCGGATGTACGTTCAGCGACCATTGCTTCTAAAAGTATGTTCTGCCGCTTAATACCTCGTTCGCGCAAGCCTATTCCTACGACGATTATTCCCAACAGCACACAAATGACTGCTCCGCGAAACCACCACGTTTCCCAAAACGGCGGCACAATAATGACCTTCAGCGTAATACCTTCTTCATTCCACACACCGTCGTGGTTACTTGCTTTGACACGAAAAGTATATTCGCCGCCTTTCAAGTTCGTGTAGGTTGCGCTTCGGAGATTACCATTTTGTACCCACTCTTGGTCGAACCCTTCCATTTTGTAGGCATAGCGGGTTTTCGTAGAATTGGTAAAATCCAGTGCCGCAAATTCAAACGAAAAAATATAATCTTTATACGACAGTGTGATTTCACGAGCTTCCGTGATATTCACAGGCAATCGTCGGTCTTGATTGAGTACCTTAAAATTAGTCAAAACAATACGCGGAACGGTTGAATCCATACTGAGAGAATCGGGAGCGAACAGATTAAAGCCGTTTGCACCGCCAAAAAACATCCCACCACCGCGTAGATTCGTGATAGCCGGTGCACGAAATTCCTGCCCTTGCAAACCGTCTTCGGTATCAAACTCCCGTACAACACGAAATGATACGGGGTCGAAAGAACAGATGCCCGCACCGTGAGGAATCCAGAGCATATTTCGATTGTCGGTAAGCACGCCGGAGACAAGATTGTTCGGAAGCCCGTTGGCGGTGGTGATACGCCGAAAAGAAATATCCTCAACCTTGCCCGAAACGGGTTCTATGAGTAAATTTAAGCCACCCGAAGTTGCAATCCAGATACGGTGCTCTTCATCTTCGAGTATCTGCCGAATGTTATTGTGCGAAAGCGTCGTCGTGTCGGTAGGAACGCCCTTAAACCTCGTGATATTGCCAGTTGTGCGGTCAACCAAATTCAGACCGCTTGCCGTCCCAATCCAGAAGCGCCCTTTGGAATCCTCAAAAAAATACTTTATCGTCTGATGCGTAAGGCGCGGAGAGCCTTTCAGACCTGTGTACTCCAGTTCAAAGTCATTTGTTTTCGGAGTGAAACGGCAAGCACCACTGACTGTTCCGACCCACATTTGCTTGTCTTTTGCGCAATAAACGACCGTTGCGCGGTCATTTGGAAGACTACGGAGGTTGCCTTCCTCATAGCCATAGTGTGCAATATATTTCCCTTTAGAAGCATCGAATACATTAATACCGCCGCCGTAGGTACTGCACCAAATCTTGCCTTTAGAGTCGCCCGTGAGAAAATTGATATTATCACTCATCGAACCAAATTTAACCGTATCGGTATGAAAAGCTCGTATTTCCTTTGTTTGAGGATGATATGATGCCAAACCACGAGACGTACCTATCCATACAAGGGAGTTATTGTCTTGATACACAGCCCAGATATTGTTATCCGGCAAGGTGCGAAGACGTGATTGCAAAAGGTCGCGCCGCACAATATCAAATTTCCGTTTGAAGGGGTCAATGATACTCACCCCGCCACCATACATTCCAATCCACAGGCGACCTCGCGCATCTTCGTATAAAGAATTGATATAACTACTTGGAAGCCTGCCGTTGTCAATATTGACAACATCCTCCGTAAACTTGATAAAATCTTGCGTTTCAGGACGCAAAAGATTTAGTCCGTTTTGTGTGCCGACCCAAAGCTGCCGAGAGCGCGTAAAAACAACACCCCAGATGATGTTTTCGCTGAGACTATTGCTATTTGTCGGATTCTTGAGGTAATTCACTGCTTCAGCCGTTGCGGGATTAAATGCGCTGAGTCCACGTGCCGTTCCGAGCCAGAGAATGCCCCTGTCGTCTTCGGTCATTGCATGAATGGTATTATCCGCAATGGTGCGGGGATTACGAGGATTCCGCTTGAAGGTGGTAAATGTGCCGGAAGCTGCATTATACCTCACTAATCCACCCGAAACCGTACCGAACCACAGCTCCCCTTTTCGTGTTTCCAAAACGCACCGAATGTAATTGGATGGAAGCGACGTAGAATCATTCGGATTGGATGGAAGCAGCGTAAACACTTGTTTCTTCTTGTCAAAACGATGCAATCCGTTTTCTGTACCCACCCACAACATTTTTGTACGGTCTTGGTAAGCAAAGGCAACACGATTGCTCCGAATCGCTGTTGTGCTGCCGCTTTTGGGCTGGTATCGTTTGAAGGTTGCGGTTGTGCGTTGGAAAAGGTTTAGTCCGCCGTCTTGCGTCGCAATCCACAAATCGCCGTCGAGGTCTTCATAGACATTCAGGATACGATTATCGCTGATAGACAAGGAATCAAGTGGATTATGGACGAATACCATTGATTGTAAGCCGTCATACCGATACAAGCCGTCCTTTGTGCCAAACCACATAAAGCCCCGTGAATCCTGCACAATAGAGTACACAACGCTTTGCACTACGCTTGGTGTAGGGAGATGTTCAAAGTACAATGTTTTGAGAGAAGCAGCAGGACTTGTTTGCAATGCTCGGGAGGGCAGTACAACAGCAGCATTGAAGAATATAAGGTATGCGGCAATGCGAAAGAAAGGGAACAAAAAACGATGAAGCATAGCAAAATAACCGACGTGATAAAAGGCAGTAACGGTGCGATTGTTCTAAGCGTTCTGCCATTGTCCTACAATAATCATGGAGACGGCACTAATACCATTTTAATCGGATTTTTCTACTCTTGATTTCACCAAGGCAGCATGCTACCTTGTTTGACAAAGAATTGGAAATAATAATTTCAAAATAAAAATGGTATAAGGTAGCGTCGTTTCATTATGAATCATTCTATTCTACAACATTTCTACCATTGCTGCAACGAAATTTGCCTAGTTGTGTTACTCGTGGGCAGAATTTTTTTTCGGCACACTTCACGCCTTCCGCATTCAAGGCTCTTTATTAGATATTATCCAAGTTAGTGTCAATGTGACTGTCATACCCGCGAAGGCGGGTATCCAGAGAGATATTATTTGTGCAAAGCACGCCGAATATTCGGCAGAATCCCTGTTGTGATACTGTATTCCCGCCTTCGCGGGAATGACAAAGCGCTAAGTTAGATAAACTCTATTGAGTCCAAGATTATTGGGGTCATCAAGCACGTGGTAATTCCACAATAAACGTCGCGCCTTTGCCTAGTTCCGATTCGCACCATACTCTTCCGTTCATTACTTCCACCATTTTTTTGACGATACTCAAACCTAATCCGGTACTGTGTTCGCCGCCCGTAGGACGCGACGAAAGACGCACAAATTTGCCAAAGAGCTTGCCCTGCTCTTCCTTAGCAATTCCCTCTCCTTCATCTCGCACTTCTACGCGTACGTAGCCATTGGTGCTGGGTTGGTCATTGGTGGATTGGTCGGTAGAGTGTGGGCTATTCTGGTTAGACGATTGACTGATGTCTAATGACGACTGATGAACTCTGACAAACACATTCTTTCCGTAAGGCGAGTATTTGACCGCATTGGAGAGGAGATTGTCCAGAATCTGCATTACCGATTGTTTATCAGCAAAGACAAAGTTGGATACGACTTCGGGGGCATAGTGTATTGTTATTTGCTTTGCAGCAGCCATCGGTAGATATTGGCGGACAGTAGTAGCGACGAGGGGCGAAAGGTCAAACTGCTCCATCGTAAAGGTCATCGCTCCTTCTTCCAAACGATTGACATCCAGAAGATTTTTGACCAATGATAGCATTTGATTGGCAGCAAGAACGATTTGCTCGGTAATCGCCGAGGCGTGCTCGGTTCCGGCATCGGCATCGCTCTGTAGCATTTCCGCCAGCCCCAGCACTGCGCTTATCGGGTTTTTCAGGTCATGCGAGACGATGCCAAGAAGTTCGTTTTTTTCTGAATCCAAGCGCATGAGCATTTCATTTTGCTCTTGGAGTTGCGTATTGATGATTTCGATTTCTGTGGCTTGATGCTCTAAAATCTCTTGGCGATATTGAAGTTCTTGGTTGAGTGTATCGGCTTCCAGATAGGCAGCGCTAAGTTCGGTGTTCAATTCGGCAACTCTATTGCGCTCTTCTTCCACAGCCTTGCGCTGCCGAAAGTTCTCGACGGCACTACGAAAAAGAAACGTGCTCGAAAGAATGAGTGCAACGGTAATGCCGGCAGAAGTAAGGTAGGCTGCACTACGAAACTGAGCGTCTCCGAAGGGCGGTGAAAAGATAATGAGCTGCGCCCATAACCCTGCCAGCAGAAGCAGAAGCGCCATTGCTGAGACGCGAGGTTCAATGCGGAGCGAGGAATACCAGATAATCACCGCTGCAAAGAAAAAAATCGGATGCCCTTTCGTTACAATGATTGCATATATCAGAGCCTGCGGCCCGACAATAACACCGACGGTAAAAAACTGCATTACCCTTTTGTGATACAAAGCGACATCCTGCGGTGAATGCAGTGGGCGCACAAAGACCACTACCGCAAAAGCTGACGACAAACCGAGCAAAAACAGGTGCATCCATAGGACGATACGATTATCGTCCTCAGAAAGGTTCAGCACATTACGCACATTAACCACATAGACCAGCAGCGCACAGGCCACAGCAGCAAAAATCAACAAAGAGCGCACACGCCGAACATTGGCAAAAGTCATTTCTTGCCAAAATTCTGTACGATACCGCTCCGGAATAGCTTCAACGCTCGTGCGGGTAAAGAAGGAACGCAGTGCGATCATGATGGTGGCAGAAGAGGGATGAAATTGTTGTCGGGAGCAGTAGGTAATTCAACAATAAACGTTGAGCCTTTGCCCAGTTCTGATTCGCACCATACGCGCCCCTGCATTGCCTCGACCATTTTTTTTACGATGCTGAGTCCCAATCCCGTTGAATGCTCGCCACCGGTGGGACGCGCTGAGAGACGGACAAATTTACCGAAGAGCCTTGCTTTGTCGTCGTCGCTCAGACCTGGTCCTTCGTCCCGTACTTCTACGCGCACAAAGTTATCCGTATTCAAAATCTTTACAAACACTTGTTTTCCAAATGGTGAATATTTGACGGCATTAGAAATGAGATTGTCGAACACTTCTTTGGTTGCCAGTTCATCCGTATAAATTCTGGTGGAGGGCGCTTCATTCCTATACTGTATAGTAATCTGCTTTGCTTCTGCCTGTGAGCGATAATGCAACACCTCGCCTGCAACCAACGCGGATACATCCAACTCCACCTGCTGAAACTTCATTTTACCTGCTTCCAAACGGTTCAAATCCAAAAGATTTGTTACCAACTCCAACATACGGTCTGCCGTCGTTACGATTTGACCGGACACATACCGAAGGTCCGGAGCCGGTACAAGCTCACTTTGCATCAGGTCTGCCAGCCCCCGCACGGCACTAATGGGATTTTTCAAGTCGTGCGCTACGATCCCCATCAGCTCATTTTTTTCCGCATCCAGCTCTCGGAGCATCTGATTTTGCTCTGAGAGCTGACTATTGATACTTCTGATAGTCAGAGCTTGATTCTCTAATTCTTTATTCAACTCCAACGCCTCCGCATTGAGTGTGGCAATTCTATTACGCTCTTCCTCCAGTGCCTTCCGCTGCCGGAATGTTTCGGCGAAATTTCTAAAAAACATCGAACCCGATATCATCAAAAAAACAGTTACCGCAACCGAAGCAGCGAATGCTTCGCTGTTATAGCTGGTGGTATTCGTGGTACGCAAAAAAACAGCAACCAGCACCCAAAAACTCGAAACCATCAGCGCCAAAAGCGCGAACAAAATACGCGGCGGCACAAGCAGTGCCGAATACCATATCATCACAATGATAAAGTAAAAAATCGGATGTCCTTTAGTGAACAGAATCACATAGCTGGAAAGCTGAGTTCCGGCAATAATCACCAATGCTGTTAGCCAGAGAACACGAGTATGGTAGGGTTGCACATCGTTTGCAGAGCGGAGTGGACGCAAATACATGAGGAATAAGAGAACGGCTTTCGAGAAAAATAATCCTAAATGCATGGCAAAGATAAATTGGTTCTCCGTTGGGGAGACATGCAAGCTATTCCGTACATTCACAGTATAAATCTGTAGGAGGTGGGCAATAATCGCTACCCAAACGAGAACACGAACTCGACGCATGGAGATAAAAATGATCTCACGCCAGAACTCCTCGCGATGCTGCTCAACAATAGTGGCATCGCTTCTTTGCAGAAGAATTTTTGGAAAACGTCTCATTGCATGGTGTCCTTTAGTGCTTGTTTGGTGATGGAAACATTTCTGTTACCTTTACAATATTTTCCAATTCAAGACTGATAACATCCTCACTGTCCCGGTAATTCCACAATAAACGTCGCACCTTTCCCCAACTCCGATTCGCACCAGACCTTGCCGTTCATTGCTTCCACCATTTTTTTGACAATACTCAGACCCAGACCCGTACTGTGTTCGCCGCCCGTCGGTCGTGCTGAGAGACGGGCAAATTTCCCGAAGAGCTTTTTCATATCCTCATCGCTCAAGCCCGGACCTTCGTCCTTGATTTCCACGCGCACCGCGCTATCTGACTTGCCAACACGCACAAACACTTTTTTACCAAGCAACGAGTATTTCACGGCATTAGACAGTAGATTATCAAGCACCTGATTGAAGACCTGTTCATCCACACAGGCAATAAACTCTCCTTCGGGATGGCTCCAATGCAAGGTAATATCCTTCGCTGCGGCTCTTTCGCGGTACATCTCGACCGTCATTGCCACCACGGGCGCAATATCAAGCGACACCGGATGTAGCTCAATACCGCCCGATTCCATGCGATACGAGTCCAGTACATTCTTGACCAACTCCAGCATACGACTCCCCAGCATGGAAAGCTGTTCGAGAATAGCGCTTCTATCGGATGCCGCAAGACCTTCTTCGCGCAAAATTTCGGTAAAACCGCTCAGTGCAGCAATGGGATTTTTGAGGTCATGCGCCACGATGCTCATTATTTCGTCTTTTTCTGTATTCAACGCCGTCAGTCGCTCGTTTGCACCACCGAGTTCGAGATTCCGTTCGGAAAGCGCCGTATTCGACACCTGAATTTCCTGCGCCTGATGTTCCAAAAGTTCCTGCTGCCGGAGAATCTCCGCATTCGTAGCGCGGAGGTCTTTTTCGGAACGCCGTTTATTGCGGTACGCCACGCCGATAGCAACAAGCAAGCCCACCGACAAAATAAATCCGCCCACGAGTCCATTCCGCACCGTGCTTTGAAGCGACTTTTCTTTGGTCAAAAGTTCAATTTGAATGCGCTGACGGTCAATCTCGTAGTTGGTCTGCAAGGCAGCAAGACGGCGAGTGCTTTTGTCATTGAAAAGCGAATCACGTATAGTAATGAAACGTTGGTAATTGTCAAGGGCGCTCTTGTGGTCGCCGATGCGCTGATAGAGCCGCGCCAAAAGTTCGTGAGCATTTTGCAGAATCAGTGCCGAACCTAGTTCGCGTCCCAGCAGCATAGCAGCGTTTGCATTATTGACCGATGGAGTATATTGTTCGGTTTCTTCATAGACCTGCGCAATATCAAGCAAAATAAGCGCCCGCACTTGTTTGCCCGCCTCGTCCATTGCCAAGCCTTCGCGGAAGGTTTCGAGCGCCTCGCCATAGCGCTTCATACGAAGGTACACTTTCCCGATATTTCTCAACGATGACGCTATTCCTGCTTTATCGCCGATACCCCGCTTCAACTCAATAGAACGCCGATGATAGAACAGTGCGGAATCCAAAGAATCCATATTCTCATACGCAACACCGATGTTGTTCAGATTGCGCACAAAATACGACGTATTTTTCAACGAATCATTGATTCTCATTGCCCGAAAATAGTACGTCAGCGCAGTGCTGTACTCCCTCATATCCCGATAGACCATACCGACATTATTGAGCGTACCGGCAACGCCTTGCATATCGGAAACTTTTTCTCGGAGTGCAAGCGCTTGCAGGTAGTATTCCAGCGCCTTTTCGTAGTTATTTTGGATAAAATACGATACGCCGATAACGTTCAGGCTCTGCGCCTTCCCCTTCCAATCGTGCAAGGAATCTGCAAGGGCAAGTGCCCGCGTCGCCAGCGCTCGTGTGCTATCAGGAAAGGTTTCGTGCAGCAGCATAGCATAATCATTCAGCGCCTTGACCGTGCTGGGGCTTGCCACGCCACCGGGCGCGGTATCAAGCTGAATTATCCGCCGCAAACTGTCAAGGTTTGCGCTCTCTGCCACCTGCAACGACAGGCAGCACCAGACGACGACGACAAGGGAAAAACGAACCATTTTTTGTAGGAAAAGTATGCTGTAAGAAAATGATACGCCGAGTATGCCTTACGATTACGCCTATAAAAAGCGAAACAATTTAGTAAATTAGCAGTCCTTAGCCAACAACCAACTTGCCGTCGGCGGCTCTTATTCTTCCTTTTTGCCTTTCCCTTATGAACTTGTACACTCTCTTCCAAAAATACCAGACCACCTTTGCGCACGTCGTACATCTTGACGCAAAGACCGATAAACTCTATGCGCTCAATCTCACAGCGACTAATTCCGCACTCACGCCGGAGATTCTTGACAATGCTGACGCGATGACAGCGTTTATACAACACGAGCTGCAACGCACGCGCACGCGCTATGCTATTGGCGGCTATGCCGAAAACCGCACTCTCTACGACCGCAGTTCGCACTTTGGCACGGGGAACGAGGAGCCACGACGACTCCACCTCGGAACCGATATTTGGGGTGCAGCCGGAACACCGATTTTTGCGCCGCTTGCGGGACGGATTCACAGTTTCAGAAACAATGCCACTTTTGGGGATTACGGCGGAACAATTATTGTGCAGCACGAGCTGGAAGGCGCTTCATTTCACACACTCTACGGACATTTGGCGCTCACGAGTTTGGAGGGCTTGCACGAGGGAAAAACGATTGCACAAGGAGAACGTATTGCAGAATTGGGCGAACCGCATGAAAACGGCGGCTGGTCGCCACATCTGCATTTTCAAATCATTCAGGACATGGAAGGCGCTTGGGGTGATTATGCGGGTGTTTGCCGCCTCTCCGAGCGCGAGCGCTATTTGGCGAATAGCCCCGACCCCGATGGAATCTTGGGTTTGAATCGGTTTTTATGATGAGATTTTTTGACACGGATTTGAAGATAATTCCACGAATGACAGGGATTTTTCAAGAAATAAAACCAGAAACAAATCTCTTCATCCGTGAAATCTATGAAATCCTAAAAATCCGTGTCCCCAAATCATCACCGAATAGCCGCACGAATTTTCGACGATAAATAATCCATAATCCATACCACCGCAGCAATCAGCAAAATAATCAAACCCACCTCGTGCCACCGCGCCAAACCTTGATATTGCACAAGCAGCGTTCCGATGCCACCACCACCCACCAAGCCAATCACTGTCGCCATGCGAACGTTAATATCCCAACGGTAAATCGTAAAACTGAGAAAAGGCAAGATAATCTGCGGCACGACAGCAAACCAAATCACCTGTAACGGTGCGGCTCCTACGGATTCGATGGCTTCGACCGTGCCGTGGTCTATTTCCTCAATTTGCTCGGAATACTGCTTCACCAGCGAAGCAATCGTATGCACAGCAAGTGCCATCATCCCGGCAAACGGACCAATCCCCACCCACACCGAAAAAACAATCGCCCAAATAAGCGGTTCAATGGAACGCGCAAGATTTGCCACAAACCGTATGACGTAGTATGCAGTCCGTGCGGCTGGATGCCCGCCAAAAATATCTTCAACACAATTTCTGGCGCAAAAAAAACTGAGTGCGAAGGAAAACGGCAACGCAAGCAGCGTCGCCATAAGCGCAAGATAAATCGTCTCAATAATCGCAAAGAGCGCTTGCTCGAAAATGGAAAATTCCGGCGTAAAAAGTGCCGTAAAGATACGCCGAGCGCCCGCCAAACCCTCCGTGGAAAATAAATCGGCAAGTGAAACCTTCGTCACAAGCCATGCGGTAATAACCGTCAGCACCACAAGCACCCACGAAACGTGCTGCGCCAGCGCCTCACGCCATGTTCCCCGCACTTTCACGCCTTCAGGGTTATCAAAGAAACCAAAGGTCATGCGCCCGGGCGAAGCATTGAGCAAATTACCCGCAAGCCCCAGCGATATGCCCACAAGCGCATACAGCCCATACCAAGCCGCCGTAAGCATCGGCGCGGCATCGGCAGAGCGCACAACACCAAACCACAAAGTACGATGCAGAAGCATCACCAGATACATCCCCAATATAATGTCCATAGCAAGCGCACCGACACTTGCCGTACGGCGTTTGCGACGATTATGGCGAGCGATTATTTGAGCGGCGGTAGCTTTGGTCATAGTGGGAAAGAAATTTCATCCGAAATAACTGGTGTGGATTGACGGCGACCAATCTACAAAATTCTTTGGATTATCATATATCTCAAATTCTTTTCCTCCTCTTCTGATAATATGATTAGGAACGTCATTTGGTGGCAAATATAGCGATGCTTCGGCAACCGAACCATTCAAGGCTTGGTTTCTTAATGCTTTTGCTGCACAATCATCTTACCCGTATGTCGTGCGCAGTCCGTCGTAATGCTCACCAAGTACGTTCCCTCAGGCAAATGCGCTTCCACCACATCCAGTGCCACTAGGCTTTGTCCCACGCGCTGCGCCCCGAGAATTTTCGTAAAAAGTTGCTTTCCCGACATATCCACGATTTCGACCACGTCATTTGCCGAAGCGCATGAAGTCTCGTATTGCAGAGCAAAACTTGCATCAGCAGGGTTGGGGAAAATGGACAGCGTGGGAACGCCATCGTTGGCAGCAACGCTTGTCGCGGCAACACGAATGATGCTCCACGTCACAAAGCGCTTGGGCTGGTTCGCGGGGCGAATCATAGCGCTGGCATCCACGACTTCAGCGGTGAGCGTATTTACGCCCGTCACGAGATTTTGCACGGGAAGTGCGATGGATTCGGCGTTAGCACTTCCCCATTGAACGCCGTTCAAGAGCCAGCGAACGGTGAGCGTGTTGGGTTCGGGCTTGAGTAGCGTTACTGAAAAAGCCATTGTGCCACTTGCGGGCGCTGTCAGAGCCGTAGCAGTCGGCGACGAGGCTTCGACAACATTGACAAGTGTGTGAATTTTTAGTACCAACGCTTCGGCGCACACCGAACAAAACGGGCGACCAAGCGCTTCCATCTTGCACTGGCTATTTTGCGTCGGGCGAAACCATGCGCTGTTTCCGGTGTGAGGGAATATGCCAATATTCCCCTTCCCAAGCCAATAACTCCATTTGTTCGTACTTGGATTTGAATTTGCCGTCATGTTGGGTTTTTCAATGGCATACTGCTGTCCAGCCCAGTATTCATCGGCGAGGAAAGCAAAACTGTGTCCAAGTTCGTGTATCATTACCTCGAAGGCGCTGCTATTGCCGCCCGTAGCTGCGGGATATATACCGCCGGAGCCGCCGTATTCGGTAGAATTCGTCACGACGAATGCTTGGTCGTAATCCGGTACGGACGCTGCCAGCACGGTATTGATTTTGTCGGTACGCTTTGGCACAACAAGGCGGTGGATATTGCCATAATCAAAGGTCGTTTCAAAGTACGTGGTCGGGCTTGCAACCGGCATTGAAGCGGGGCAGTCCGGTGCGGTACGCGGATGCGTTACTCCCGACTGCGTGGAAGGCACTTGAACGGTGAAAGCATTAAAAAAGAGACGATATTCCTTGAAGGGCGTAGTGGCGAAGAGCGCGGCATTCATATTACGGGCGTGTGTGCTGAAGGTCGCAAGCTGTGATGCGGTGTAGCCATCGGAAAGATAGACCAGATTCACACGATTCGGACGCGAACCGTTATTGACAATCTGCTCCACCGGAAAACTCTGCGCGTAGGCGTGTTGTGAGAAAAAAATGCTACCAAATAAGCAGACTAGAGCGCCCATCAATAGGCGCGAGAAACAAGATGCAGTATTCATACGACAAAGGAGATAAAAAAGTAGTTTGGTTATTTGCGAAGGAGAATGGTTGCGATATGTGTACGGCGAAGAGGTAGTTCTTTTTGTGATTCTTTGCTGTCTGCTTGCTCCCAATGCTCAAGACGCACTGCCGAAAGCGCTTCACGGCGTTGAACGCGGAGTGGCAAGTATGCTTCCCAAACGGGAATATACTGCTTTTCGTAGTGATTTTGCTCATTCACAAATTCATGGATTGGCTCTAAAGGATTATCCTCCAGAGTACTATCCACCACGCTTCCCCGATCATCCAGATACGAAACCAAAAGCCGCGAGGCAGAATGCCCCACGCCACCAACACGAGATTTTTTCATCGTTCCCGCTACAAGCATCACATCTTTCAAGCCGGCACTGACCGCCTTCGTAACAGAATCTTTTTTGAGCGTGATGGTCAGGAACAAGATGCTGTCTTGCGGTGGCGTGTCCGCACGTTGCGTGGTCGCATCTTTTGTTGTCTGCTCGGGAGCCTTGCAATCAGTCAGCATCAGCATTGCAAGCGCTATGATGCTTATACGAAGGAGAGTGCGGAGCGCAAAACTATAATCAGTATTCATACAACTTTTTTGAGTTGGGCAATAACAGGAAACAAACGAACGTAACTTCAACAGAATCAAAATACGAAATTTACCGCACGTATTTCTCACCCAGAGCGTCATTATTTTCTCTACCCAAAAGTCATTATCTGGACAAAACTTCCTCACAATAGTGCAAGCGCCGAGAGACCATACGGTCGCATCGGCGCTTGAGTTCTCAATGGTACGAATCAAATGTTTTGCATTTTTTTCACGATATGCTCCCCCGTCGGCGGCGGCTATTTTCCTTGCAATACGCGAAGAAAATCATCCCGTTCCAAACCAATATCCTTCAACATTCCCGCAAATGTACCCGGTTTTAGTGTTGCACCCGAATGGAGAGGCACAACAACGCGACGACCGCTTGAATGTTTGTACACCGCATGACTACCTTTCTGGCGATGCAGTTCATATCCAAGCCGTTTCAAAACTCGCACGAAATCATCGGCGGTGATTGCAGGATAGTTACCCATGGAATAATCTTATACCAAATTGAGTTGAAGGCTGTGCAGTAAAATCCCTGCAACATCAGTAAACAAGGGAGCATGCTCCCTTGTTATTGTACAATTCTCAACTTAAAATGGTATTAGACTGCTACGCGAAGTGGCTTAATAATCACGTCTTCAAAAGGAATCGGCTCATTATCAGCCAATAAACTTTCGATGAACAATTCAATTGCTTCGGTAATATTTACCAAAGCATCTTCATATGTTTCGCCTTGACTATGGCAACCTTTGAGAGCAGGACAAAAGACGTGATAACCGCCTTCAGCTTCGCGCTCAAAAATAACAGTATAGTTGTATGTCGTTTTCATCGGTTTGGGAATGATAATTCAAAAACATTATTTTTTCAAATACCCCGCCAGCCACTCAAAAATATTCTTGTGCCAGAACGCACTATTCTGCGGCTTCAGCACCCAATGCCCTTCGTCGGGGATATAGACCAAGCGCGACGGTACGCCCCGGCGCTGCAATGCCGAGAAATACTGCATTCCCTCTTGAAGCGGTACACGGAAATCGTTGCCGTCGTGGATAATGAGCGTCGGGGTTTTTGCGTTCTGGATGTATTTGTGCGGCGAGAATTTCTCAAAATCGGCGGTTTCCCACGGCAAACCCTTTTCCCACTCGTCGAACCAGACTTCATCAGTCGTGCCGTACATGGAGGAAAAATTATACACGCCGCAATGCGACACAAACGTCTTGAAACGGTTCGTCTGCGTGTTCATCCAGTTCACCATGTAGCCGCCGTAGCTGGCTCCGGCAGCAGCCATTTTGCTTTCGTCGAGAAACGAGTAGGTTTTGAGCGCATGGTCAACGCAGTTCAGAATGTCGGTATATGCTTTGCCGCCCCAATCATGCGACACGCCATCCACAAACTCCTGCCCAAAGCCTGTGCTGCCCGTAGGATTTGGTGCAATAACGACGTATCCCTCAGCCGCCCAAACCTGCATATTCCAGCGATTCGACCATGAATTAAGCCAAGCGCTTTGGGGTCCGCCATGAATGAGAAACACCACCGGATATTTTTTTGTTGCGTCAAAATTCGGCGGGAGTATCATCCATGCTTGGTTCTTTACCTTTGCGCCCATGTAGGAGATTTTCTCAACTTTGCCGAACCCAATTTCCGCAAGTGCTTTGCCGTTCACGTCGCTTATTTGCTTCGGTGCAGGGCTTTTATCTTTCAGATTAAGCGTAAAAACTTCGCTGGGACGGGTAAACACGGCATGAGCAAAAGCAACTACGCCATTATTCGCAATCGAAATAGACGACGCAGCACCCGTTTCGGTCAGTTTTTTCGGTGTAGTTTTTCCATCAATGGCAATAGCGTACAAGACGGCTTCAGCATTATCTTGCGTTTCAAGCACAACCGTTTTGCTGTCCTGCGTCCACTCGAACTGGTCGGCGCTGTAATCCCATTTACCGGTAATGCGCGAGGACGTACCTTTTGCGCGGTCGAGCAGGACAATATCCCATTTGTCTGCCTCAAATCCCGCCCGCATCTGAGCGCGGTAGGCGAGCCATTTTCCGTCGGGCGAATAGCGCGGATAGGCATCGGCGGCAGGATTGCTTTCAGTCAAATTTTTCTGTACACCTGTTTTCACATCCACCGTAACAATTTCGGAATTTGTTCGCCAAGCCTCTTCCCGTGCGGGCAGAACGCTTGCGGTGAACGCAATTTCTTTGCTGTCCGGCGACCAATGGAAATCATCTCCGGCAGAAAAGGTGGAAGAACTCGGCACGGCATCGCGGTCGCCGGGCGTGATATTGCGCGGTTCGCCGCCGCCCAAAGCGCCTATGCTCACGGGTACAACAAAAATGTGCATCCGCTTGAAATCTGTCCACGAATCCCAGTGACGATAAAGCAATTTATCAATCACCAAGCCCTTCATCTTGCCGTTCTCGAATGCTTCGTCGCGCTCTTGCGTGAGTTTTTGACATTCCAGAAAACTTTTTGCCGAATACTCAGGATACACCGATGACACAAACGCCATCATCGTGCCGTCGGGCGAAAACATTTGCTGACTTGCGCCCGTATAATGGCTTGTAAGCTGACGTGTAGCGCCTGTGGCAACGTCGTAGAGATACACTTGCGCTGTGCCAGAACTGGTCGAAACGTAGGAAAGTGTTTTGCTGTCTGGCGACCAACGCGGGTGATTGTCCGACTTCGGCGAAGCGACGATAAGACGCGGTTCGCCGCCGCTTGTGGAGGCAAGCCAAATATCAGTATTGGTGCGGTTTGCGGCTTTGTCCACCGTACCGACGACATAAGCAATAAACTTCCCGTCCGGCGAAATAGCGGGATCAGAAAGGCGTTTCAAGCGAAAGAGGTCTTCGACCTCCAGAGGGCGTTTGGTTTGAGCCATAAGTTCCGTTGCATTAGGCTGAAACATGAGCGTTAATGCGGCACACACGACCGCGATAATTGTGGAAAAACGTTTCATAGAAGGTGTTATTAAAAAGTGAAAAAATGTAGTCGTGCTTTTGTGCATAATCTACGCCAGACTTTGCCTTACGAGCTTCAACTACCATTAAGAAACAATGTCATTAAGTTAAGCGTAACTGCATGATGTATCGAGTCTTACTCATTCGCCCCCTTGATAAAGGGGGAACGGGGGATTTAGATTTTATGCGCCTTTCGACAAATCCCCCACTCGCTGCGCTCGTCGCCCCCT
>JANYDO010000285.1 GCA_025363605.1 Candidatus Kapaibacterium sp.
CATTGAAAATCTCACCCCGCGCAAACTGGCAGAAGAAGCCCTCCGCACAAGCGAAGAACGCCTCAGAGCGCTTATGCAAAATGCGAATGATGCCGTCGTCATCACCGATGCCGAAGGAAATTTCACCTACCTCAGTCCTTCGGTGGCGCGTATGTTCTATTACTCACCCGAAATGCTTATCGGAAAAAATGCATATTCGTACATTCACGATGAAGATTTAGAGCGCATCAAAGCGCTGTTTCTCAAACTCGTGGAAATGCCCCTTAATGCTATGGAAACAATGCAATACCGTTTCCGCCGCGCCGACGGCTCATGGGCAGAACTGGAGGCTGTCTCTACGAATCTGCTCAAACATCGCGTTATTCGTGGGCTTGTGACCAATGCGCGTGATATTTCCAAGCGCCACCGACAAGGACAGGACACCGACGAGGAATAAGAAAAGAACAGTTGCAAAAAAATATTAGAATGCCGCTATCAAATGCGTAATTTCCGGTTCATTGGAAAATAATCGAATTGCAATAACATCGAACCGGCACTCGCGGTCAGTGATGCCTTGCGTGTAGAGATAGCCTTGTGCTACTTTGCGTATGGCGCGCTGCTTGGCAGGCGTGACTGCTTCTTCGGGCGTACCATAAAGCGTAGAAGAACGCGCTTTGACCTCAATAAAGACCAACGTATGACCGTCTTCCGCAATAATATCAATTTCACCCACACGCCCGAAGTGGAAATTACGCTTCACAATGCGCATTCCTTTGGCAATCAGAAATTCAGCTGCAAGGTCTTCCGAAGTTTTACCGGAAACGCGATTATTTGCTGGTTGGGACATTGGCGATGATGGAAGTGAGATTTAATGCCGCACAATAAGTGGGCGTTTGATGCTGCTTTGCGGCGTTTCAATACTACACGTGTACGCACCGGTGGGGAAGCGGCTTACATCCAACATGAGAACAATATTCCCTTGCTGTACCTGCCCGTTTACCAGCGTCGAGACGATTTTTCCCGTGGCATCGTAAATATTGACCGTGACAGGAAGCGCTACATCAAGTGTGTAGTTGATGTAGCCGACGCTGCTCATCGGATTCGGGTAGCAGCCCAGAAGAAGCATCGTTCCTTTATTGACAAGTGAAGCATCGTTTGTGGAGCGCTTACTGCCTACTTGTGGCGCGAGTTCACGTGTTTGCGCTACAAGCGTTGTGCGGAGCGGGCGAGCGGGCGCTGGAATGGCTTGTACGGGCTTGGGTGCGGTAGGCGTGGCGGAGCGTGTAAGATTATTTTGCCCGTTCAGCGTAAAGAAACCACCTCCGAAGCGCTCCCGCACCGACGGCACAAGAATCGTGTCCATGTACCAATAGTCGCCCTGCGCTCTTTCGGGCGTGATGTCGAGCAGCGTATAGCCGTGGTCGGTGAGATTGATATTTTTCAAATGAGGGTTTTGTTCGCGGAGTGCGTCGTTGAGTACGCCGAGGAGTTCTTGCGTATCCCGCGCTGCCATCACATCGGCAAAGCCCTCACGCTGCGGGCTTTGGAAGCCGAGTGTTTTCATCAGGCTATTAATCACGTTAAATAATCCGCTGGCAATATTTTCATCAAAATTTCCCGATGAAATACTTGGACACATAAATTCTACTGCCACTGCACCCTGTCCCGTTGTAGGATTGTAGCGGGCTGTGTTGGCGGCATCCAGCGTAACGTCCATTGAGAAGCCTGTATGAAAATCACCCGTGGTAATGACCACGTTGCGAATATTATTTGCGCTGATGGAGTCCATCAGCTTTTTGCGCTCGGCGGGATAATTCGTCCAGACATCGCCGTAAAATGCTTCTTGCAGCGTGCTCATCAGCGACGGTGCAAGCAAACTAAAGACGAAGGAATAGCGCCGAATCCTGTCCATATCCACTTTATCCACCACAATCGGGGCAAACATCACTTGATTGCCCAGTACGCGCCACGTTGCGCGGGATGTGCGTAAGCCGCTTGTGAGCCATGCAAATTGCTTTGCGCCCAGTATAGTGCGGTTAGGATTATTGATAGAATCCTTCGAGGCTTGCGACGAGGACGGCAGTACACCTTGCACCTGCACTTCACGACCTTCCAGCCGCGTGTCGAGCATGAGCAGGTCAACAAGAGTGCCAAAAGCAAAGCGGCGGTAAATAATCGTATCAGCGTTCTCGCGTGTGGGCAGCCACTCGTAGGCAACGCGCTTGCCGATGGCTTTGCGAGTGTCCCATCTGCCTTCGGTTGCAGGCTGGTGATTTTCCGCACCATCTTTGTAGGAATCATTAGCTGTTTCGTGGTCGTCCCAAACGTGAATCATTGGGTGCTGCTGATGCACACGACGGAGATTCTCGTCCAGACGGTACTGGCTATACCGCGTGCGGTAGTCTGCAAGGGAAATAATTTCATTGGTAGGATTGCTCACACGACCGATTTTCATACCCGTTCTGCCGCCATAACTGGTTTCGGAAGCATTGTACTCGTAGATGTAATCGCCCAAATGCAGCACCGCATCAAGGTCATTGCGTTCGGCAATCCGTCCGTAGGCATTGAAAAAGCCATGCGGATAGCTGCTGCAGGAAACGACGGCAAAGCGCACTTGCCGCACGGTTGCTGTCGTGGCGGGTAGTGTCTTTGTGCGCCCAATAAGAGAATTTGCACCAAGCGCCGTGAACATATAGTAATACGTTTTGTCCGCTTCCAAGCCCTGCGCATCCACTTTGACTGTGTAATCGCGCTCGGCGTTTGTGGTGAACGTTCCTGATGTGACCACGTTGGTCATTGCCGTATCGCTCGCAAGCTGCCACCGCACCGCTACGGGCGCATCCACACTTGGCGTAACGCGCGTCCAGAGAATAACGCGGTCAGAAAGTGGGTCGCCGGAGGCAACACCGTGATAAAACGGGCGCAAGGAGGAATCAATTGCCGTTAGCTCCGCACCGACTTTCCGCTTTGACTGAATCACCATCACATTATCCGCGAGGTGCTGTGCGTCCAGCACAGGAGCGCTTTCGCCTTTGTCGAGAAAGTG